>URSZ01000007.1 GCA_900550635.1 uncultured Prevotella sp. | reverse complement strand
CAGACATCTTAAAATTGTGTGTTGTAAAACCTGCCGCAGCCGCTTTCCGCTCCGTGCGGACGACTCCGGCGCGCAGTCCGGCTACCTATTTGTAGCGGAACGAGATCCGCCCCTTACTCAGATCGTAAGGAGACATCTCCACTTTCACTTTGTCTCCCGGCAAGATTTTGATGTAGTGCATTCTCATCTTTCCGGATATATGGGCAGTTATCTCGTGATCGTTTTCCAACACAACTCTGAACATTGCATTCGAAAGCGCTTCGACGATAGTACCGTCTAATTCGATGGCTAATTGTTTTGACATATCTTATTACTACTTGTTACTTTCTATTTTTTCAATTTCCTCGAACGAAGACATTATATCGGCCTTACCATTGTGAATGGCTATTGTATGCTCAAAGTGTGCGGCCGGTTTACCATCGCGGGTCTTTACCGTCCAGCGGTCTTGAGTCAGCATTACGTCTTTTAGTCCCATGGTTATCATTGGCTCGATTGCTATGCACAAGCCATTGCGCATAAGCACTCCGTTGCCACGACGGCCGTAATTCGGGACCATTGGGTCTTCGTGCATTTCGCGGCCTATACCATGGCCAACGAACTCGCGCACTACCCCGTAGCCGTTGTTTTCGCAATGTGTTTGTACTGCATATCCTACGTCTCCCAAACGATGTCCCGGTTTTGCGGCTGAGATTCCCAAATAAAGCGCTTCCTTAGTTGTCTTAAGCAGTTTCTTTACTTCGTCGGAAACTTCGCCCACACAAAACGTGTAGCATGAATCGCCATTAAAGCCGTTTAACAGCGTACCACAATCTACGGACACTATGTCGCCTTCTTTCAAAGGCTCATCATTCGGAATACCATGAACTACAGTATCATTAACCGAAGTGCAAATAGAAGCGGGGAACGGCGCACCGTATGGATTGGGAAATCCTTTGAAGGTCGGTTCGGCGCCATTATCCCTTATGTACGTATCCGCAAGTTTGTCAAGCTGCTTTGTCGTAACACCCGGAGCGATAACTTTTGCTATCTCAGCAAGTGTACTTGCTACCAACAGATTTGCGGCACGCAACAATTCTATTTCGTCTTCTGTCTTCAGAATTATCATAGACCATTAATAAGCAGAAACATTGCTCGTGCGGCGTACATGTCCTGAATTCAGCAATCCGTCATAATGACGAACCAACAAATGGCTGTTTATCTGCTGGATTGTATCCATTACAACACCGACAAGAATCAACAATGATGTTCCACCGAAAAATTGTGCGAACTGCTGGTTAATTCCGAAGAGACCCGCAAACGCAGGCAATATCGCTATCAATGCGATAAACAATGAACCGGGAAGCATTATGCGCGACATCACCGAGTCGATGTAGTTTGCCGTACTCTTACCGGGTTTCACTCCTGGAATAAACCCATTATTGCGCTTCATATCCTCTGCCATCTGCACCGGGTTCATTGTGATTGCCGTGTAGAAATACGTAAACGCTACTATGAGCACAACGAATACTACATTGTACAACAAACTCGTGTGATCCATAAACTGACGTGCCGCCCAACTCGCATCCTGATTATTATATCCGGCTATTGCCATTGGGATGAACATCAAAGCTTGTGCAAAGATTATAGGCATCACATTTGCAGCGAACAGTTTCAAAGGTATATACTGGCGTGCACCTCCATATTGTTTGCTTCCAACAACCCGCTTTGCATACTGCACAGGCACCTTGCGCGTAGCATTCACCAACAGTATGGCAGCAGCTATTACCAAGACAAACACTATAAGTTCGAATAAGAACTTAATCAATCCGCCGGCACCCGGAGTTGAAAGGGTTGAAGTCAACTCCTGTACAAAAGCTGTCGGGAAACGCGCGATAATACCTATCATAATTATTATAGATACGCCGTTGCCGATACCTTTGTCAGTTATGCGCTCACCCAGCCACAGTACGAACATGCTACCGGCAGCAAGGATTATCGTCGCCGATATAGAGAACCATGTCCAACTTAAACCAGGAGCTAATGCAGAACCGGCTTGGTTATTCAAATTAAGCAAATAGGTAGGACCTTGGAACAAAAGGATTGCTATCGTAAGATAACGGGTGTATTGGTTAATTTTACGACGGCCACTTTCACCTTCCCGTTGCATTTTTTGGAATTGCGGCACTGCAACAGCCAAAAGCTGCATAATTATGGATGCAGTGATATATGGCATGATTCCTAATGCAAAGATAGAAGCATTTGAGAACGCACCTCCAGAGAACATGTTCAATAATGACATCAAACCTCCGCTGGTTTGTTCGTGAAGCGCTTGTAGCCTATTGGGGTCAATACCTGGAAGCACTACGAACGAACCAAAACGATAGATTGCGATGAACAATATTGTGATGAGGATACGCATGCGCAAATCCTCAATCCTCCATATGTTCTTAAAGGTTTCTATTATCTTCTTCATGTACTTTAGAGTTTTATAGCCTTACCGCCGACAGCTTCTATTGCAGACTGTGCTGCCTTAGAAAAAGCGTGAGCCTCAACCTCAAGTTTAGACTTAAGTTCACCATTCGCCAGAACTTTTACCAACTGGCTTTTTGAAATAAACCCTGCTTCAATTAGGTTTTCTACTGTTATACGTTCCAAACCTTTTGCTTCAGAAAGTGCCTGAAGAGTAGAAATATTGATAGCCTTATATTCTACACGGAAAGGATTATGAAAACCATATTTAGGCAAACGACGCTGTATAGGCATTTGTCCACCTTCGAAACCAATCTTCTTCTTATAGCCGGAACGAGCTTTAGCACCTTTATGGCCACGTGTTGAAGTACCACCTAAGCCAGAACCAGTTCCGCGACCTAACCTACGTCTGCTTTGTTTTGAACCTTTTGCAGGTTTTAAAGTATGTAATTTCATTTTAAACTATTCAATTTTAGGTTATTCAACAACAATTACCAAATGGTTGACCTTATTAATCATTCCACGGGTCACTGGAGTATCCTCGCGTTCTACTACCTGACCTATCTTATGAAGACCTAGTACTTCTAGAGTTCTTTTTTGAACAGCCGGGGCACCTATTTTACTCTTTATCTGTTTTATTTTTATTGTTGCCATAGTTATTCTGTTTTATCCTCTAAATACTTTTTCGATAGATATTCCGCGCATTTGTGCAACAGTACGTGCGTCGCGCATTTCGCTTAATGCTAAAATCGTTGCCTTTACTAAGTTGTGAGCGTTTGATGAACCTTTTGACTTTGCCAATACATCTTTTACTCCCACACTCTCTAATACAGCACGCATCGCACCGCCTGCAACAACTCCCGTACCTTGGGAAGCCGGCATTATAAGAACCTCGCTGCCACCGAAATGAGCGGTTTGCTCATGAGGTACAGTACCGTTTACTATTGGAACTTTATAAAGATTCTTCTTGGCAGACTCTACGCCTTTGGCTATTGCTGCGGTTACTTCTCCCGCCTTACCAAGTCCGTAGCCAATTACTCCATTTCCGTTTCCAACTACAACAATAGCAGAGAAACTGAAAGTACGTCCACCTTTTGTTACTTTCGTAACTCGATTGATAGCAACCAGTCTATCTTTTAACTCTTCACTATTTATATTTATTCTGTTTGCCATAATCATTAAAATTTAAGTCCACCTTTACGAGCTCCATCGGCCAATTCCTGAACTCTACCATGATAGAGATAACCATTACGGTCAAAAACAACTGTTGTTATTCCTGCCGATATTGCTTTCTGAGCTACCATTTCACCTACTTTTGCTGCCTGTTCCTTCTTTGGCATTTTTTCCATGCCTAATGAAGAGGCTGCAACCAAAGTCTTGCCCTCTTCATCGTTTATAACCTGTGCGTATATCTGCTTGTTGCTTCTGAACACACTTAAACGAGGACGGTCAGCAGTACCGGAAATTTTATTACGAACCCGATATTTTATTTTTTGTCGTCTTTCTATTTTTGTTACCATAATATTACTCTGTTATGATTATTACTTAGCACCTGCAGCCTTTCCAGACTTGCGACGGATTTGTTCTCCCAAGAATAAGATACCTTTTCCCTTATAAGGTTCAGGCTTACGGAAAGAACGTATTTTCGCACATACTTGGCCTAAGAGCTGTTTATCACACGACTCCAAACAAATATAGGGGTTTTTGTTTCTTTCTGATTTAGTCTCTACTTTTATCTCAGGAGGTAACTGAAGATATATCACGTGGGTGTATCCTAAAGAGAACTCCATGACGTTTCCTTCATTGGATACCCTATAACCTACACCTACTAATTCCATCTCCTTTTTATATCCTTGCGATACACCTACCACCATAGAATTGACGAGTGCCCTATACAAGCCATGATAAGCCTGCTTTTGCTTATCGCCTACCGTATCGTTCTTTTCATCTATTGTGAAAACGATTTTGCCATCCTCAATATTAACGATGATAGAAGGATCTATACTTTGGGTTAACTCACCCTTCGGACCTTTTACAGTCACTACATTATCCTTGTACGTTACATTAACGCCGGAAGGAATGTTTATCGGCAATTTACCTATTCTAGACATTTAATTTCCTCCTGATTTTATTATGACACGTAGCACAATACTTCACCGCCTATTTTCAATTCGGCAGCTTCTTTGTCTGTCATTACGCCTTTAGACGTAGAAATAATCGCAATACCTAAACCATTTATAACTCTCGGCATATTCTTATAACCTGCATACTTACGTAAGCCTGGTTTAGATACACGCTGCAAATTTTTTATTGCATTCGACTTCGTGGCAACATCATACTTTAAAGCCACTTTAATAATTCCTTGTGGGCCTTTATCTTCGAACATATAGTTCAAGATATAACCCTTCTCAAAAAGAATCTTTGTGATGTTCTTTTTGAGATTTGACGCCGGAATTTCCACTACCCTGTGATTTGCCTGGATAGCATTCCTCAATCGCGTCAAATAATCTGCAATTGGATCTGTCATTTTATTTTGTTTTAATTAATCGGGCGAGTCCCGACAATATTAATACATTAATAATTAATCAGTTCTGTAAAAAACACACTTTAATAATCTCTTCAGCCTACGAAATTACAAAAAAATTAAATATATTAATTTATAAATTGCATATTTCTGATTATAAATAAGAAGCCGAGACCAAAGTGTATTTCATCAATTACCAGCTTGTTTTCTTAACACCCGGTATTAAACCACTTGACGCCATCTCGCGGAATTGTATTCTCGACAATCCGAATTGCCTTAAATACCCTTTTGGACGACCTGTTATCTTGCAACGATTATGCAGGCGTATTGGAGATGCGTTATGCGGTATTTCCTGTAACTTTCTTGCAGCCTCATAAGCCTGAGCCGGATCATCTGTCGTATTGATGATTTTCTTTAATGCAGCTCGTTTTTCGGCATACTTAGCCACCATTTTGGCACGCTTTACCTCACGCGCTTTCATTGATTCTTTTGCCATATCTATCAGTTATTTTTTACGTCTTTAAAAGGCAATCCAAATTCTTTCAGAAGAGCGTAACCTTCCTCGTCTGTCTTAGCCGTAGTTACGAATGTTATATTCATACCCATAATACGCTCAACAGAATCTATGTTAATTTCGGGGAATATTATCTGCTCCTGTATTCCCAAGGTGTAATTACCGCGTCCGTCAAACTTGCTCTCGATTCCCTTGAAGTCACGTATACGAGGCAAAGCAACACGAATAAGTTCCTCCAAGAATTCATACATACGCTCACGACGCAATGTTACCATAACACCGATAGGCATTTTCTTGCGAAGTTTAAAATTAGATATATCTTTTTTCGAAACTGTCGCAACTGCTTTCTGACCTGTGATTGCCGTTATCTCATTTATCGCCGTATCAATTATCTTCTTATCCTGAGTCGCGATTCCCAAGCCCTGGTTTATCACGATTTTTTTCAATACAGGAATCTGCATAGTCGAAGAATAATTGAATTTCTGTTTTAACGCCGGAGCTATACGCTCTGCGTAAACATTCTTAAGATTTGCAGTATTGTTCATTATTTAATCTCCTCACCTGATTTTTTAGAATAACGTACTAATTTGCCTTCATCGTTAAGACGACGGCCAATACGCGTAGGTTTACCACTCTTAGGATCCACCACATTTAAATTTGAAATATGAATGGGAGCTTCCTTTTTTACTATACCGCCTTGAGGATTCTGCGCATTGGGTTTCTGAGCTTTTGAAATCATATTCAACCCTTCCACCAAAGCACATTGTTTATCTACATAAACTTTCAAGACTTTTCCTTTACGACCGCGGCTCTCGCCAGAATTTACGTAAACGGTATCACCTTTCTTTATATGTAACTTACTCATTTCAGTCTAATGTGTTATTCGTTAAAGAACTTCAGGAGCTAAAGATACTACCTTCATATTTACAGCGCGTAGCTCACGAGCCACCGGTCCGAATATACGACTTCCCCTTAACTCTCCTGCATTGTTTAGCAACACACATGCATTATCGTCAAAGCGAATATAAGAACCGTCTGCACGACGAACCTCTTTACTAGTACGAACAATTAAAGCCTTTGATACTGTTCCTTTCTTCATGTCGCTTGAAGGAATCACATTCTGAACCGAAACGACAATAATATCTCCAACAGTAGCATAACGACGCCTAGTTCCGCCTAAAACACGAATGCAAAGCGCTTCGCGAGCTCCACTATTGTCAGCAACGTTTAATTTTGTTTCTACCTGTATCATACTACTTAGCTTTTTCGACTATTTCAACAACTCTCCATCTTTTGGTTTTACTCAAAGGACGAGTTTCCATAATTAATACCGTATCGCCAACGTTGCACTCATTTTTTTCATCATGAACATGGTACTTTTTTGTTTTTGATACGAATTTTCCGTATATCGGGTGCATTTCCTTAAATTTAGCAGCCACAACTATGGTCTTTTCCATTTTGTTGCTTACTACAACACCCTGACGAGTTTTCCTATTATTTCTTACTTCCATTATCAACCATTATTTATTTAATTCTCTTTGACGCAACTCAGTATTCATACGCGCTATTGTACGACGCGCGATCTTAATTAGAGAAGGATTTTCAATCGGAGAAATAGAATGGTTAATAACCATTTGGTGATAGTTGGCTTTCTCTGTTTCCAAACGCTCCTTCAATTCTTCTGTTGGAAGTTCTCTGATTTCTGCAATTTTCATAATTAAGCGTTTTTATCGTAATCACGTCTTACTACAAACTTTGTGGTAACAGGGAGTTTTTGTGCCGCCAAACGAAGAGCCTCTTTTGCTACTTCATACGAAACACCCTCAACTTCAAAGATGATACGTCCCGGCGTTATAGGAAATACATATCCTACAGGATCACCTTTACCTTTACCCATACGTACATCGGCAGGCTTCTTGGTGATAGGTTTATCCGGGAATATACGAATCCATATTTGCCCTTCACGCTGCATATATCGCGATACAGCCGCACGCGCAGCTTCAATTTGGCGTCCATTTATCCATTCGGTTTCAAGACTTTTTATACCGAAGCTTCCAAAAGCCAATTGATTACCTCTTTGGGCGTTACCTTTGCTACGCCCTTTTTGAGGTCTTCTATATTTAGTTCTTTTCGGTTGTAACATTTTTCTTCTAATTAGCGATTGTTATTTCTTCTTTTACGGAAACCGCGCCCACTGTTATTGCCATTAGAACGGTTGTTCTCCTTTGCCTGTGCATAGTTAGGCGCCAAATCACGTTTCTCATATACTTCGCCGCGGCATATCCAAACCTTTATGCCAAGTAAACCAACTTTTGTAAGAGCTGTTGTCTGGCAATAGTCAATGTCTGCACGGAACGTATGCAATGGTGTACGTCCTTCTTTGTACATTTCCTGACGAGCCATTTCGGCTCCATTTAAACGGCCTGCTATATGAACTTTTATCCCTTCAGCACCTGCACGCATGGTATTTGCAATAGCCATCTTTATAACACGACGGTATGCCATCTTACCTTCAATTTGACGTGCAATAGTCTTTCCTACTATTTGTGCATCCAAATCAGGCTTCTTCACCTCGAAGATATTAATTTGTATATCTTTTTCAGTGAGCTTTTTCAATTCCTCTTTGAGTTTATCTACTTCTTGGCCACCTTTACCTATTATAAGTCCTGGGCGTGAAGTGCATATTGTTACTGTAACTAACTTAAGTGTGCGTTCAATAACAATTTTCGAAACGCTTGAATTAGCCTGACGTTCCTCAAGACGGGTTTCAATATATTTACGGATTTTGCTATCCTCTACTATATTATCCCCAAAACTGCGGCCACCAAACCAATTCGAGTCCCAACCACGAATTATACCAAGTCGGTTGCTTATCGGATTTACTTTTTGTCCCATAATCTTCTAGTTATTTTTCATTTTTTGTACCAACAAACATGGTGACATGGTTAGAGCGTTTGCGTATTCTATAGCCACGTCCTTGCGGTGCAGGACGCATACGTTTCAGTGTAGCACCTTCATCAACGAACACTTTAGTAATATAAAGTTCGCCTTCTTCAGCCTTACGGTCATTTTTCTGTTCCCAATTATTTATAGCTGAACGGAGCAATTTTTCAACTGGCACCGAAGCAGCTTTAGCTGAAAAGCGCAAAGTTCCAAGAGCCCTGTTTACCTCCATACCACGAATCATATCTATTACATATCGCATTTTACGAGGCGAAGAGGGTATATCCTTCAGTTTGGCAAAGTACTGGGTTTTGCGGCTTTCCTTTATGGCTTTTGCCGCTAATCTTTTTCTTCTTCCCATTATTTTTTCCTTTATTTTCTAATATCTTATCCTGTTTAGCTTATTTACGGTTACCCGCATGTCCACCGAACTTGCGCGTAGGTGCAAACTCTCCGAGTTTATGTCCTACCATATTTTCGGTTATATAAACAGGAATGAATTTATTACCATTATGAACTGCAACTGTATTACCTACAAAATCAGGTGAAATCATTGAAGCTCGAGCCCACGTTTTTACAACGTTTTTCTTTCCGCTTTCATTCATTGCAAGTATCTTCTTTTCAAGGGAAACTGCAATGTACGGACCTTTTTTTAATGAACGACTCATAAATTACTCTTCTGTTAATTTAATTATTTCTTATTGGCTCTTTCTATTATAAACTTGTTTGATGCTTTCTTAGGAGCTCTTGTCTTCAAGCCCTTAGCATACAAACCATTCCTTGAGCGAGGATGACCTCCGGACTGACGACCTTCACCGCCGCCCATCGGGTGGTCATGCGGATTCATTACAACGCCACGGTTGTGTGGACGACGTCCGAGCCAACGAGAGCGACCGGCTTTACCGGAGCTTTCAAGCGCATGATCAGAATTGCCGACACTACCAATAGTAGCTTTGCAAGCACTGAGAATTTGACGAGTTTCACCTGAAGGTAACTTTATTACACAGTAACGGCCCTCACGAGATGTCAACTGAGCAAAATTACCGGCTGAGCGAACGAGCAACGCACCTTGTCCCGGGCGCAACTCGATATTATGTATTACAGTTCCTACTGGGATATTTTGTAAAGGAAGAGCATTTCCGACTTCAGGAGCTGCTGTAGCTCCGGACATAACGGTACTCCCCACTTTCAATCCGTTGGGAGCGATTATATAACGCTTTTCTCCATCCGCATAAAACAGCAAGGCTATACGAGCAGAACGGTTGGGATCATACTCTATCGTCTTGACTACAGCGGGAACACCATCTTTTTCTCGTTTGAAATCTATGAAACGATATTTTCTCTTGTGACCGCCACCGATGTAACGCACTGTCATCTTACCGACATTGTTACGGCCGCCTGAAGAACGTTTTCCACAAACGAGAGTCTTTTCTGGTACTGATGCAGTAATTTCTTCGAACGTACCAATAATTTTGTGCCTTTGACCCGGTGTTGTAGGTTTAAATTTACGTACTGCCATCTTCTTTAAATATTGCTATAGAAATCTATTACATCGCCATCCTTAAGAGTCACTATCGCTTTCTTGAAAGCATTTGTACGACCCTTTATAAATCCGGCGCGCGTATTGCGGTTTTTAGCTTTCCCGGCATAACGCATTGTGCTAATGCCTACAACTGTTACATTGTAAAGGGATTCAATTTCCGCTTTTATTTCAATTTTGTTTGCTTTAGGATTGACAATGAAACCATATTTCTTCTGGGTTTCTGCCAAATTATTCATTTTCTCGGTGACGAGCGGTTTTACTATGATTGCCATATTGCTTACCTCCTTATTTATTTAAAACGTCATCGATTTGCGACAGAGATTTCTCTGTAACTACCATAACTCCTGCGTCGAGCACTACATATGTGTTAAGGTTTCTTGCTACCGCAACTTTTGTATTCTGCAGGTTGCGTGCAGAAAGATAAACATTGCTGTCTACAGCAGGAAGGACAACGAGACTCTTCTTATCGGCAATATTCAATTTGCCAAGCATTTCGATATATTGCTTTGTTTTAGGAGCTTCGAATGTAAAATCTTCTACCACTATGATAGCGTTTTCCTGAGCTTTATAACTGAGTGCAGAACGACGCGCTAAAGATTTCACCTTTTTGTTAAGCTTGAAGCTATAATCTCTGGGCTTCGGTCCAAAAACGCGTGCTCCGCCTACTAATACAGGCGAATTGATGTCACCCCTACGTGCACCGCCACTACCTTTCTGACGAATGAGCTTACGGGTAGAACCGCTCATCTCACTTCTTTCCTTTGATTTAGCAGTGCCCTGACGATGGTTTGCCATATACTGCTTCACGTCAAGATATATAGCATGGTCATTGGGCGTAATGCCAAAGACAGTGTCATTAAGAGTAACCTTGCGGCCAGTGTCTTCTCCTTTTATATTTAATACGCTAAGCTCCATTATTTCTTGATGATTAAGATTGAACCTTTGCATCCGGGAACAGAACCTTTTATCAACAAGAGGTTGCTCTCAGGAATTACTTTAAGTACTTGCAAATTGTGTGTGGTAACACGATCGCCGCCCATCTGGCCGCCCATTCGCATACCTTTGAACACTTTTGCAGGATATGAGCAGGCACCTATGGAACCGGGCTTACGCTGACGGTCATCCTGACCGTGAGTGGTCTGTCCTACGCCACCAAAACCGTGACGCTTAACAACACCTTGGAATCCATGTCCTTTCGAAGTACCAGTTACATCAACGTAATTAGCGCCTTCGAAGAGGTCTACAGTGACAGTGTCGCCTAAATTCAACTCTTTTTCAAAATCTGTGAACTCGGCCAAGTGGCGCTTCGGTGTAGTACCAGCTTTTTTAAAGTGTCCTTGCATTGGCTTGGAAGTATTTTTTTCCTTTGCCTCTTGGAAACCCAGCTGTACAGCTGCATATCCATCTTTGTCGACACTCTTTATCTGGGTAACTACACAAGGGCCAGCTTCGATAACAGTGCATGGTACATTTTTACCCTCGGCACTGAAAACGGATGTCATTCCGATTTTTTTTCCTAATAATCCTGGCATTTCAGATAAATATTTTTGAGTGTAATGTTGTTTATTTACTATACTTTTATTTCAACTTCTACGCCGCACGGAAGTTCCAGCTTCATGAGCGCGTCAACGGTCTTTGAAGTTGAGCTATATATGTCTATAAGACGTTTATAGCTTGACAACTCAAATTGCTCACGTGACTTTTTGTTTACGAAAGTACTACGGTTAACCGTTATAATACGCTTGTGGGTAGGAAGAGGTATCGGCCCGCTTACGATTGCACCCGTAGTCTTTACGGTTTTTACAATTTTCTCGGCTGACTTTTCTACCAACGAATAATCGTAAGATTTAAGTTTGATTCTAATTTTTTGACTCATTGTTTTTATTGTTTATACTTGTTAATTCAGGGCTAAGAGTCATTCGTTAGCCCTGAATGCCCAAGTACGTTATTTATTTTCTTATACTAAATCTGTACGGCCTTTAATTTCTTCAAGTACTGCACGTGCTATCGAAGACGATACCGGTGCATGGTGATCATACTGCATGGAAGACGTTGCCCTACCCGATGTTATGGTACGCAGTGCTGTTACATAGCCGAACATTTCTGCAAGGGGTACCATAGCTTTTACAACACGTGCTCCGCTACGGTTTGTATCCATACCTTCCACTTGTCCGCGACGTTTGTTCAAGTCACCTATTACATCACCCATGTTATCTTCCGGAGTGATTACTTCAAGGCTCATTATAGGCTCCATCAACACTGGTTTTGCCTTTGCACATGCATTCTTATATGCATTTATCGCGCAGATTTCAAACGAAAGCTGGTCGGAGTCTACCGGGTGGAACGAGCCGTCAAGCAGTTCTACTTTCAAACCGACCATCGGGAAACCGCCGAGCACGCCGCTCTTCATTGCGCTCTCAAAACCTTTCTGTACCGACGGGATGAATTCCTTGGGAATGTTACCGCCCGTAACTTTATTGATAAACTGCAACGGCCCTTCAGTATAATCTTCGTCTTTCGGGCCAACATTTACAATTATGTCTGCAAACTTACCGCGGCCACCGGTCTGTTTCTTGTAAACCTCACGTAAGTTAACCGTCTGTGTGATTGCCTCTTTGTAGTTAACCTGCGGCTTGCCTTGGTTGCATTCCACGTTGAACTCACGGCGCAGGCGGTCAAGGATAATATCCAGGTGGAGTTCACCCATTCCGGAGATAATTGTCTGGCCGCTCTGTTCGTCGGTCTTAACCGTAAACGTGGGGTCTTCTTCAGCCAGTTTGGATAAACCGTTCGACAATTTATCCAAATCTTTCTGGGTCTTAGGCTCAACCGCAATACCTATCACAGGATCGGGGAAATCCATTGACTCCAATACGATAGGTGCATCCTCGTCGCAAAGCGTATCGCCGGTGCGTATATCCTTAAAGCCTACTCCGGCACCTATATCGCCTGCTGCTATGCAGTCTACAGGGTTCTGGTGGTTAGAGTGCATTTGGAAAAGACGCGATATACGTTCTTTCTTGCCCGAGCGCACGTTATATATATAGGAGCCGGATTCTACTTTTCCCGAGTAAACACGGAAGAACGTAAGGCGTCCCACATACGGGTCGGTTGCAATCTTGAACGCAAGAGCCGAAGTCTTTTCGTTCTCATCGGGTTTACGGTCTTCTTCCTCACCCGTGCGCGGGTTCTTTCCCACCACATTGGGCGTATCCAGCGGAGAGGGAAGGAACATGCACACATAGTCGAGCAAAGTCTGAACACCTTTGTTCTTGAACGAAGAACCGCAGCACATGGGAGTAAGATCCATCGAAAGCGTTCCTTTACGGATTGCGGCGATAAGTTCTTCTTTTGTTATCTGCGAAGGATCTTCAAAGAATTTCTCCATCAGTTTCTCATCGCACTCAGCAGCCTGCTCTACAAGCTTGTCGCGCCACTCCTGAGCCTCATCCTTGAGTTCGTCGGGTATCTCGTCGACCTCGAACTCAGCGCCGAGCGTCTCGTCGTGCCATATCAGGGCCTTCATGTCGAGGAGGTCGACAACACCCTTGAATTTCTCTTCTGCACCGATAGGTATGTTTATAACACAAGGATTTGCCTTGAGTATATCTTTCATCTGGCGAACAACCTCGAAGAAGTTGGCGCCCGAGCGGTCCATTTTGTTCACGTAGCCTATACGAGGCACGTTATACTTGTCAGCCTGACGCCAAACAGTCTCACTCTGAGGCTGAACACCGCCTACTGCACAATATGTAGCAACAGCGCCATCAAGAACACGGAGCGAACGCTCTACCTCAGCCGTAAAGTCCACGTGTCCCGGAGTATCAATCAAGTTAATCTTGAAGTGCTTGTTGTTCCAGTTCCAGTATGTAGTGGTAGCAGCCGAAGTAATGGTTATACCTCTCTCCTGCTCCTGCGCCATCCAGTCCATGGTAGCGGCACCTTCGTGCACTTCACCAATCTTATGAGTTTTACCCGTATAATACAATATGCGCTCCGATGTGGTTGTTTTGCCGGCATCGATGTGCGCCATAATGCCGATGTTACGAGTAAGGTGCAAATCTGTCTTTGCCATTATATCCCCTTATTTTAATTAAAACCTGAAGTGAGCGAATGCACGGTTAGCCTCAGCCATACGGTGCATATCTTCTTTACGTTTGAATGCGCCACCCTGCTCGTTGTATGCGTCGATTATCTCGGCTGCAAGTTTCTCAGCCATCGATTTACCGCTGCGCTTACGAGCAAAATTGATTAAGTTTTTCATAGAAACCGACTCTTTACGGTCGGGACGTATTTCAGTAGGCACCTGGAACGTAGCTCCACCTATACGGCGCGACTTAACCTCCACCTGGGGAGTAATCTTGTCAAGCGCTGTTTTCCAGATTTCAAGCGACGACTTCTCAGCGTCCTTCATCTTTTCACCAACGAGGTCAAGAGCCGCATAGAAAATGCGATACGAAGTATTCTTCTTGCCGTCATACATAAGGTGATTAACAAACTTGGAGACTTTCTGATCTCCGTAAACGGGATCGGGAAGGATCACACGTTTCTTTGGCTTTACTTTTCTCATTTTGTTTGAACGATAATTGGTTTGGGGCTGCTCTTAAAGTGTCTTCAACGTCTCCTCCGAGAACATTTACTCAGCCTTTTGTTTGTTGCTTCCTCGCAAACCTAATGATTTTTCTTACTTTTTGGCCGCCTTAGGACGTTTTGCACCATACTTCGAACGACGTTGCAGACGATTGGCAACACCGGCCGTATCGAGAGTACCACGAACTATGTGATAACGAACACCGGGCAGGTCTTTTACACGTCCGCCACGAACGAGCACAATGGAGTGCTCCTGAAGGTTATGACCTTCTCCGGGTATGTAAGAGTTAACCTCTTTGGAGTTGGTCAAACGTACACGCGCAACCTTGCGCATTGCAGAGTTAGGTTTTTTAGGTGTTGTAGTGTAAACACGAACGCACACCCCGCGACGCTGCGGGCATGAATCGAGTGCGGGCGATTTACTCTTCTCCACCAAAGCCTCTCTGCCTTTTCTAACTAATTGCTGAATAGTAGGCATTTGTTTGTTTTTTAATTTATTTTGTTACTTATAATTACATTCAAAACATGTTCACATAGGTGTACAATACACCTTTTCGGCCTGCAAAGGTACGAATAACATTTGGATTGACAAACGCTATTAACTACCTTATTTCAAGTATATTCTAACCCGGCAACCGCCGTATCGCACAGACAAAAATGCAGTAAAGTCCAAATAACAAGCACTTTATCAAGCAGTTACAGAATCATATCCCGTCAAAAGCGTTTTTCCTTACATTTCTTTATTTGTAATATTTAACATATTTCGGTCGGATTTAAGTATATTTAACCCGACTAAAGAGTAAAAAGTAGCATTTCACGTTGCTTTTCGCTACATATCCCCTATCCGCTCGCAGAAAGACAAAAAAGACACACCGGGATTGAACCATACGAAAAGCCATTTGGAGCAGATAAAAATTATGTCTGAGATATTTTAAAATATGTCTGACATAATTCAAAATATGTCGGACATATTTTGAAAGTGCCCAAACGGCACGTTTTCTTTTATTGCCTAAACACGGATTATGCTTTTCACAAGAAGCGCATAAACGCAAAAAGCGACGATGCCATCACCTGTTGCGCATAAAACCGACCTGTCCATTTATAAAAACATTCTGAAGAATCAGACAAAAACCTATAATGACAGCGCAAACAATGAAACATCGCCGCTAGAACCTGACTAACCATATAGACTCTATTTCGGGTTCCTTATAAAATGATTCACATCATTACTTTTGCAAAAGTAGAAAAGAGACATTAAAAAGCAAGAGTAATAATGTTACATTTTCATTAAGAATTCAATGCCTGCTGCCAACGTTGCAAAACCCGTGCGGTCAACGTATGGTTATCTCGCCCGCTATGTCGGAGTTCATCAGCCAGCGCACCCGTTCGCGCGTATAATTATGCCCGAGCAGGAACATCAGTTTTGTTATGGTGCTTTCAACTGTTGCGTCACGCCCGTTGATAATGCCGGTTTCAAGCAGCTGCATGCCTGTGCGGTATCGTTCCATTTCTATTGTCCCCTCGCTACATTGCGTTACGCCCACTACTAGTATGCCGCGCTTGTCGGCCTCCTTGAGCAGTTCGATAAACCATTGCCGTTGCGGAGCGTTTCCGGAGCCGTATGTGCGCAGCACCACGGCCTTCAGCCCCTCGATGTTCACTATGGCCGAAATTATCTCGCGCCGTATTCCGGGGAACAAGGTCAAAACGACCACATTGGTATCCATAAGGTAATGCGGTTTGAAAGGCACTCCCGGCAGCGGGCGGCGTATCAGTTGCTCCTCGTATTTGATATGTATGCCGGCATGTGCAAGCGAATTGAAGTTGAACGAACGGAAAGCGTTGAAACCCTCGGCGTTAATCTTGGTAGTACGGTTGCCGCGCAGCAAACGGTTCTCGAAGAATATGCATACCTCGGGAACCATGGCCTCTCCCTTGTCGTTCTTTGCAGCCGCGATTTCTATCGAGGTAAGCAGGTTCTCGCGCCCGTCGGTGCGTATCTTGCTTATGGGCAGCTGCGAGCCGGTAAGGATTACCGGCTTTGCCAGCCCTTCGAGCATGAAACTCAGGGCCGACGCGGTGTACGACATCGTGTCGGTGCCGTGCAGTATCACGAAGCCGTCGTATTTTTCATAATTGTCGGCTATCACTTTCACTATGGCCGCCCAGTTGGCCGGTTCCATGTCGCTCGAGTCGATTGCCGGCTTAAAGGCATACGACTCTATGTTGTAGTCGAACTCATCGAGTTCGGGAATCCACCTGCGCACGTGCGCGAAATCATAATTTTCAAGCGCTCCGGTGCGGCGGTCTTCAACCATACCTATCGTTCCGCCCGTATAAATAATGAGTATGGACGGAGTGTCAAATGTGCCTTTCATGCTGCAAAAGTAACATTTTGTTTGTTTTCACACATGCAAACACCCGAAGTTATATCTATTACGTATATTTGGATAATATAGGATTCGGTTCGGCATAGCCAAACTTGAAAACATTCATTTTCATTTGTCCCAGCACTCACCTTTCACTATATTTGCAACAGACACAGGCAACACATGCCCACACATTTTAAAATCGGCATATTATGAAGACAAAAACCACATTCATTGCAATATGTGCGGCAGCGGCACTGATGAGCGGCTGCACCGACCGCCAGATGGTGGGTACCATGGCAGGCAGCACAATGGGCGGCATATTCGGCTCGAGCATAGGCGGCCTTATGGGCGGCCCGCGCGGAAGCGACGCGGGAACGGCAATAGGCATGCTTGCCGGAGGAGTAATCGGGAACGCAGTGGCAAGCGCGTCGGAAAGCCGGACATACGATGAGTACGAAGCCCCGCGCCGCAAATCGAAGCACGGGCGTCACGGCAGGCCGCGCAGGTATTCCGAACCGCCACGCACCACTCACGCGCCGGCAAGGATTGAAGGGTTAAGCGTTGAAAACATCCGTTTTATCGATGATAACCGCAACCAGCGGCTCGACGCCGGCGAGAAAGCCAAGATTCTGTTCGAAATACACAACCGCGGGAATGCCACACTTTACAACATAGCCCCGGTGATTAAGTGCTACAACGTCAAACGCATAGCCATATCGCCCACGGCGATAATAAGCAACCTGCGCCCGGGCAAGGGCGTGAGCTATACGGCGGCAATTGCCGTGTCGCCGCGAGTGAAAGACGGGTATGCCATTTTCACGCTTTCATTCCAGGACGGCAACAGCATAATCGAATACAAGACATTCCAGATACCCACACAGGGCAGGTAACAAAATATCCCTACGGCAGGGGAACGAAACGGCGCGTCGGGAAATCGCCCCCCCGGCGCGCCGCATTTTTCATCACACAAAGCAAACGGCCTGTTTGCAATCCGAATTTGTCTGCATGGCAAGCGCCGGTTTTCATACCCCTTTAGACGGCCCTGAAAATATGTCTGAGATAATTTAAAATATGTCCGACCTATTTTAAAATAGGTCGGACATATTTTTTTCTTTCTCCCAAGGGGGTGCAAAAGCCGCTCCGGTCGGGATTTCAAAAGTTTTCCGTTTTTTGTCTGTTTCGGACCACGGTTTGCGAACTCCGTTTCCGCATTCCTTTACGGCCGCATTACTTGCCCATAAATGCGTCGAACTTCTTCATTACCGCCGAAACCGGCATACACGTAACCACGAAATACCACGCCACAGGCACGAAGCAGAACATATACCTCTTTGCCGAATAAGCAAGTACGTTATTAATGCTGTCCCACTTGTAATCAACCTGATAAAGCACTACGCCATAGAAAAACAAAGCCAGCACAAAGGTAACGAGCTTGGCTATATCCACCCGGCGGCGCACCATGAAGTAAACATCAGCCAGCACGGCAAGCAGCAAAGCAGCAAAAGTCCATCCGTAATACTGCGTATTGGTGAGCAAGTCCATTATACCTTTATATATGGTCGAAGCCTTCTCGCCGTCGAAGAACAGATGGGTAATTACGAAGCTCTCGGTAGTCATGCCGAAGCACGCCATATATATCTGCCACAATACGACAGGTATAATGGTGCACACCATGGGTATCAGCGCGCGGAACTTCCTTTCGCGCACGCAGGCAAAGAGCACCAGCAGGCCTGCCGCCCCGATGAACACGATTCCCTCGGCGCGGCTCCACACGTTGCATGCCAGCAAAAGGGCGCCGAGGCCGAGATACTTTGCGTCGCGGTTGGCAAACCACGTAAGCACATATATTATTCCCAACGAAGCATAAACAGCCTGTATGGTGTTCGTGCCCGAAAGCGAAGAGAACGATGTCATTTCAGGCGTAAGCAGCACAAGCAGCGTTGCAGCCATTGCGGCCGTGCGGCTCGTTGTGCGCGAAACGATAGCGTAAAACGCCACGAGGAACGACAGGTACATCAACGCGGGTATAATCTTCGAAGTTTCAGCCCCCAGGGCGTACACGTATGCGTAAGCCAGCTGCAACAAGGGGAAATAAGCTATCGGGCTGCCGGGCCCGTGCATTCCGGGCATGTAATCGCCTGCAAAAATGCTCATAGCCCCGTATGTGTGCTCCTGTGCAGCCACAAAGCCCATCGTGTCGAACGCGGCAAGGCTGTCGCGGTCGTAAACGGGGAAGTACATGCACTTTGTAAAGTTGGCATACTCCATCCACACGGCAAAGGCCAGCAGCAGAAGCCAAACAAAGTTGAACGCATTCAAGTCTATCGGGCGTCTGAACGCCTCGAGCACCTTTTGCCGCCTGACGGCAAGAGCAGACACCAATGCCGCTGCCAGCACAAAGTCGGCCGTAATCAAGGCAGCCGGCGTGAGCGGTATCCTTACCAAATCCATCAGCGCCATAACAAACGTAACCACTCCCACGCCCACGGGGAATGCCAGGCCCACGCGCTCAAGGCGCGTTGTAGCCGTGGATATGTTGAATACCGTAAGGTATCCTACGGCAAAAAGCATTACGATTCCTAATATATACATGGTTTAACGCGGTTTTTGAGTGTTCAGTTTCGTTGAGTCCATTGGCAGGACGCTTATCTCAGCCCCCGGGCCTACGCTGTAAGGCAACAGTTCCAGGCCGTGCCCGTTAACCACCGCCACATGGCTTATCTTCTTTCCCCATGGGGTCTTTTCCCTTTCGGCTTCTATCACCACGCGGCGCGGGTAAAGAAAGCGCACCGCCGAGAGCTTGTCGCACAGGTTTCCGGAGAACGTTATCTGGCTCTGCGGCAGCTTGTCGGTAAAATCCTTGCGCGAAGGATAATATATAACGGCGTCTTCGGGTGTCATGCGGCGAATCATCTCGATAAAGGCGTAATCGTAGCCCAATTTCATTTCGAGCTTCTGGTCGTTGTTCAGGTTGTCGTATTGTTTGATTACCTTGAGGTTTCCTTTGGCGTATCCTTCAATCAGCCACTCGTATCCCGCGTTTGACTTCACGAAACCGGGAAGCAGCATGTACGCCAAAGCCGCAATCAAAAGGTTCTTTATCCACCACGAAAAGCCGTAGCGCGATGAAGTTTGCGATTTTGTTTTTTCCATCATGTATGTTTTTGGGATTACAAACCTGTCAGTCGGTAAAACGGTACTTAATGAGTGTCCATACCGCCTTCACGCCGTCGGTCCAACGGAGCTTCTTACCCTCTTCGAGCGTCCGGGGCATGTAGTGTATGGGTTCCTCGTGTATTTTAATGCCGAGCTTTGCCACCTTGGCCGTCACTTCGGGGCAGAACTCGAAACGTTCGCAACGCAGCCGTATTCTTTCCATCACTTCCGCGCGGAACAGTTTGTAACACGTGGGCTCGTCGGTTATATTCTGGTTGTACAGCAAGTTTGCCACGAACGACACCAGCCTGCCGCCCCAATAGAAACGGCGGTAGAGCACTTCGTTGCGCTTGTCGAGGAAACGCGAACCGTAAACCACCTCGTACCCGTCATCAACGAGCACCTTCAGCAACACGGCTATGTCGTTAGGCTCAAGCTCCAGGTCACCGTCCTGTATAATAATGTAATCGCCCGTAACATATTCCAGCGCCGTGCGGATAGCCCGCCCCTTGCCGCGGTTGCGTTCGTGGCGGAGCAGCCTTACCGGCTCGCCGGGGTGCAGTTCCACATACTTGCGGACAACATCGTAGGTATTGTCCGACGAACCGTCGTCAACAACCATTACTTCCCTGCGTATGTCGTAAGGAAGACGCACGGCAAGCACCTTGTCAAGCAACGCGCCGATATTCCCGCCCTCATTATAGGCAGGAACAATAATGGAAAGCTTTTTGTCGCCAAGACTTTTTACTCCATTCATGTGAGCGGCAAATATTTTTTATCCGAATGAGCAACAAAAATACGTTTTTTTTACAATATATAACGAAAAAACTTATACATTTGCACATATTGCATGTTCCTATGCCTTAAAAGCATACAGACGCGCATACAAGAATACAATAAATCAAAACAATACATACGGGAGAAGAATACTATAAAGACACATTCCTGCAAAACGGCGCACTGAACCGTTGCAATGCGGCTTTCCCATATAATACACGTATGGACTGTGGTTTTGCGGACATAATGTCGACAGCTGCGGCAAGGCGCGTAAGCCGCGCTGCGCGGGCGGTTCGGAAATTCGGAAATCTTTCGGGAGCAGAAAAAAAAATTATGTCAGACATATTTTGAAATAGGTCAGACATATTTTAAAATATCTCAGACATATTTTTTCGGAGTCAAAACAAGAGAAACAAAAAGACAGACAAAAACAGAAACAAAACGGGATTTCCCGCAATCAGCCGCTTAGACATACGGCAGCCACACCATATTAAACAGATAAAACAAAAACATCTACATACAATGAAATCAATTTTCAAAATCCTGCGAAATTCGGCGTTTGCCCTGATGGGCATTGCCATGATTTCGACAACTTCATGCAAAGACGACATCGACACGTCGAACATGTACACTTTCACCGGCCACATGATTACCGACTACCTTGCAGAAAGCGACAGCTTCCAGCTCTATTCCTACTGCCTGAGAAAGGTGTACCTGAGCGACAGGTCAAAGTCAACCTTTGCCGACCTGCTTTCCGCACGCGGCAACTACACGGTGTTCGCTCCTACAGACGAAGCCATGCACCATTTCCTCGACTCTATCTACAACCAGACAGACTTTCCCATAGAGAACTGCGAGGATTCCATCATGGAGAAAATCGTGCGCAACTGCATTATCGAAAACGGCGACAACGAGGCCTACCGCATTGAAGACCTCAACGAAGGCGCGCTACCGAAAACGAATGCCGACGACCGTTACCTTACGCTCAACTTCGACACTCTTGGCGGCAGGGCAATAGCCGTGATAAACAACGACGCAAGGGTAATATCGAGCAATCTCGAAATGGAGAACGGATACGTACATGCGTGTGACCGCGTGGTAATGCTGTCGAACGCCTACGTGTCGTCACTGTTGGAAGAAGCAGGCAACATGCGCATATTTTCAATGCTACTTAATTCCACCGGCTGGGCCGACAGCCTCGAAAACTACCGCGACGACGCCTACGAACAGCTCGACAAGCCCGAGACGTACCCCAACGACTTCGGCTGGGGCGACAGCCGCTACCCGCAACACCGTTACTACGGCTACACCGTGCTGGCCGAAACCGACAGCGTGTTCCACGAAAAGTGGGGAATCGACATGCCTGTAGTCGAAGCCGGTGTCATAACCAACGAAGCTACCATACGCGAGCAGTTAAGACAGAAATGCCGCGAAGCATACCCGCACGCAACGGCAAATGACCTTACCGACCACAACAACGCCGAAAACCAGTTCGTGGCTTACCACCTGCTCAAAATACGCGTGCCATACAACTGGCTCGTTGTTCACCGCACGGAGTACGGCTTCTCGTACAACAACCCCACAAGGCTCTCCATCTGCTGCGACAACTACTGGGAGACTATGACCACAATACACCGCCGCCTTATCAAGATGACCGACGGACCGACCACCGACGGAATCAAGATAAACCGCTGCAACAAGTACGACCCCGACACGTATGACGAAACCGAAGTGACAATACCGGGAATAGGCATACGTTCCAACAACGGCGACTACGACAACAACGCGCTCAACGGATTCTACTACCCCATTGACGACATACTCGTGTACAGCGACGACGTGCCGGGCAAGGTGCTCAACCAGCGCATTCGCATGGACCTTTCCACATACCTGCCCGAACTTATAAACAACAACATATTCATAGCCGACTACAACCCGTACCTCATACCAAACGGCTACCTTGAATATGTTAAGATGAACTCCGAGGAAACGCAATACAACTACCTCACGGGCTACAACCAGAACTACAACGACATGTACTGCGACGAGCACAACATTACAGGGCAATACGACTTCACGCTCCGCCTGCCGCCGGTACCTTTCGAAGGAACATGGGAGGTGCGGCTCGTATATTCCTATTCGGCAAACCGCGGAATGGCACAGCTCTACTTCGGCACCAATCCCGACAACCTGCAGGCTTACGGCCTGCCTATCGACGAGCGCGTGGAGGTTACGAACCCGAACATCGGCTGGGCGCTCTACGAAAACGAAGACCCGGAGCTCAACCGCCAGCGCGACAAAGACATGCGCAACAAGGGTTACATGATGGGCTGCAAGCACGAAGGGCCGACAACCGGCGGTATAGTGACGACCACGCTGTACAACGTGACGTCGGAGCACCGCCTGCGCAAGATATTCTACACCGGAACCCTCGACCCGGATGAGACATATTACATCCGCTTCAAGAGTATCCTGTCGAACACGTCTACAATGTTCGTGCTCGATTACGTGGAATTCGCACCCAAAACGGTTTACAACGGCGACATACCAGAGGACGCATGGTAAACACGCAGTAAACAAACCGCGGCCATGCCACGGAAACATACCTCCCGGACATTCGGTTGGAATGCCCGGGAGTTTTTTATATGCCTTCCGCACGCAAAGCCATGCCGCACGGCGGCAATCTGTTTTTGTCCTCATTTAACATATTGCGGGAAGCCCTGTTTTCATGCGGGTTTGGAGGGGGTCGAAAAAAGGTCGGACATATTTTAAAATACAAGGCACATATTTTAAAATATGTGCCTTGTATTTTTTCTTTTCTCAGAGAGGGGTAAAATAAAGCGTCCGCTTTTTAACATTTCGCCGGCCTCTCGCCGGCTGTTCCCGCCAGCTATTTCTTTCATCACATAGCTGCCTGTTATTTCGGTAGTGAACCGGTTGCTCACATGCTTACATACCTATGGCAAGCATTTCGTGGTAATGGGCAGGCGGCCTGCGCAAGATGAAACGGCGCGCAGCGCCGCACAGGTTTCATATATCTTATGCCACCAAACGCCGCTTATATGTAAAATCCTACTGAAACTGCATGTTTTTCAAGTTTTATTGCTATTTCCATGCCCTTTCATAATGGCATAGCATTTATTTTTCCTAATTTTACACCCTCTAATAACAAAAAATATATTGGTCGGTATTTAATTGGCAAAAGAAAAGAAACATATCACTTTCTTTCGTTTTTTCCTTCCTGCGGTATTCTTAATATACTTAGGAAATACTACTCTGTTCTATCATACTCATGTGATAAACGGGGTGATTATCGTGCATTCCCATATTAATACCGGCGAGCATACCCATTCCAAACAAAGCCTTGAGACAATATTCTTTTTGTCAAACATACTTACCTTCGGTGGTTTCCAATCATCGTTCGTACCCGTATTATGGCTTTACTTTATCAGGGTAATACTTTTTCCTGCATTATCCTGTATTATAGTCACAACGCGTGGTACCATTTCCTTACGTGCTCCTCCCGCCTTGTTCTGACATTATCAATATGACTTCCCCGGCATTTTGACGGGGAGGAATCCTTGCATTTTTTTCTAATCAGAACAACCAATAAAACAAATGAGAATATTATCTATTTTATTGGGAACAATGCTCGTATTGTTTCCGCAATTGTCCTATTCAAACGAACATCAAACAAAAGATTCAGATACGAACATAGTAGGTCATGTGATTGACAAACATACTAAAGAACACCTTCCCTATATCACGGTCATGTTAAGCGGAACTACCATAGGCACTACGACTGACGAGACCGGGCACTACCATCTTGTCAACCTTCCCGAAGGCAATTTCACAATAAAAGTATCCGCCGTGGGATATAAGACCATAACCCGCGAAGTGAACCTGAAGAAAGGGAAAACCTTGGAATTGAATTTCGAAATTGAGGAAGACCTTGTTTCCCTTGAGGGAGTAGTCGTTTCGGCCAACAGAAGCGAAACAACCCGCCGCATGGCTCCAACCCTCGTGAACGTGATGAACATGAAGACTTTTGAATATACAAATTCTTGCAACCTGGCACAGGGGCTGAACTTCCAACCCGGCGTAAGGGTAGAAAACAACTGCCAGAATTGCGGTTTTCAACAAGTGAGGATAAACGGCCTCGACGGCCCTTACACTCAGATTCTAATCGACTCACGCCCTATTTTCACCGCACTTTCGGGAGTATACGGCCTTGAACAACTTCCCGCCAACATGATTGACCGCGTGGAAGTAATGCGCGGAGGAGGGTCGGCCCTTTTTGGCTCGTCCGCTATTGCAGGAACAATAAACATCATAACCAAAGAGCCTACAAGGAATTCCGCTCAAGCCTCGCATACCTTAACCGGCATTGGCGACGGAACAGCCTTTGACAACAACACAATGCTTAATGCGTCATTGGTTACTGACGACGGCAAAAAAGGAATTGCCGTATTCGGGCAAAACAGGGAAAGAGCCGGATATGACCACAACGGCGACGGCTTCACCGAACTTCCGGAGCTTAAGAGCCAGACATTAGGTATGCGTTCGTACATAAAGACAAGCAACTATTCAAAACTGACCTTTGAATACCACCATCTTCAAGAGCACCGCAGAGGCGGAGACTCGCTTAACCGACCGCCACACGAGGCAAACATAGCGGAGCAGGTTAAACACAGCATTAACACGGGAGGCATCAAGTTCGACTATTTCAGCCCTAACGAAAAGCACCGCCTGAGCGCATTTGCTTCAGCGCAGCACATTGACCGCGAGAGCTATTACGGAGGAGGGCAGGATCCTAATGCGTATGGAGCGACAAAAGACCTTACGTTTGTAGTAGGCTCCCAATATGTGTACCGCGCCGCAAAGTGCCTGTTTATGCCTGCCGACTTTACCGCCGGAGTGGAATACAATCAGGACAACCTTGAAGACTCACAACTGGGGTATGACAGGTTCATATCGCAGAAAGTAAAGATTGGAAGCGTATTCGCACAAAACGAATGGAAAAATGAAAAGTGGGGGATTTTGATTGGTGGCCGCCTTGACTGGCACAATATGCTTGATAAGCCTGTATTCAGTCCTCGTGCCAACGTTCGTTTCAACCCGACCAAAAACATCAACCTGCGTGCAAGTTATTCGTTCGGATTCCGTGCCCCGCAGGCTTTTGACGAAGACCTTCATATAGAAAATGTCGGCGGAACGGTATCAATAATTCGCCTGGCAGACAATCTTGAGGAGGAAAAATCGCAAAGTCTGAGTGTATCGGCGGATATATACCACAGCTGGGGAGACTGGCAGGGAAATCTCCTTATCGAAGGCTTTTTTACCGGTATTGACGATGTGTTCGCACTAACCGAGATAGGCAAGGAAAATGGCGTTATCATATTGGAACGTGGTAATGAAGATGGCGCAAACGTATATGGCATGACATTGGAAGGCAAACTGGCATGGCGTAACAAATGGCAATTACAGGCGGGATTCACTCTCCAGAACGCCGAATACAAGAAAGCCCGTTCGTGGGATGACGGAGGAGTGAAAAAAGAGAAAAGAATGTTCCGCACCCCCGACACTTACGGATATTTCACCATGACTTATACGCCAATAAAGCCGTTGAATATAGCATTGTCCGGCACATACACCGGCTCTATGCTCGTGGAGCACCATTCCGGCTATATCGAAACGAACCGTACTGAGAAAACCGGCAAGTTCATGGACATGGGCCTTAAGGTGTCGTATGATTTCAATTTATTCAAGGGCACTACTCTTCAGCTTAATGCCGGGCTTCAGAACATGTTCAACTCTTACCAGAACGACTTCGACAAAGGGGCTGACAGAGACTCGGGGTATATATACGGCCCCGGAATGCCACGTTCGTTCTTTGCCGGGGTAAAGCTGAGTTATTGAATCATACAGGGCTACGGAGTTACCTGATTGCATATCCGCGTGCGCGCGTCCGGCCAACAGGCGGCAATCTGTTTTTGTCCTCATTTAACATATCGCGGGAAGCCCTGTTTTCATGCGGGTTTGGAGGGGGTCAAAAAAAGGTCGGACATATTTTAAAATACAAGGCACATATTTCAAAATATGTGCCTTGTATTTTTTCTTTTCTCAGAGAGGGAGAAAAAACACTTTCCCCGATTTAACATTTCGCCGCACTCCGGATTTGCCGCTATTCGCCGCCGTCGCCTTTCACGCAAAGCGAAAGCACGCGCCACAGTTTGTCGTCGGGCAACGGGGCGGTTATGTCTATCATAATGTGCGAAACAGGGTGCTCGAACCTAACCCTGCGGGCCAGCAGGCTTATGCTGCCGTCGGGATTGCTGCGCGGCGCGCCGTACTTCAGGTCGCCCTTTATGGGGCAGCCCATTGCGGCGAGCTGGCAGCGAATCTGGTGGTGCCTGCCGGTTACGAGGTTTACTTCCAGAAGGTTGTACCTGTCGGAGCTGGCTATGAGGCGGTAATCGAGCACTGCGAGCTTGGCGTCCTTGGTGCCTTCGCGCGCAACGTAAGTCTTGTTGTTCTTCGGATTCCTCACCAGGTACTGCTCCAAATGCCCCTCGTCCTCCTGCGGGCGGTTGGCCGTTATGGCCCAATAGGTCTTGCGTATCATCCCGCCGCGGCGCAACATGTCGTTAAGGCGCGAAAGGGCCTTGCTCGTGCGCGCAAAGAGCACGAGCCCCTGCGCGGGGCGGTCGAGGCGGTGCACCGTGCCGAGGAACACTTCGCCTGGCTTGGCGTAGCGCTCCTTGATATACGCCTTCACGTCGTCGGCAAGCGTGCGGTCGCCCGTGCGGTCGCCCTGCACTATCTCGCCGGCCTGCTTGTTGACTATTATTATATGGTTGTCTTCGTAAACTACTTGCATAAGGCACGCTTTTTCCATTCTTTGGCAAAAAGAAGCCGCAGGGCGCGACGCGCCTTGCGGCTCCGGCATATTATGCTGTTTTTTCCTTCAGGGTTTGTACGGCAAGTTACATGTTCATGCCGCCGTCCACCTGTATCACCTGTCCGCTTATGTAGCTCGACATGTCGGAAGCCAGGAAAACGGCCGTGCTTGCGATGTCGTCTACCGTACCGCCGCGGCGCAGGGGAATCTTGTTCACCCATTCCTTGCGCACGTCGTCGGGCAGGGCTGCCGTCATGGCCGTTTCGATGAATCCCGGGGCGATGGCGTTTGCACGAACGCCGCGCGAACCCATTTCCTGCGCAATCGACTTGGCCAGGGCTATGAGGCCGGCCTTGGAAGCCGCGTAGTTGCACTGCCCGGCGTTGCCGTGTACGCCTACAACGCTCGCCATGTTGATAATGCTGCCGCTGCGCTGGCGCATCATTATCGGGGTGCAGGCGTGTATGAAGTTGAATGCCGACTTGAGGTTCACCGCAATTACTGCGTCCCACTGTGCTTCGGTCATTCTCATCATGAGGCCGTCTTTGGTTATTCCGGCATTGTTGACAAGTATGTCTATCGAACCGAATTCTTCCTTTATCTTGTTTACCACTTCGGCCGTCTGCGCAAAGTCGGCCGCATTTGATGCGTAGCCTACGCACTTAACGCCCTTGGCTGCGATTTCCTGCTCGGTTGCCTTGCCGTTCTCGTCGATTACGAGGTCGGTAAAAGCAATGTTAGCGCCTTCTTCGGCAAAGCGAACGGCTATGGCCTTGCCAATGCCGCGTGCGGCTCCGGTTATGAGAGCCGTCTTTCCTGATAATAATCCCATTTTACTTTTGGTTTGTTATATTGTTCGTTTCATTTTTGTATGTATCAGAACATAGGGCTCATGCCGAGCGCACGTCTTACAAGGCCGGCCACTATGGGGCGGCTGCGGTCGAGTTTCATGCCTTTGCCCAGGCGGCCGTAGATGTACGGCACCTCGAGCCCTTTGAGCGAATAGTGCATTATGTCGCTCATGAGCTGGATGTCGTCAATGCGGAACTTGCCCTTGTCGCACCCTTCCTTGAGCACCTTATAGAAGAGTTCCTGCTCGTCGGCGTCGAAACGTTTGCGCACCTTTTCCACCAGCCAGATGTTGCGGAAAAACTCGGCGCGCAGGTTGCCGTTGCGTATAACCACCTCCTTAATCATGTTGAGGTGCGAATAAATCAGCAGCACCACCTTCTGCTCCGGGTCCATGTCCATCGAGGCTATCTCCTCCAGCTTGTCGCTCAACAGCTCGAGCTCCGACTCTATTACAGCGTCGTAAATCTCCTCCTTGTTCTTGAAATACGTGTACAGCGTGCGCCTGCCTTTCTGCGAAGCCACTGCTATCATGTTCATCGTTGTAGCCTCCAGCCCGTTCTGTGCGAAAAGCTGGCGCGCGACGTCTACTAACTTCTGGCGGGTTTTGGTAACAGACATTTCGTTTCGTTTAATGGTGGACGGCAAGCCCTGCGGTTTGCACTCGCTTGCTGTTGTGTGCAAATTTAGGGGATTTTTGGTGAACCACAAGCATAAAACGCCTAAAAATAGCTGTTTTGCCGGAGAGTGGTGCGTTGCACCGCCGCACTGAGCCTTTACAGACATTTTCGGACGGAAAAAAGTGAAACATAAACAGGACGTTAAAAAAACGCCCCGGGAGCAAATAAAAAATATGTCCGACCTATTTCAAAATATGTCTGACATATTTCAAAATACAAGGCACCTATTTTCGCCCCTCTCCAAACCCGCATGAAATCGGGCTTTCCGCCACGCCGCGAAAACAGACAAAAAAAGCTGCATTTCTGACATCATACCCGGTGTAAAACAGAGAAGCCGAAAAAACGCGCTTCCGGCTTCTCCCTGCCCCCGTATTTTTGTATATTCGCGTGTAGCATAACAACCTAAAAAACAAGCCATGAAAACCAAAGCCATTTCATTACTCGTTACCCTGTCGGCTGCCCTGATTGCAGCCTTATGCCCTGCCGCCGCAGCCATGGCGGGCGGGAACGGAAGCACCCTGCAACCGGCAAAAACCAAATTCGAGATAAAACGCGGCGTGAACATAGCCCACTGGGTGTCGCAAACCGGAGCGCGCGGCGAGGAACGCGCCAGGATTTTCACCGAGCGCGACGTGGAGCAGCTCGCCGCCTGGGGATTCGACCACATAAGGATCCCCGTGGGCGAAGAACAACTGTTTGCCGAAGACGGCACCATGGACAACGAAACGATGACGCTCATTGAAACGGCCATAGGATGGTGCGAAAAGCACGGAATGCGGGCAATTTTCGACCTGCACAACATCCGTTCGCACCACTTCAACGAAAAGAACAACACGCTGTGGACTTCGCCCGAAGCACAGCAACGCCTCTGCGACATGTGGGAAAAGATAGCCCGTCGCCTCGACAAATTCCCCGTCACACTCCTGGCCTACGAGCTTCTCAACGAGCCTGTGGCCGACAAAAACGAAGAATGGAACAAGGTGCTCGCAAAACTGCTGCCCGTGGTGAGGGACATAAACAAGAAGCGCGTAATCCTCGTGCCGTCCAACAAATGGGACAGCGTCGACAACATACCCGACGTCGCTATTCCCGACAACGACCCGAACATAATGCTTACGTTCCACTTTTACGAACCGTTCATCCTCACACACTACCGGGCAAGCTGGACAGACCAGAAAGACATTGTGCTGGAACACGGCGTGAAATACCCCGGCCGCCCCGTCGACCCCGAAGACGTCGCGAAGTTAGACGAGCGCCAGCAAAAGATAGTAGGCTGGGGGGCCACACAGAACTTCGACACCGGATGGCTGCGCGCACGCTGGAAACGCGCCGTGGACTTTGCGCGCCGGAAAGGGCTGGCGCTTTACCTCGGCGAGTTCGGCTGCCTGCACACCGTAAGCCAGGAGGCACGCGTAGCCTGGACGGGCGACATAACAGCCATGTGCAACGAATACGGCATACCGAGGGCTTACTGGGAATACAAGTCGGGCTTCGGCTTTGCCGACTGGAACACCGGCAAGCTCACCAACCCCGAACTGCTGAAAGCCATAACGCAATAACGCAGGCCTTTACGCCACAACAGCCCGCAGGGGAGGCATTACTTCCGGAAGCGGCACCGTTTTTCAGCAAAGCCTTGGCTTGCCGGCTGTGCGGGGCACCTCTCCCCCCCTCGCGCACGGGGTACGCCTGTACGCGCTTCCGGCCCGTATTTGTCTGCATTTTTCCGTACTGGTTTCAAACAGTTTTCATCCCCTCCGCGGCAAAACGGAAATATGTCGGACGTAATTCAAAATATGTCTGACATATTTCAAATTATGTCAGACATGTTTTTGCTCCCCCGGAAACCCCGGCCTTTGCCTGGGGAAACAGTTTTCCGGATTCCGTGCCTGCGTTTGCCTGGATTGCCGTGCCGGTTTTTTCCGCACTATAACGGACAATTTCCCGGCATTACCATGCCTGCAAGACATAAATCCCGACCCGCCCGGAGGCGCGTCGGGATTTAAATGATGTATGTGGGGTTCAGGAAACTTTACGGCAGTTTCCGCGAGGGCGAATCCACGTTCCGTAAACCGCCATCCCGCCGTCAGAACGCCACTTTCTGCGATTGCCTGCCGGTGCGGACGATGTAAATGCCCCTGGGCAGGCTCAGACTCCCGGCGTTGCCGCTGTAGATTAGCGTGCCGGCGGCGTCGTAAACCTTTATCGCCACGCCTGCGGGGTTACGGAGCTCTCCGTTCACGACTGTAATCCCAGCGCCTACGGTGGGCTGGTTGATTGAAACGGACATGTCGATGTTGAACTCGTTCCAAACGGCCGCGTTGCGGTAGGCTTCGATAGCTTCGGCCGAAACGCGCAGCTTTATGTCGCGCGACACTTCGTAGAACACGTCATCGCCGAGTACGGGCGGCTCAACAGCGTCGCAACTTATCGAAGCCAGCCCGGTGCACATGCCGAACGCGCCGGAATGTATGCTGTCCGTATTGGCCGGAATGGCTATCGAGGCCAGCGCCGTGCAAGACTCGAAAGCGCTTTCGCCGATTTTCTCGATTGTCGGGGGAAGGACCACTTCTTCCAAGCTCTCACAGCCTTCGAACGCCTCATCGCTGATTGCCTTTACTCCTTCGGGGATTTCGATTTTCTTCAACCCCGACTGGCGGAAGGCCCTTTCGCCTATCGATTCAAGGGTTGAGGGAAGCTGTATCTCGGTAAGGCTGTAGCATTCGCGGAATGCCCGGTCGCCTATGGAGGTAAGGCCCTCGGGCAGGTTGATTGTGGTCAGCAAATCGCAGGAATAGAATGCGCGGTAGGGAATCTCTTTGAGCGTTGAGGGCAGAACGATTTCCTTTATTTTGTTGCAATCGTAGAACAGGTTCTCACCAAGCTGCGTCATGCCTTCGGGGAAAGCGATTTTCTCCAAGGCTGTGTATGCAAACGCATAGTCGCCCATCTCGTTAAGGGTTGAGGGGAGTTGTACCTCGGCAAGGCTGTGGCACCCGTCGAATGCCCCTTCGCCTATGGAGGTGAGGCCCTCGGGCAGGTTGATTGTGGTCAGCAAATCGCAGGAATAGAATGCATCATGGGAAATCTTTTTGAGCGTTGAGGGTAAGTTCACTTCCTTAAGGTTAGCGCAGTATGTAAATGCGAAGGAATCTATTTTCGCCACGCCCTCGGGAATGGTGATTTTCTCCAATGCTGAAGCGGCAAACATGGACTTCGGAATCTCTGTAAGACCTGCGGGGAAGGTTACCTGCCTTATCTGCGAGTTGCTGAACACACCTGCGCCTATTTTCTCAACCGCGTCGGGAATACTTATCTCTGTGAGGCTGCTGTTGGAGAAAGCCTCATCGCCGATTGTTTTCAGGGTTGCCGGCAACGTCACGCCCGACAAGGCCTGGCTGTCGTAGAATGCCTGGTCGCCTATGTATTCGAGGCCTGTGCCGAGCTCCAATGTCGTCATTGTAGGTATCCCGTAGAAAGCTTTCTTGCCTATTGACTTTACGGTGTTGGGCAAGACAACGCTCTCTATCCCTTCGTAGTCTGAAAAAGCCTCACTGCCGATTTGCGTTACTGTATAAACGTCGCCGCCGTCTTCGTAGGTGTCGGGAATTTCCAAGGAGGTGAAGTATTTATTGATATAACCCGTAATTGCCAGTTCCTTGTTGCCCTCGTCGGTGATTTGGTAGACATAGTTGTTGTCCAGGAAAGAAAAATCCAGGGTTTTATAGTTACTGCGTGTGTTCCATCCCTCGGCGTTTTTGAAAGCCTCGAGGGCTTGCGTATGCACGGTGATATCCATCCCGTAGAATACATCTTCAACACTCACAGGGATTGCAGGCGGTGTCTTGCCCAGGAAATAAAATTCCGTGTCGTAGTGATAAATGCGTTCAAACGCGTGTGCGCCTATGCTTTTCACTCCTGCCGGAATAATGATATTGTCGCCCACATAACAATGATAGAACGCGCTGTCGGCTATTGTTTCAAGCGCATCGGGCAGGCCGTTCAAAGCCAGTTCTTCAGATTCGGCGAAAGCGCCCCGGCCTATTGTTGTAACACCGTCGTGGAGCGATATGGTTTCCAGGTCTGCGCAATGGCTGAAAGTATAAGGCTCTATTACGGTTACGCCCGCCGGAACGTCAATCTGCCTTATACTATAGATACCGTAAAACGCATATCCGCCTATACTCTCAAGGGATTCGGGAAGGTTTATTTTATAAATATTATCTATTTTAGAGAACGCATATTCGCCAATCCGCTTTACTCCGTCGGGCACAGTGTATTCTATTTGGGTTTTACCGTAGGGATAAGCCACAAGCTCCGCCATGTCTTTTGTAAAGAGAACCCCGTCGACGGAGCAATAGTTCTGGTTTGCCTCATCTACAATGAACTCCTCCGACCCGCAGCTTATGAACGCTCCTTTGCCTATGCTCTCAACGCTTGCCGGTATAGAAAACGCAATATAGGTAGAGCCGGACGCGAATGCAAATTCTCCTATCGACTTCAATGAGGTGCCGAGTTCTAATTCGTTAATCACGCCACAGTTATAGAAAGCCGAGTCGCCTATAGCCTCTACGTCGCCGAATAGCACAGAAATCATACTGCTACATCCTGCGAAAGCCGCCTCGCCTACGCTTTTCACGTTATCGTCGGCGTAGAATGTCATGAGTATATCGCTTCCTCTGAAAGCGCCCGCACCTATCGAGACCACGGTATAGTCCGTGCCCCCGTAACTGATGGGGGAAATTACATTCACTGACGTTGGGTGAGTGCCGTCGTTACCCGAAAGCTCCACGAGGTTGTTGGCGGCGTCGACAACGGTGTAGACCAGTCCGTCGAGCGTGAACGAATCTCCGCCGGCAGCCGCCGCAGGGGCGGAAGGCGGATTAGGGTTGCTTGCTGCTGCGTTTAAATTCGCACCCGTTACCGATAGCAACATCATTGCGGCAACGATTGCTGTTGTCGATTTCTTCATGGTGGTTGTATATTTTATGGTTGCTGTTCGCCATGGAGATGCAGGCCGCTTTTCATGGAAAACCCGCATGGAGCTTAAAAACAAGCCTGGTACACATACAAATGTAGGGCGTACAATTAACACAGCCAAGCAATTATTTGACAAAATTACAGTAAGCGTTAAAATTTTTCCTGCCCGGCGGCTGTGCGCGTTGCGCCAAAACAGCCGCGACCCGCCCCGCGGCCGACGGGGAGCGGTCAGCGCGGCGGGGGACAAGGCTTGCGTTCCGGAGCTTTTCCCGCCTGCATTTTACGGACGGGTTTTAAATAGTTTTCACCCCCTCCCGGGGCAAAACGGAAACATGTCGGACGTAATTCAAAATATGTCTGACATAATTCAAAATATGTCAGACATATTTTTACCCCGTTCGGAAGCCCGGGCCGTTACCGGGAAAACAGTTTTCGGGATTCCGTGCCTGCGCCTGACTGTACCGCCGGCGGGTTCTGTTGTGTCGCCAGCCTGGCCGGGGGTATGGAAAGCACGCCGGCGGAATGCGCCGCGCGCCATATTTTCAACAGGCGCACACTTCAAGGCGGAGCGTTTTTGTACCTTTGCAGCAACATCTGGCTAATGACAGCATGAAACACTTTCTCATCCTTTTAGCGGCAATAGCGTGCGAGGTAGTTGCCACGAGCGCCCTGAAACAGACAGGACAGTTCACGCGCCTTGTGCCGTCGCTCGTTACCCTGGCAGGTTATGCCGCCGCGTTCTACCTCCTCAGCATAGTGCTGCGTTACATACCGTTAGGCATCGCATACGCCATTTGGTCGGGTGCCGGGATTGTGCTGGTATCACTTGTCGGGCGGTTTGTGTACAGGCAGCACCTGGATACCGCCGCCATAATAGGCATTTGCATGATTATCGCCGGGGTGCTTGTGATAAACTTGTTTTCAAAATCGGCGGGGCATTGACCGCAGTATGCCCGTAGCCTTCCCCACATGCCGTGGGGGCGTGCCGCCACGGACAACGGGCGCGACGCGCAAAGGACTTAAAAAACGCCGGCCTCGCTAATTCCCCTTGCCGTCATGGCTCCCCTGAGCATAAAGAGGGCCGAATCCTCCAATACGCCATGAGGGCATCCAGCCATGCGCGCACTATACAGCACGGACGTGAATGTGCCGAGGAAGCAGTCCACGTCCAGGCCGGGCATTACAAGCCCCTCGGTTTGGCAATCCGACACACGCCTCGCAAGCTCCGCGTACCATATTTCGCGTATCGCGTCGTATATATACCCGTAATGGCTGGTGACATCGTGCCAGAAAGCGTTTTCACCCTTGTACAGGTTCTCCAAAAACGCCTTTGACGTGCCCAACAAACGCGGCAACGGGCACTGGCTGCCACACTCTATTATACGGAACAGGTTCTGCGTGCGGTCGATGTACGAGGACAGGCACACGTCTATCAGGTTGTCTTTTGTTTTGTAAACCTCGTATATCGTCCGTTTCGACACGTTCATGTCGCGCGCAATGGAGTCCATGCGGGTAGCACGGATACCTTTTTGCTTGAACGACTGCGATGTGAAAATTATGAGCCTTTTTTTCTTTTCTTCGTCCATACTGAACTTTGCAATGTTTGTATTCCAACTTTAAAAAGCCCTTACCGGCAAAATATTGCACGGGCTACAGTTAATAAAACCAAATACTCCCGCTTCCGCCACGCCCGTGCCGGATACTACACGCTGCAAGACCTGCACTTTATGCAACGCGACAATTCCAACAATGCAATAAAACCCATTCAGCAAAACAGGTTTTATGCACCTAAACGACAACAAAAACCGCCTGTATCACAAACATGTAACTATATTTAACTTACGACGATACAATATTCCGCAACGACGCATGTTATCCGTGCACGCGGTTGCAACAACCGCCCCCACATTATCAACAGCCTAAAAAAACATCAGCATCATGAAACACATGAACATTGCATTGGCAGGCCTTTCGGCACTTGCGCTGGCTGCCTGCGGAAAAAACGCCAACCTTGCGGGCGAATGGATTCAGCCCGTGCCCGGAATGCCGCAAATCACACAAGGGTTCACCTTAAAAGAGGACGGAAGCGCGAGCTCCATAAACATGGCCACACTGAAATACGAGTCGTGGAAAGAAGAAAACGGCAAACTCATCCTCACGGGCAAAAGCATCGGCAACAGCCAAACCATAGCCTTTGCAGACACCTTTGAGATAGAGAAACTCACCGACGACAGCCTGACAGTAAGGAAAGGCTCGCTCTTACTGCAATACGCACGCCGCACAACGGACGGAAAGGAAAGCATACCCGCCGCGCGCCTCACGCCGGCTAAAAAGCTGAAAAGCATGGAAGGCAAACTTACCATAGCGCACGAAACGCGCAGCCTCACCCTCGACGACGGAACATGCTACTGGATTATCGACAAGACGGGCAAACTGTACGGCATGTACGACTCCGTTACCAACGGGGTGAAGAACGGCGCGCCCGTCCGCGCCAAACTGCGCGTAGGCGATGTAGGGAAACCCTCTGACGGCTTTGCCAAGAACTACGACGGCGTAATCGACGTACTCGCCATAGAAAGCCTTGCGCGGCTGTAGCACGGGCGCACGCCAACAAGGCACATAAACATACGGCAGTCCCGCCGGGCAACCGCGGCAATGCACACGACAAGACTTGTAAGCAACATACTCCCGCCGCCCGTACGAGCATTCCCGCCCTATCCGCCCCGAATCGCGGCAACATTGCTGCCAAAGAATTTCTCCTACGGCATTTTACCGCCGCAAGC
>URSZ01000006.1 GCA_900550635.1 uncultured Prevotella sp. | reverse complement strand
TGAAAAAACGGCCTTTTTTGAGCGGAAAAATTGAAAACTGTTTTTCAGCTCATTATACCCACATGGGAGAAAAGAAAAAATACAAGGCACATATTTCAAAATATGTCTGACCTATTTTAAAATATCTCAGACATATTTTTTTGCTACCTGAAAACCCGGTAAAATAATGCGGACAAAAAAGTCTGGTATTTGGAGTGTCGGTTTTTGTGTTCTGTAAATACAATTTTACCGTCGGGCGGAGACGCATATTTTTTATGGCTTTCATGGCATTGAAAATGTAAGTATCTTTGCATTTGAAATTGCGGCGTTGTCACGGTCTTAAAGTCCGCCGATTTAAAAAACTGCAATTTTCAGTGTTTAAGGTTGACGCATGTTTGATATTCTATCGCAGGACATCAAGTATCTGAAAGGCATTGGGCCGCTTAGGGCAAAAGTGCTGTATTCGGATATGTCGATACGCACGATAAGGGATTTGCTCGAAACATACCCTTACCGGTATATCGACCGCAGCCGCACGTACAAGATTTGCGAATTGCGCGAAGGCATGTCGTTCGTTCAAATCAGCGGGCGTATAATATCATTCCAGGCAGAGGGCAGCGGTAGAAAAAAACATCTGAAGGCCTTGTTCAGCGACGGACAAGGGATTATGGAACTGGTGTGGTTCCGCGGTATATCGTACATTGAGAAACAATATAAGCCGGGCGTGGAATATGTGGCGTTCGGCTCGCCTCAGGTATTCGGCTCGCGCTGGTCGATGGCACATCCCGAACTCGAGAAGCCGGATTCCGTGCAGGCATCGGTGGCTTTCTATCCTTGTTACCACACGTCGGGCGATATGAAACGCGCACGGATAACGTCGAAGCAGATGGTCGATTTTGTGGCAACGGCTCTTGCTGCCCTGCGTGTGCCGCTCCCCGAAACGCTCCCGCCGTATATAGTTGAACGTAAGAAGCTGTGCAGCCGCGACGAAGCAATCAGGTATATACACCGCCCACGGAATTACGAACAAATAGCAGCCGCCGAACGCCGTTTGAAGTTCGAAGAACTTTTTTACATACAGCTGGGTATATTAGATTATGCCCGCGAGCGGCAGGAACGTTCGGCAGGTCAGTGTTTTACTCGTATAGGCTCGCTTTTTAACGGTTTCTATCAATATCATCTCGACTTTGCCCTTACCAACGCACAAAAACGCGTGTTGCGCGAGATTCGTGCCGATGTTGGCAGCGGAAAGCAGATGAATCGCCTGCTGCAGGGCGACGTAGGAAGCGGAAAGACAATCGTAGCCTTGATGGCCATGCTTATGGCCCTTGACAATAACCGCCAGGTGTGTCTTATGGCGCCTACTGAGATACTGGCCGAACAGCATTACGCTTCGATAACGGAGCAGCTCGACGGTATGCCCGTAAGGGTGGATTTGCTTACTTCTACAATAAAAGGCCGACGGCGCAACGATACCCTTTCGGCACTGGCTTCGGGAGATGTGAATATTCTTATAGGTACGCATGCCGTTATAGAGGATAACGTGGTCTTTGCGCAGCTGGGACTTGTGGTTATCGACGAGCAGCACCGTTTCGGTGTGGCACAGCGCGCCAAGCTGTGGCTTAAAAGTGCCGCGCCTCCTCACGTTCTGGTGATGACAGCCACGCCTATTCCGCGCACATTGGCCATGACGGTGTACGGTGACTTGAATGTGTCTGTGCTCGACGAACTCCCGCCCGGGCGGAAGCCTGTACTTACGCGGCATGTGTCGGCAGGACAGCGCGTTGCGTTGTATCAGAAACTGGAAAGCGAAATAGCCAATGGCCATCAGGTTTATTATGTTTTTCCGCTAATAAAGGAGAACGAAAAAATGGACTTGCGCGATTTGGAAAACGGCTTTGAAGCGCTGAAAAAAATATTCCCGAACAGGCGACTTGCGTATGTTCACGGAAAGATGTCACCTACGGAAAAAAGCGAAGTAATGGAACGTTTTGCAAACGGAAGCGTGGATATACTTGTGGCTACAACAGTTATCGAAGTAGGGGTGAACGTACCCAACGCAACAGTAATGGTAGTAGAAGAAGCACAGCGTTTCGGGTTGTCGCAGCTTCACCAATTGCGCGGGCGCGTGGGACGCAATGCCGAGCAGGCTTATTGTTTTCTTGTAACTCCTGAGAAAATGGCTGAGAACACACGTAAACGGATAGAAATAATGGTAGAGACAAACGACGGTTTCAGAATATCCGAAGAAGATATGCGTATGCGCGGGCCAGGTGATTTGCAGGGAACATTGCAGAGCGGAATGCCGTTTGACTTGCGCATAGCAAATCTTGCAACCGATGGACGAATAATTGAAGAGGCCCGTGCGCTGGCGCATGAAGTGCTTGAGTCCGACCCGCAGCACAACCGTTCTTACAACGATATATTATGGCGCCAGTTGGGCCGTACCAGAAAGCATGAAATCAACTGGTCGGAAATATCATGAACGGGACTCCGTTATGTATGCTGTTTATGTACGTTATGTATGGAAACAAAAAAAGGTCGAACGGCTTTAAAGCTGCCCGACCTTTAGGTCTTATTCCATGTTTCAGTCGTGGAACAGTTTTATGCGCTGTTCTTCCGACAATTTGCAAATCAAAAGTATGCCGTCTTTTTCGGCAACGATGTAACCGTCCAAACCTTGCACCACTACTTTCTTGGCTTCGGCGCAGTGTATTATGCAATTATTGGTTTCATACAGGTCTACGTTCCCTACAGTGGCATTCCCGTGCACATCTTGGGTTATCTGCTGCCTCAGTACTCCCCATGTGCCAACATCGCTCCAACCGAATGAAACAGGATATACAAATATTTCCTCGGCTTTTTCCATAATGGCGTAGTCTACGCTTATGTTTTCACATTTGGGGAATTCTGTGTCTATGGCTTCCTGTTCTTTAGGCGTATCGAACAATGGAGTCATTGATTCGAAAGTCTTGGCGATTTCAGGCTGGTAAACGCGGTATGCATTCACTATAGTCTGTACGCTCCACACAAATATTCCGGCATTCCAAAAGTAGTTGTTTTTAGCTATGTACTGTGTTGCTACCTCGACGGAGGGCTTTTCACGGAACGAGTCGACACGGAAAATTTGCTTGTTCCTTGATGATGAATAGCTGAGGTCTGCCTCAATATATCCATACCCTGTTTCTGGTCTGGTAGGATGTATTCCGAGCGTAACAATAGAGTCTGTTTCGGCTGTGAAGTTCATTGCGTCGCGCAATGCTTCCTTGAACACCTTTACGTCTTTTACAATGTGGTCGCTGGGCGTTACTACGATGTTTGCACGTGGGTTGCGCTTTTTTATTTTCCAGCTTACGTATGCAATGCACGGGGCGGTGTTCCTTCTGCATGGTTCGAGAAGTATGTTTTCTGCAGGCAACTCCGGTAATTGCTCACGCACGAGGTTTTCGTACATCTTAGATGTTACGACCCATGTGTTTTCAATGGGGCAAAGACCTGAGAACCTGTCCAATGTCATTTGCAGTAATGACCGCCCAACTCCGAGCACATCAAGGAATTGTTTCGGACGCTCTGCATTGCTCATGGGCCAGAAACGGCTTCCTATGCCACCTGCCATTATCACTAAATGATTGTTGTCCATTTCAGAGTAGTTTTAACAATACTTCTTTACCTGTTTATCATTGAATGTGCGGACGCAAATTTTACGGCCTATCTATCATGTTGCCTTTTATATGCAGCTTTATTATAGGCTTTTTCGAATTTGTTTTTAGTGTTATGGTTTTTTTGAAATTACCGGGGAAACGTCCGATTGCGTTATAAACAATGTTTACGGTTCCCGTTTTTCCGGGAAGTACAGGCTTTGTCGTGTAGGTTGCCACCGTACAACCGCAGGTTGTGATTACCTGGTTTATAACGGCAGGATGATTGCCCACATTTTTAAAAGTAAAGGTGTGGCTCAGCTTGTTGACATCCCTGTAAAATGTGCCGAAGTCATATTCGGTGGTGTCGAACTTTATTTCAGAATACTTTTCTTGGGCTGACATGCCGACAGCAGCCATGAAGAAAACAAACAAAAAAGCTATCCTTTTCATTCTTCTTTACTTTTACGCATTTTTTGCAAAAATACAATTTATTTTGTACGCACCAATTTTTTGCCGATGTTTCTTTGGTGGTGTTTACATTTTGGCGGATATTTCTATCGGTTTATTTTTGAGGAGGAAAAGTACCTCTCGGAGCAAATAAAAAATATGTCTGACATATTTTAAATTATGTCAGACATATTTCAAAATAGGTCAGACATATTTTTTTTCGATATACCTAGAGACGAATTTCCTTTTTTACTTATGCGGGTAGGAATGGAAAATGTTCCTTAAAGGATGTTTGCCTTGTATGGGTAAATAAATTTGTTCTGCATACTCGTCTCACGTCAAAAAGTGATATATTTGAATCAATATTTCAAAACGAAAAACAGGCACATATATATTATGAGTAAAATACCGAACATGAAAGCCTTGGCGTTCAGGGATACTCCTTTCGCCAATTTAATGAATAAGCGCATTTATAATGTTTTGCTCATCGCAACCAAGTATGACGCCTTTATGCTTGAGGATGACGGCCGGGTGGATGAGCAGATTTTCAACGAATATACATCCTTGAGCTTGAGCTCTCCGCCGCGTTTTACGCAGGTTACAACAGAGGCGGAAGCCTTGAAAGCACTTGCCGACCGCAATTTCGAGCTTGTTATTTGTATGCCGAATATGGATAACCGCGACATCTTTGTAGCGGCAAAGGAAATAAAGCAGCGCTATCCGCAGATACCAATAGTTGTGCTCACTCCTTTCTCGCGCGAGGTTTCAAAACGGGTGGCAAATGAGGATTTGTCGGCTATAGATTATGTGTTCAGCTGGCTGGGAAATTCTGAGCTGCTCTTGGCCATAATCAAGCTCGTCGAGGATAAGATGAACGCTCCGTATGATACGGCAAGTGTGGGAGTTCAGATAATATTGCTCGTCGAGGATTCAATACGTTCATATTCTTCTGCGCTCCCTCTGCTTTACCGCTTTGTGCTCGAACAAAGTCAGGAGTTTTCAAAAGAAGCTCTGAACGGTCACCTGCAGACTCTTAGAATGCGCGGCCGCCCTAAGATAAAGTTGGCGCGTAATTACGAAGAGGCTGTACGTATTTTTGAACGTTACAAGGATAACATGCTCGGCATAATCTCCGACATGAGTTTTATGCGGGCAGGGAAAAAAGATCCTTATGCGGGCTACAAGTTTGGCCGTTACGTGAGGCAATCGGGGCTGATAATTCCTTTTATATTGGAGAGTTCCGATGTGGCAAACGAGGTGTATGCCGATGAATTGAAGGCTTCGTTTATCGACAAGAACTCTAAGGCTTATCCCCAAATGCTCCGCCATGAAGTGAATGAGCATTTCGGATTCGGGGACTTCGTTATCGTAAATCCTAAGACGCACGAAGAAATTATGAGAATCCGGGATTTGAAGGATTTGCAACAGAAGATTTTCTCTATTCCCGACGATTCGCTTGTGTATCACTTGAGCCACAACCATTTCTCGCGGTTCTTTTATTCGCGCGCAATGTTTCCACCGGCCGAACTGCTTAAGAAAGTGGACGTCAATGATTATGACGACATGAACGAGGCACGCAAGCTGATTTTCGACTGTATCGTGGAGTACCGCAGGATGAAAAATTCCGGCGTAGTGGCAATATACAAGCGCGACCGTTTTGACGAATACAGCACTTTTGCGAGAATGGGAAACGGGTCTTTGGGTGGCAAAGGCCGCGGCCTTGCATTCATGAGCGCCATGCTTAACCGTTATCCGCAGTTGCATTACGAAAATATGAGTGTGACCATACCGAGGACGGTTGTGATTTGCACTGACATTTTCGACGAATTCATGGAAACCAACAACCTGTATCCCGTAGCGCTTTCCAATGCTTCGGATGAGGAGATTCTCGATAGTTTCCTGAAAGCCCGTTTGCCGGAGCGTTTGTTAGACGACCTAAAATCGTTTTACGGTGTTGTGAAGAGTCCTATTGCGGTACGTTCTTCGTCGCTGCTCGAAGATTCGCATTACCAACCTTTTGCCGGGATATATTCAACCTACATGGTGCCCCGCATAGCTTCCGATGAGGCACTGGTGTACTTGCGCAATGCAATCAAAGCTGTATATGCCTCTGTGTTCTACAAAGACAGCAAGGCTTATATGATAGCTACGTCAAATCTGATAGACCAGGAAAAAATGGCGGTAGTTCTTCAGGAAGTTGCAGGAACAACATACGGCGACAGGTATTATCCTACTATGTCGGGAGTGGCCAGGTCGCTTAACTTTTATCCCATAGGCGACGAAAAGGGTGAGGAAGGAATTGCAAACGTAGCGTTAGGTTTGGGCAAGTATATTGTTGACGGAGGGCTTACCTTGCGCTTCTCGCCGGCACATCCGCACAACATACTGCAAACATCGCAGCTCGACATAGCTTTGCGCGAAACGCAAACACGCTTCTATGCCCTCAATCTGTCAAACCTGGGAAAGGAACTTTCGGTTGACGACTCATTCAACCTCTTTAAACTGAATGTCAAGGAAGCCGTTGAGGACAAATCGTTGAAATACGTTGCTTCAACTTATGATCCTTACGACCAAATGCTGAATAGCGGAGTTTACAAAAACGGGCGCAAGGTCGTTACATTCTCCGGAATCCTTGAACATGATGCATTCCCCCTGGCCGACGCTTTAAGCAAGGTGCTCGAAATAGGGCAAAAGGAAATGGGACGTCCCATAGAGATAGAATTTGCCCTTAACGTAGAAGATAACGATAAGTGTACGTTCTACCTTTTACAGATACGTCCTATTGTCGACGCAAAGGATGATATGGACGAGGACCTTACGGCTATAAAGAAGGAAGATACGATAATTTCATGCTCGAGCGTGTTGGGGCAGGGAATAGTGAATGACGTTTACGACGTGCTATATGTAAAAAGCAATAATTTCAACGCACAGAATAACGGGCTTGTAGCCCGCGAGATAGAGAAACTGAACCGCGAATACATCGAAAAAGGAAACGGTTATGTACTCGTCGGTCCCGGACGGTGGGGTAGCAGCGACCCTTGGTTGGGTATCCCGGTAAAGTGGCCTCATATCAGTGGCGCACGTGCCATAGTGGAATGCGGCTTGGAACAATACCGTGTGGACCCGTCGCAAGGGACACACTTTTTCCAAAACCTGACATCTTTCGGTGTGGGGTATTTTACAATAGCTCCTTTCTGCGGCGACGGGTTCTTTGACGAAGAATACCTGAACTCCTTGCCCGCCGTGCACGAGACGGAACTCATACGCTGTGTACATTTCGAAGCGCCGATACTGATAAAGATGGATGGCCGTCACGGGATAGGCGTAGTAATGAAGCCGCAGGAAGAGAAAGACACGAAGTAAGTATTCTTCTCCTAACCAACACAGACAAATAAAAAGCCTCAGTTTTTTGCAGGCAAAAAATATGTCTGAGATAATTTAAAATATGTCTGACCTATTTCAAAATATGTCAGACATATTTTTTCTTTGCTCCCATGTGGGTGTAATAGTATGAAAATCAGTTTTCGTTTTTTTGTCTGTAAAGTACTCAAAATTTATCATCCACTCCGGCTCCGAAAAGCGCGAAATCGCCGCGCACAGGATCACCCGGGAATACTTCGCTCAATGTCTCCGTAATCTTTCTTGCTGCGGCAAGCGAGTATGTTTCCGAATCGGTAATTCCGGCTTTGTGTGCCATTTGTACCACGTGGGTGTCGAGGGGAATAATTAGCTCGGCCGGAGAAAACCTTTGCCATATCCCGAAATCAACGGGGGAGTCTTTGCGCACCATCCACCTAAGGAACATGTTGATTTTCTTTTGCGGACTTTTGGATGAAACTTTCAGAAACCGGCACATTCGCTCCATGGGCGTGCCTTCGAGAGTTTGCATGTAGCTTTCAAGGTCGGGAAAGTTGGCGTACACATTATATAATATGTCGAAAATGTTTCGGAACGCCCCGTATGACAACATCCGGTAGAAACTTTCCGTCTTGCCTGCGGGAAAGCGGGACTCGTAGGCGCGTGTCAAAATATATTCGCGAGGCTCACCACACATCATGCCATGCAGAATTTCTGCCTTTGCTATTATCTGTTTCCTGTTCCCGAAACTCATTATTGCCGTTAGCAATCCGCTTATTTCAATGTCGCATTTCGAGGAAAAGCGGTGCGGGAATTGTATCGGGTCGTTTTTGATAAATTCCGGTTTTTCGTACTTGTCGGCCGCTTTTTTGAGCCGTATGCTTAGTTCTTTTGAAATCATAATGCTGCAAAGTAATACTTTTTATCCAGAAAAGGTAGTCTGCTAATTGTTAAAAAGCCCTCCACGGGGCTAAAAAAGGCCTTAAAACGGATATGTAGCTATTTTTAATAATCAGGTGAAGCCGATAATGAGAAAAATTGAGTACTTTTGAATCTCAATTCGAAGAATATAGAAGAAATTAAACGTAATGTTAGACCAAGACAGAATAATAAAAGTAAATATTGAGGAAGAGATGAGGAGCTCTTACATCGACTATAGCATGTCGGTTATTGTAGCGCGCGCCCTTCCTGACGTGAGAGATGGATTCAAACCGGTACATCGCCGTATACTTTACGGAATGATGGGGTTGGGAAATACACATGACAAACCATATAAAAAATCCGCGCGTATAGTAGGCGAGGTGTTGGGTAAGTATCATCCCCACGGAGATTTTTCTGTTTATGGCGCATTGGTCAGAATGGCGCAAGATTGGTCTATGCGTTATACTTTGGTTGACGGACAAGGTAACTTTGGTAGTGTGGACGGAGACTCCCCCGCTGCTATGCGTTACACCGAAGCACGCTTGCAGCCACTTGGCGAAGCAATGATGCAGGACATCGACAAGGAGACCGTCGATATGACCAATAACTTCGACGACACGTTGACGGAGCCAACTGTAATGCCTACGCGGATACCTAATTTGCTCGTAAACGGTGCCAGCGGTATCGCAGTAGGTATGGCTACGAATATTCCTACGCATAACCTGGGCGAGGTAATAGATGCTTGCGTTGCATATATAGACGACAGTGAAATCGATGTAGACGGCCTAATGAAATATATAAAGGCTCCCGACTTTCCTACCGGCGGTTTCATATATGGTATGTCGGGGGTAAAAGAAGCATACGCCACAGGCCGCGGCCGCGTGGTTATGCGTGCACGAGCCGAGATAGAAACCGACACAGCGCACGATAAGATTGTTATTACAGAAATTCCTTACGGCATTAACAAGAAAGAGTTGATAATGTATATAGCCCAACTTGTTAATGAAAAGAAGATAGACGGCATAACCAACGTAAATGACGAAAGCGACCGCGAAGGAATGCGTATCGTTGTAGATGTTAGGCGTGACGCGAATGCGAATGTCGTGTTGAACAAATTGTTTAAGATGACTTCTTTGCAGACGAGTTTCAGCGTCAATTGTATAGCGTTGGTGCATGGCCGCCCGAAACTTCTTACGCTAAAAGACTGCATACGCTGCTTTATCGACCATCGGCATGATGTTGTTATACGCCGCACGCAATATGAATTGCGCAAGGCAAAAGAAAGAATTCACATACTCGACGGCCTGATTATTGCGAGCGACAATATTGATGAGGTTGTACGTATAATACGCGCGGCCAAGACTCCGCAAGAAGCTGTGGATAACCTGAAAAGCAGATTCGAACTTGATGACATACAAGCAAAAGCAATCGTTGAAATGCGCCTGCGTCAGTTAACCGGACTTATGCAGGAACAGTTGCACGCCGAGCACTATGAGATAGAACAGCGTATAAACCGTTACAACGAAATACTGAGCGATGATAACGTGTGCCGCGAGGTGATAAAAGAAGAACTCATCGAAGTAAAAAACAAATGGGGCGACCCGCGCCGCAGTGAGATTGTATTGAACGATGACGAATTCAATCCCGAAGATTTCTACTCCGACGACGAGGTGGTAATAACGATAAGCCATTTGGGATATATCAAGCGCACACCGCTTGCCGAATTCCGCACGCAAGGGCGTGGTGGAGTTGGCAGCCGTGGCGGAAGTACGCGGAGTGAAGACTTTATTGAATACATGTATCATGCAACAATGCATAATACAATGCTGTTCTTTACTCAAAGCGGACGTTGCTACTGGTTGAAGGTATATGATATACCAGAGGGAACGAAGAGTTCCAAAGGCCGTGCTATTCAAAATATGCTCAATCTCGCAGCAGACGATCAGGTTAGCGTTTGTCTTTATATTCGAAAGTTGAGTAATCCAGAATTTTGCAATAGTCATTATGTGGTGTTCTGCACAAAGAATGGCATAATAAAGAAAACATGCCTGTCCGAGTATTCGCGCCCGAGGGTAAACGGCGTAAATGCTATAAACATCCAGGAAGGCGACAACGTTGTAAGCGTATGCCTCACACGCGGTGACGAAGAAATTCTCGTTGCTGATAAATTTGGCCGGGCAATCCATTTCAACGAAAGCACGGTTCGCCCAATGGGACGTACAGCAACCGGCGTAAAGGCCATGACGCTTGAAGAAGGCGATGAAGTGATAGGAATGGTTAGTGTTTGTGACCCGGAGAACGAAAGCGTCATGGTCGTTAGCGAACAAGGATACGGTAAGCGCAGCAAGGTAGAAGACTATCGTATCACAAATCGCGGCGGTAAAGGTGTAAAAACCATAAATATCACTGATAAGACTGGCGACCTTGTAGCACTTAAGGCCGTGACCGACAATGATGACTTGATGATTATCAACAAGAGCGGCATAACCCTGCGGCTTCACGTGTCGGACGTAAGGATAATGGGCCGCGCGACTCAAGGAGTACGTCTGATAAATTTAGGAAAGCGTGGCGATACAATCGCAAGTGTTTGCAGGGTTCCGAGGGAGGATTCGGAGGAGGATACCAACGATGAATTTAATGACGAAAACACAGAAACAAGTGTTCAGGAAAATAATAACGAACAAGTAAATGAGAATAATTAACTTTTAAATTAATTTGATATGAAGAAGCTAGTATTATTTGCAGTTCTCTTCTCGTCGACTGTTTCTTTTGCACAGAATAGTCTTATTGGCAGGGCTCAGATGAAGCTTGACGAAAATAAGGAGGATGAAGCTTTAGAGTTGATAGAAAGAGCACTTACGAGCGGTAAGACTAAGAACATGGCAGGTGCGTACAATATGGCAGGTAATGTCTACGGGCGCATTCTCAATGCAGAAATCTTGAAAGCGTCGCAGAATCAACCCTGCGATACAGGAAAGTTTGTAAGCTCGTTGAACAAGTCGCTCGACTATTTCACTAAGAGTTACGAAATTGACAACACGCCGAACGAAAAAGGAAAGGTAAAACCAAAGTACAACGAGAACAACGTGAAGATGATAACCCAGATGGGGAATTATTTCATCTATGCAGGCCAGTTCCTTAACAACAACGGTGACCAAAAAGGCGCATACGACGCTTTTGAAAAGTATTTGAATATGCCCAAGTTGCCTTTGTTTAGCGAGGCACAGGCAGACTCTATGTACAAAGCTGAGCACGACCAGTATTGCACCGTTGCCTACTATACGGCATTGCTGGGCTACCAAATGAAGGATTACGACAAGGCTTTGAAGCATGTGGACTTCGCTATTGCAGACACGTCGTCGAAAAACAAGAACGACTTGTTCTTCATAAAGTCGCAATCGCTGTTGGCAAAGAAAGACACTGCCGCATGGCTTAAGTGTGTAACCGAGGCAATTACGCAGCTTCCCAGCAACACGCAGTTCGTACAGAATCTTCTTTATTATTACAATATGAAGAATCTGAACAACGAAGCTATCGCTGCGGCAGCCGACCTTGTTGCAAAAGCTCCAAACAATCCTAACGCATGGTATTCGGCAGGATGTATATATCTGAACAATGCTAAGGACTTTACAAAGGCGCGCGAGCACCTGCAGAAAGCATTGGATATTAATCCTGAAATGTACGAAGCTCAGTACAATATGGGTATTTCGTATGTAAACGAGCTTGTTGCAAACAAGGACAAATTCACAACCAATACCAAAGACCCCAATTACAAGAAAGACCTGGAAGCAGCAAAAGAATATTATCGCAAGGCGCTTCCTTATCTCGAAAAAACCCGTGAATTGGCACCCGACCAGCCGAAGGTATGGGGACTTGCGCTGAAGAACGTTTACTACAACCTTGAGATGAAAGACAAGGAAAAGGAAATCGACGGTGTTTTGGCTTCAGCCGGAATAGTCGAGCCGAGCAGCAACACTTCAAACAGCAATACAAACAAGTAACAACGTTTTGATAACCTAACGGAAAGGCCGTCCCGCATGAATATCTTGCGGGACGGCTTCTTTTTTGCATGGTATGGCGGCGGGGCAGTTCTCTGTAACAACTTTACGCGATGTCGTGAGGCTTGTGTTCCTTTTTACTAAGCATGTTTTAATGTCCATACTTATTGGTGGACGCAATGTGAAAATGTTGCAAAAAAACGAGCTGAAAAAGACGCTTTTTTCGGCAAAAAGATGAAAACTAATTTTCAGAGCGTTATACCACATTGGGAGCAAAGAAAAAATACAAGGCACATAATTCAAAATATGTCCGACCTATTTTAAAATATGTCTGAGATATTTTTCCCCCTTGAAAACCCGTTTGAAATTTGCCCTAAAAATGCAGACAAATAATGCTAACCAGCTTTAAGCTGGTTAGCATTATGATTTGGTTGGCGTACACGGCGTATTCATTGTTGTTGAATCGCAATTTTTTAGGTGTATTCTAAAGTTTGAATCCACAATAAACCTATATAATATTTATTATTATTAAATTTGCAAGCCGGATTACAAATTCGGATTGCAATATAAAAAACAGATTAAAAAAAACAAGATATTATGATAGACATTACCTTTCCTGACGGTTCTGTAAGGCAATACGAACAAGGCGTAACAGGATCGGAGATAGCTGCGGGAATATCGCCCCAGCTGGCAAAAGAAGTTCTGGCTTGTAAAGTAAATGATGAGATATACGAGTTGAACCGCCCTATAAACGGCAACGCCACGGTTCAACTGTTGAAGTGGGAAGACCCAGAGGGAAAACATGCTTTCTGGCATACTTCTGCGCACCTAATGGCCGAGGCTATTCAGGAACTTTTCCCCGGAACACAGTTCGGCATTGGTCCTGCTATTGAGAACGGCTTCTATTATGATGTGATGCCCCCTGAAGGCACTGTAATCCGCGAGTCGGATTTCCAACTGATAGAAAAGAAAATGCAGGAACTCCTGACACGCAAGGAAAAACTTGTACGCAAGGACATTTCCAAGGCCGACGCGCTGAAACTGTTCGCGTCGAAAGGGCAGACGTTCAAAAGCGAGCTTATAGATGAACTTGAAGACGGCCATATAACTGTATATGAACAAGGTAATTATGTGGACCTTTGTCGCGGTCCGCACCTTGTGGATACAACGCCAATAAAAGCAGTTAAGGTAACTGCCGTGTCGGCGGCTTTTTGGCGCGGTGACGCAAAGAACCCGCAGATGACGCGCGTTTACGGCATAACATTCCCCAAAAAGAAACTACTGGATGAGTATCTCGTGCTGCTGGAAGAGGCCAAAAAACGTGACCACCGCAAGATAGGAAAGGAAATGGAACTTTTCATGTTCTCCGAGCGCGTAGGCAAGGGACTTCCTATTTGGCTGCCCAAAGGCACAACTTTGCGTTTGCAACTTGAAGACTTCCTGAAACGCATACAAAAGCGTTTCGGCTATTTGCAGGTCATCACGCCGCACATAGGAAACAAACAGCTGTACATGACTTCAGGACATTACGCAAAATATGGCAAGGATTCGTTCCAGCCAATCAGAACTCCTGAAGAAGGTGAGGAGTATATGCTCAAACCCATGAACTGCCCCCACCATTGCGAGATATACGCACGCAAACCGCGCTCTTACCGCGACCTGCCGTTGCGCATAGCCGAGTTCGGAACAGTATATCGTTACGAACAGAGCGGTGAATTGCACGGATTGACACGTGTGCGCGGTTTTACGCAGGATGACGCTCACATCTTCTGCCGCCCTGACCAGGTAAAGGATGAGTTTCTCAGGGTAATGGATATTATAATGATAATATTCCGTGCACTGAAGTTCGATAACTTCGAAGCTCAGATTTCCTTGCGCGACAAGGTAGACCGCAGCAAATACATAGGCAGTGACGAAAATTGGGAAAAAGCCGAGCAGGCTATCGTAGAAGCATGTGAAGAAAAGGGACTGAAAGCCCGTGTGGAATACGGAGAAGCAGCTTTCTATGGCCCAAAACTGGACTTCATGGTTAAGGACGCCATTGGTCGTCGTTGGCAGTTGGGTACAATACAAGTAGACTACAACCTGCCGGAACGTTTCCAACTGGAATACATGGGAGCCGACAACGAAAAACATCGTCCTGTCATGATTCACCGCGCGCCTTTCGGCTCGATGGAACGTTTCGTGGCAGTGCTTATCGAGCATACGTGCGGGCGTTTCCCGTTGTGGCTGACACCGGTGCAGGCAGTGGTTCTTCCTATCTCCGATAAATTCAACGACTATGCCGAAGAAGTAAAAGCATACCTCGAAGAACACAATGTGCGGGTAGAGGTAGATGCGCGCAGCGAAAAGATTGGTCGTAAGATACGCGACAACGAAATGAAGCATATTCCGTATTTGCTCGTTGTAGGAGAAAAAGAAGCTTCAGAAAAACAGGTTGCAGTCCGTAAACAGGGAGAAGGCGACCAAGGTACAATGAAAATAGAAGAATTTTCCGAGAAAATCAATCAGGAAGTTCTCCAAGAAACAAATAAGTATTAAATTTGCAGCCGATTATGTGCCTTTGGCATAAACTGCAAGCTTGAAAATGTTGAATATCGTGGAATTTGCCTGTATGAATCAGGCTTGTTCAGTACGATAAATGCGATTTAATGAAGAACGATAACATAAAGCAACAATACCGCGTAAACGAACAAATACACGTCCGCGAGGTGCGTGTGGTGGGCGATGATATAGAATCTGCCGTGATGTCTACACGTGAAGCCATACAGCTTGCGGAAGAAAAAGGACTTGATTTGGTGGAGATTTCACCTAACGCAGCTCCTCCTGTTTGCCGTATCATCGATTATTCGAAATTTCTTTATCAGCAAAAGAAACGTCAGAAAGAGATGAAGGCTAAGCAGGTAAAGATTGAAGTCAAGGAAATTCGTTTCGGACCTCAAACTGATGACCACGATTACAACTTCAAGCTCAAGTATGCAAAAGAATTCCTTTCTGAAGGCAATAAGGTAAAGGCCTACGTGTTTTTCAAAGGCAGGAGCATTCTTTTCAAAGAGCAGGGAGAAGTATTGTTGCTTCGTTTCGCAAATGATTTGGAGGATTACGGTAAGGTAGAGCAAATGCCCGTGCTCGAAGGGAAAAGGATGACCATTTTCTTGGCTCCCAAAAAAGCCAAAGGCTCGGTACCGCAGGCTAAATCGGTTCAACCGACTCAGACTGCCAAAGAAGTGGAAGTCAAAAGAGCGCCTAAAGAAAACACCCGAAAGGAATATAAAGCACCAACAATCGAGGGCGAGTAAATATAAGTAAAAGCAAAAGAGACGTGTACAAGTAGTGGTATTACTTGACGCGCTCCATAATAACTAATTAATAAATAAACAAAAATGCCAAAATTAAAAACTAATTCCGGTGCGAAAAAAAGATTCTCTTTTACCGGAACAGGTAAGGTTAAACGCCGTCATGCTTTTCATAGCCATATATTGACTAAGAAAACAAAGAAACAAAAGCGCAATCTTGACCATGTCGCAATAGCCGACAAGGCAAATGTAAAGTCAATTCGTGAGATGTTGCTTAAGCGCTAAATTAATTCATTAACCGAATGTTGCTGCCGTAAAAGTTCACACATGGAAATGTGTGGCGCCAACGTTCAAAAAACAAACAAAAATGCCAAGATCAGTTAATCACGTTGCTTCGCGTGCGAAAAGAAAGAAGATTCTTAAAAAAACCAAAGGTTATTACGGTGCTCGTAAAAATGTGTGGACCGTAGCTAAGAATACCTACGAAAAAGGACTCACCTACGCATTCCGTGACCGCAGGAACAAGAAACGTGAATTCCGCGCATTGTGGATTCAGCGTATCAATGCTGCGGCACGTCTGGAAGGTTTTTCGTATTCGCAGTTGATGGGCGCTTTGCATAAGGCCGGCATAGAGATAAACCGCAAGGTTCTTGCCGATTTGGCTCTGAATGATTTCAAAGCATTCCAGGCAATTGTGGCAAAAGTAAAGTAAATACTTTTATTAAGTAAAAAATAATTGTGGCAGACTGAATTCAGCCTGCCACAATTATTTTTGTGTTTATTTGATTATATTTTGAGTCCAATGATATAAAAGGATTTACTTATCGGTGAGCTCTGATTGACGTATCAACTTTTCAAGTTTTTTGATGAATTCCTTTAGTTCGGATGTTTGTTTTTCTTCTTCCAATATGGTTGGAGTCAATTCTTTTTTTTGTGAGTTTTGCGCACTTGCGTAAATACTACGGTCTGCTTCAAGTTGTGCGTTTTGTTGTTCCAGCATTTTTTTTGCTTCAATCCATTGCGAAGCATATTTCTTAGCTTCTGGATTTTGGAAATCATCAAGTGAAGTATAAACCTTGCTGTCGTTTACAACGAACATGAAATCTTTACTTTCACGGTTTTGTTTTTTTGCTGATAGTAGATTCTTCAAACGGTTCAAGGCTTCGTTTACTCTATTGCTGTTTCCTTTCCAAGTATCACGTATCGCATTTATCTTAGCAAAACTCTGTAATGTATCTCCAGTCTCTATAGTGTAGTTCTCACGTGTGGCATTAGGAATGAATACATACACGCAGACTTTGCCCGCCGGCTGTCGGCGGTCGCTTACAAACCAACCTATGTTGTTTGCTTCGTCAATAGCGTACATGTAATCGTTGTCGGGCGAATTGAAAGGCATTCCTATGTTTTCAGGACGTAGAAATTTACCGTTGTCTGTGCTGTACCTGGTTAAAAATATGTCATATCCGCCCAAGCTTTGTTCTCCTTTTGCAGCAAAGTACATTGTTGTGCCGTCGTTAAGCACGAAAGGGGAGATTTGGTCGTATCCGAAGTCTTCCAGCCCCTCAGCTTGTATAGGGTCGCTCCAAGTGTCATCCAACCGGTCTCTTGTGAAAATATACATGGCGCTGTCAACAACGTTGCTGAAATAGACCTTGTCGCGTAATTGGGGTATGTAAGTAAATGAATTTTCTACTTCCGATGAGGCACTTTGGCTCTTGAATACGTTTTTAAACAAGTCTATGTCGCCCGATTCTTCGCTCATTTTATATACTTCAAGGAAACGGTTCTTGTCAATGACGACGGAGTCTATAAAAACAACTTTCTCAGTGCTTGTAAGCATGTTTTGCCCCATATTAGCAAAATCAAGGTACGACTCTAACGTGTCCGTGGCAAGACGTTTCTTTTCGGCAAATTCAATATCTTCTTCCAGTTGTGTTGCCGCTTCGCTGAACTTATAGGAATCAAGCAGTTCTTTTGCTGCTTTTTGTTGCTGGATAAGTTTTTCCAAATTCCTTGATTTCGTTTGTGCGTTTACGAATACAAAAGAAAGCAAGCAAATGAATATTGTAATTATCTTGTGCATATATTCAATGTTTTATGCGCTAAATTAGATATTAAATATTATTCTGCAAAACGAAGGCAAACAAATTTCTGTTGCTTTCGGTAAGTAGTTCTTTTATTTTTTCATTGAATAATGTGTTTTGTTCTAAATTCTCGACCGAAAGATGCGCTCTGTAGCACCAGTTCTGATTAGGGTCTGCCGGATTGTTGATTTGTTCGTTACGTATGTTGGCAGTGCGGGTGGAACAGCATATTGATGTCCAATCCTGGAAAGAGAGTAAGCATAACATCGATGGCGACATGAGGTGCATGCGCACAACTTTTTCACATGTGTCGACGTTTGCTTCAGGTGTATATGGTGCGTGCAGTATGTGTGATGAGTAGCGTTTTGCTGTTTCTGGAAATTTTTCCCACCACAACCGGAACGAAGGCATGTCGTGTGTAGATATTGTGGCAACAGACCTGTAAGGATATAATTCTGTATTTGCGAATTCAACACCATGCTGTTTGGGCATATTCTGTATTTCCAATGATAAAATACTTAGGTCGTCCAGAACTTTGCCTACATTGCCCGGAAGCATTCCCAAATCTTCAGCGCATGGTAACATTTTTGTGGATTTTGTGATTGCGCTTAATTTCCCGATGGCTCCTTTTGCCCAAAACTCATCGTGACGTCTATAGAAAAAGTCATTATATAATGAATCGAATGCTTTCTTCTGCTCGTTACTCAAATTGAGGTAAGCTGCTTCGTTGTGGGCATTTATTTTTACGTGTAAAAGATTCTCCTTGTTTTTGTCTTTAAGGAAAAGCGTACCAATGTATTCGGGTTTAAGCAAGAATCCGTAATGTTCTATTTCTGTTTTAGAGTATGGTAAGGCAGGTGAAAAATGCCCGCCTTTGGCGCTTTTTTCGTATCGTGGAATTTCCCAAATCCTGAAAAAGCCAAGCACGTGGTCTATGCGGTAAGCGTCGAAGTATTGTGCCATTACGGTAAATCGTTTTTTCCACCAGTAAAAGTCGTTTTTCGCCATTTCATCCCAATTATAAGTAGGGAAGCCCCAGTTTTGACCATCTTCGGAGAAGTAATCGGGTGGAGCGCCGGTAGACATGTCACGGTTGAATAATAACGGATTCGTCCATACGTCTGCGCCGCATGAGTTTACGCCGATTGGTATGTCGCCTTTCAGTATAATACCGTTTTTTACAGCGTATTCATGTGCCGCTTTCATTTGCGTGTGTGCAATGTATTGCACAAAGCAGTGGTATTGTATTTTTTTCAGCAGAGCCTTGTCGTTTGTTACGGCAGATTCCTTGTAGTTCTCAAATCCTGTCCATTTGGAAAAGTCTGTGCTTTTGTATTTATCCCGTAAACAGCAGTATGCGGCGTATGGTAGCAGCCATTCTTTGTTTTGCGATATGAAAGCCTGGTATTTTTTATCATTGTTTATGTCGTTACCGGCTTTTGCATATATGGCTTTTAATATTTTGCTCTTGAACTTTAGGGTGTTTTCATAGTCAAGCTCTTTTCCCTTGTTCAGCTTGGCGCTCTGTCGTATGTATACCTCCCTTAGCGTAGGGTCGTATTTGTTTATCAGGCTACGCAGGTCAATGTAAATAGGGTGCAGCGCGTAAGCCGAAGTAATGTTGTAGGGATATGAATCGCACCACGTCCCTAATGTCGTCGTGTCGTTTATTGGTAATAGTTGTATTGCTGAAAATCCAACGCCTGACGCCCATGAAATGAATTTTTTCAAGTCGAGGAAATCGCCTATGCCGGCACTGCCGGAACTATGCAGGGAAAACAATGGTATTACAATTCCGGCGCCGCGCCAATCGGTGAACCTGGATAACCGTACCCAACCGTCGTCAATTACGGTTTTTCCTTCTTTTGCTGGTTTCGGAAATACGCGGTTGTTTCCGCTTTCCCACATGACGCTATTGTCGGCCTTGTTTACGACTACATATTTGTATTGTGTGTCTTTTAGTTCTTTGCTTTTTATGGTTGCGCTGTATTTGTACATTCCAGCGGGTTGCAGTTTTATACCTTTGTTTACATCCCAGTTTCCCGATATGTCATTGCTCCCCACCAGAAAAATTTCGTACTTCCCGTTTTGCGGGAGTAGTGCGTGTATTTTTATTTCTGCGCATTGTTCGTCAGTGTATATGTCTACCGGTATATTTTTATGCTTCTTGAAAATACAGTCGGTAAAGGCCGAACTGCACAGATTGAGCTGGTTTACGTCCCAGCGCCATGTGTCGTAAAATGTGTATGAACTTTGTTTTTCCGATACACTTAATTCGTGCAGCGGGAAGGCTTTTTCTGCAATTTCCTCGTTGCCGTTTTTTAAAATTACGTAGTGGTATGTATATTCCGCCTTCGGGTTAAGCTCTATTTCCTGTCGTGTGTGCCATTCAAAGCCATTGTTTGTTTGCAGGTAAATACGTTCGAAGAGAGAATGTCCTTTTTTGTTGCTGAAAATTTTTGCTACAAGCGTTTCTTCGGGTTTTGTGCGGTAGTTTATATGGAATTCCAGTTTACACTTCATTTTTGTGGCTTTTAATTCTTGCAATGCAAAGTTAATGTTTTTGCATAAAAAGAGGCTAAAGCATGACCCGTAAGAAAACGGCCTTATATAAGGGCAGACAGGTTTGCTGCTGATAGAATCTTTTAAGGTTATAAGGTCCGGAAGTATGCAGGCCAGTTGTTTTGTCTGTGCCGTTAAGGAGTCTCAAAAAAAATATGTCAGAGATAATTTAAAATATGTCTGACATATTTTAAAATAGGTCAGACATAATTTTTTTCTTCTCCCAATGGAGTGCGCTAATTTTTGAAGTAAGTGAAATGACGGGCATTAGGTAAATGGATATTTACGTACCATAAAATGCCTGCGCCGTGATTCAACAAAGAGTCAGTATCTCTTCAGGTTTTGAGAATTTGTATTTCGAATCGATACCTGCTATCTGGCTGTCTCCCCATGCGGCCCAACCGAAATCGACATTCGCATTCTGCGCGCATTCGAAATCATAAGTGCTGTCGCCTATATATATGACATCCTTTTCGGTTGTCCCGGTCTTTTCCATATATGTAATGATTGGATCGCCAAAAGGTTTAGGTCGTGGAGAGTCGGAGGCGCATATAATAACCTCGAACATGTCTTTTATAGATTGTATTACAGTGTCGCCGTCGAATTCGGCATGTGTCTTTGATGTTATTATTCCTAACTGCTTGCCTTTGCCTTTCAACTTTTCCAGTGTGTCCTGCATGTTGTCGAAAAGCTTTATTGTATTGCGGTATTTCTGCAAATGCGTTCTCCATAGCTCGAAAGCTTCTTCTGAATATTCGGCTCCGGCTTTTTTCATAATGTCTTCTCCGGGAATGCCCAAGGCAAAGGTAAGGTCTTTTGTGTCCCACAACTTGCCCTGTACTTCAAGAAACGTGTCTTTCCATGCGTTTAGAAGCGCGTATTCGTTGTTTACCAAGGTTCCGTCAACGTCGAATATAAAGTGTTTGTATCCCATTGTTTTGATAGAATCTTTTTTCTGTGGCAGTTTGTTTGCGCCTGTTCAAGGCTTGTTCCTATTTCGTGTTGTGTTTCTTTACGTATTCCGAACCTTCGCTGAGCAGGTCTGTTCCCCAATGGGTTGAAGCCAGGCGTTGCTCGCGTTCTATTACTTCCTTTGCTTTTTTTGCATACACTATCATGCGTAATGACTGGCTGTATGAAAAGTAGTTAAGCATCCAGTTGAACATAACAATGAGTTTGTTCCTTACACCGAGTATCGGGCGCAAATGTACAAGCAGCCACATTAACCATGCCAGGAATCCGTAGATTTTTACTCTCTTGAATTCTGCAACGGCTTTGTTTCGCCCAACAGTTGCCATTGTTCCGAGGTTATGATAGCGGAAGGGTTTCATGTTCTTGCCTTTCTCCGCCCTTTTAATGTTCTTTGCAAGCAGTGCGGCTTGTTGTATCGCAACCTGTGCCAGTTGTGGATGTCCTCCCGGCCAAGCGGGATCACCGTCTTCCATAATGCATTGGTCGCCTATGCAGAAAACATTTTCCAATCCTTCAACCCTGTTGTATTCGTCCACTTTTATTCTGTGTCCTCGCCCTAAAAGGTCGTTGTCGATGTTCCTGATATATTCGGCCGAAACGCCGCTTACCCAGATGAAGGTCCTTGTGGCTATTTGGCTTCCGTCTTTTAGCTGCACCCGGTGGTCTTTGTAATCCGTAACCATTTTGTTGAGCACGATGTTTACGCCCATTTCACGCAAATACTGCTCCACGTGCTCTGAAGATTTCGGACTCATTGACGGCAGAAGCCTCGGCCCGGCTTCAATTAGGTATATGTGCATCAGACTGGCTGGCATGTCGGGGTAGTCTTTGGGCAAAACGTATTTTTTCATTTCCGACAATGCCCCTGCTATTTCCACTCCGGTTGCGCCGCCGCCTACGATTACTATGTTGAGCAGTTCTTGACGTTCCTGTTCGTCGGCGCATGTGAGCGCTCTCTCAAAATTGTCCAACAATGCGTTGCGCAGGCCCATTGCTTCGCTTACGCTTTTCATGGGCATGGCTTCTTCTTCAATGTGTTTGTTGCCGTAGAAATTCGTAGTCGTTCCTGCAGCCAGAACAAGATAGTCGTATTTTATTTTTCCTATTGATGTTTGCAGAATTTTGTATTCAGGGAATAGTGTACGTACTTCCGCCATCCTGAAATAGAAGTTCTTGCGCCTTTGGAATATTTTACGGAAAGGAAAGGATATAGAGCTTGACTCAACACCTGCCGAGGCAACCTGGTATATCAAAGGCGGAAACTGGTGGTAATTGTTACGGTCTATAAGAACAACCTGAAAATCCGAATTGCTCAGTTTGTTGGCGAGTTTAAGTCCGCCAAAGCCACCACCTACGATTACGACCCGTTTTTTGTTTGATTGCGGAAGATTGAAACTCATAATATTTTTATTTGATATTACTTAAATGAGAGAAATTGCATGGCTTTTTGTTGCCTGCATTAATTATAACGCAAATATAGCCTTTTTGCCGACAAGCCTTGCGCCCTTTTGTGATAAATTCCGGTTAAATGATATTATGCCGCTCATTTTGAGCAATGCACATGCCTTTTTGGCGCATTAATCAGGCACGGTAACTACTACTGCAGGTAAGCCCGCAAAAATATGTCTGACATATTTTGAAATAGGTCAGACATAATTTAAAATAGGTCAGACGTAGTTTTTGAATGCTCCTATCACGTCGGTTAATATTCTGTGTGCATATTAATGGCCTTTTTTATTATTTGAACGTCAGATTTAGTTTTGCTCCTGCTATAATCCAGCAACCTGGCTGTTCTATGTTGCCGAAATCGTAGTAGCGATGTGACGTAATGTTTTCTGCTGTCATGAATATTTCGTATTTCGGAGCTTTCCAGCTAAGTTTTACGTTCAGCAGTCCGTAAGGCGAGTATTTGATTAGTTTGCCTGTGCTGGCGTTGTTTGCGTATTTTATGTATGCGCCTTCGCGTTGCTGCCATTTGAAAGACCATGCCGCAGAAAGACGCGAAAAGATGTTGTGGTCTAAAGTCAGCACAAGTTTATGGCGCAGATATTCCATTGCGTAGTTTGAACGGTAAACGTATTGGTCGTCCTTTCGGTCTTGGTAAATATATGCGTAAGACGCGCTGAATTTTCTTATGGGGAAATATCTGCCCGTCAAATTCTTGAAGTCGATAGCGCTTGCGATAGTGAAACCGTAATTGTCGAGTGTAAAGTTAGCCGAGTGATATTTGTCATCGGCCGACCGCATTACCCAATCTATCATGTCGGTGCCGTGATTATAATACCCCTGCAACATTAAGTAAAGCCACTGGTTTTTGTATTCTCCGTTTATTTTGAAAGAAGATGTCTTTTCCGGTTTAAGACCGGCGTTGCCTTCTTCCGTAGGGCTTTTATAGTATAAGTCTGTAAACGTAGGCAGTCTCATTGCCTTGTTCCACGAAGCGGTTAGCCTGACGTTGCGTGCAGGTCGGTAACTTACGTCTATACCTGGGTAAAGACGGAATTTATCGTCGATAGCTGTGTTTCTGTTTAGAAAAAGTCCGGCCGATATGGTAATGTTACGTAGAACAACATTGTGCTCAACAAAGTAACTGATATTGGAGCGTGAGTCGTTGTGGGTGTAGTATTTGCCTTTTTCTCCGCGTATTTTTACATATCTCGTAGAATCCAGCGGTCTTCCCAGATTGGTTGAAAGGATGTCCTCGCTTCTCAGTTCCGCTCCTATGGCAGTGCGCCCCAGTACCCAGTTGGTCCATGCGTTTACCGACGCCGTAAAGACATCGTTCTTGTGGAAGTTTTCGCCGGTGGGAGAGTTGCGTATAAGTTGAAAATGGTCGTTGGCATGAACCCATGAAACTTTAGGAGAAATATGGATTTTACCGTAAGTCTCGGCTTGGGCCGACATCATAATCTGTGAGTTCGATTCCCATTGGTCAGGATATGCAGCGCTGTAGAACGTGTTGGCACCGTAGCTTTGCTTTACAAAACCGGTTTGCCAGTCGATTTTTACATTATTGTTTTTGAATTTTCCATTATAAAAGGCTCTTCCTTGATTGAAACTGCTGTTGTCGGTGCCACCGTCGCTTCTGCGGTAATTGCCGCTTACGTAATGGGATGTCTTTTTCGTTTTAAGTGCAAGGCCGGCCCCGTTTTCGAATGTGCCGAAAGAGCCGCCGGATATGTTTGCTCTGATTGCGTTTTCTTTTACGTTGTGTGTAATGATGTTTATTGCCCCACTGAAAGCCTGGCTTCCGAATAAACGGCCGGCCGCACCTTCAAGTATTTCTATTCTTTCAATATCTTCCGGCGAAACAGGAAAACTACCGGCCAAATGCCCTGTTTGCGGATTGTTGATGTTAACGCCGTTAAGCAGGATTGTTATCTCGTCGAAAGTTCCGCCGTTTATGCTGATGTCTGTCTGTATTCCAAAGCCTCCGCGTTGCCTTACGTCTACTCCTGCTGCAAGTTTCAATAAATCGTTTACCGTTGTTGCTCCCGAGTTCGCGATGTCTTCCTTTGTGATAACGCCTACAATCCTTGCGGATTTATCTGTTGCTAACGGCGCACGTGTTCCTGTGATTGCTACTTCATCTATGGTAGTTGCAAGCGTGTCGGAGGTGCTTTTTTCTTGTGCATTTACGTTGGAAATAGAAGCCAAAAAGGCGAAACAGCCTGCAGCTGCAACTCTAATAGAAAAGTGAAATTTCTTAGTTCGACGTTGTTTCCTTTCAGTTGGATAATTTTGCATATAAGTATTATTTGATTGTTTGTGCTAAGCGCAAATTTAAGATAATACGGTATTATTTTGTATGCCACGATGTGCAAAAACGCGTATAGTTTGACATATTTGCGTTAAATTGGCATTTTGATATGCTTTTTTCTTTATATCACAGCTAACTTTGCACTTGCGTAAACGATTTTGAGCGTAAAATATAAAACAGTAAAGGATGTCGAGGTTTGTTGTCTTTATAAAGAATTGGCTTTTACCTGTAGCAATGGTCTCGGGTACGGTTTTATATCTGATTTTTTCTAAGATTTCCTTTTTTGCCCCCATGCGTAAAAGCATATTGGAAATTACTGACTGGCTTTTGCCGGCTACTATTTTTTTTATGTTGTTTTTTACGTTCTGCAAAATTGATTTCAGAGAAATGAAGCCACGCAAGTGGCACGTAATATTGCTGTTTTCTCAGGTGGTATTATGTGTGGCATGCATGCTCGTAATAGTAAAATTTTTTAATGGCGATGAATTCAACAAGTCTTTGGCCGAAGGAGTGCTCGCCTGTCTTTTGAGCCCTACCGCTGCGGCAGCAGCGGTTATAACGGGCAAATTGGGTGGTAGTGTCGCGTCGCTTACATCTTATACGTTGGAAAGCAATGTGCTGTCTGCCTTGCTTATAACAACCTTGTGTCCATTGATAAATCCCATACCGGGGTTGAATATATTTATAGCGTTTGCTACGATTTTGTATAAGATTTCTTTCCTGTTGCTTCTGCCTTTTGCGCTTGCCTTTATAGTAAAGCACACAACGCCAAGGCTTCATGCACGAATCGTGGCTATAAAAGACATTTCTTATTACCTTTGGGGAGTGTCGCTAACTTTGGTCACAGGGTTGACAATGCGCGTGGTTTTTCTGAACATCTCAGACGGCAGTTTGGAAATGGCTTTGGTTACAGGAGCTGCAATAGTTTGCATATTTAAGTTTGCTTACGGCAAGTTCATTGGTCATTTGTACAGTCGGGAGGATATGATTAGCGCAGGGCAGGCCTTGGGACAGAAGAATACATCGTTTACAATATGGATGGCGTTGAACTTTTTAAACCCAATAGCGGCTGTTGCTCCCGGAAGTTATGTTATTTGGCAGAATATAATAAACAGTTATCAGTTGTGGCAGAAAAGAAAGACAGATAGCGCGCGTAACATATAAATTGTGAATCTTATTATTACCATCAGATAGGAGCAAGGAAAAAATATGTCTGACATATTTTAAAATAGGTCTGACATATTTTGAATTATCTCAGACATATTGTTTCGGAGGCTTTTACCGTAAAATGTAAAAGCAGACAAATTGCAGACAAACCGGTTGTGGCATCGAAAATACGGCTTTCCGGACGCTTGGTTTTTTATGTGCAATGCAAGTGATTGCGGCAAGGTGCTTTTTTTATATAATCTGCGGCCGGAGCGTACTATATGTTGCTCTATTTTCGTAAATTTGCTTATCAACTTTTATATAAAAGCTATAACCATGAAACCCAAATTCCTCGCTATTCTTTTGTTCGCATTGTTTGCAGTATTTCCAAACGTAAAATCGGCCTTCCTTTTTGTCGAGACCGAAAGCTTCAGTTGCAAGGGCGGCTGGGTGGTTGACCAGCAGTTCATGGACGTAATGGGTTCTCCTTATCTTTTGGCGCACGGTATGGGTGAGCCTGTGAAAGATGCGTCTACGCAGGTCGAATTTCCTGAAAAAGGCACCTATTACGTGTATGTACGTACCTATAACTGGACTTCGCCGTGGAAAGAAGGCGAAGGAGCAGGTAAGTTCTGCCTGTATGTGGATGGAAAAAAGATAAAAACAGTATTGGGTGCAACAGGGAACAAGTGGTTGTGGCAACCAGCGGGAAGAATATCGGTAAAATCTTTGAATTGCGAAATCAAACTGCATGACCTTACAGGGTTTGAAGGACGTTGCGACGCAATTTATTTTACCACCGACGCAAAAGATGTGCCTCCTTCCGACATTGACAGTCTGGATAAATTCAGAAGGGAGAAATTGAATATCCCCGTAACTCCTCCCACTGAAAGCGGATACGATTTGGTTGTTGTCGGCGGTGGAATAGCAGGAATGAGTGCCGCCGTATCGGCCGGAAGACTCGGGCTTAAAGTGGCACTGATAAACGACCGGCCGGTGCTTGGCGGTAATAACAGTTCGGAAGTGCGTGTACACCTGGGCGGAAGGATTGAAGTCGGCAAATACAAGGAACTTGGGGGACTGCAAAAGGAATTCGGTCCGCTTAAGGGCGGAAACGCGCAGCCTGCGGAGTATTATGAAGATGACAAGAAAATGGATTGGATAGCAGAGGAGGAAAATGTGACTCTTTTTTTGAACTACCGTGCCTTTGCTGTAGAGAAATCCGGCGACGTGATAACGTCTGTTGTGGCAAAACATATCGAAAACGGTAATGAGTTGCGTTTTACCGCTCCTCTGTTTGCAGATTGCACAGGCGACGGCTCGATTGGCTATATGGCCGGAGCTGACTACCGTATGGGGCGCGAAGGGCGTGCTGAATTCAACGAAGATATAGCTCCTGAGAAGGCCGACAGTATGGTTATGGGTTCTTCCGTGCAATGGTATTCGGTCGAGACGGACAAGCCCGTGACGTTCCCCGAATTCGATTACGGGTTGGAGTTCAATGAAAACAGTTGTGAACGGGTAACAATGGGCGAATGGACATGGGAGACAGGAATGAACCTCGACCAGATTAAGGACTTTGAAAGAATACGCGACTACGGAATGCTTGTAATTTATTCAAACTGGAGTTTTCTTAAAAACAGTCTAAAAGATAATACTGATTTCAGAAAGCGCAAACTGGGTTGGGTTGCTTACGTTGCAGGTAAGCGTGAATCGAGACGTCTTATGGGCGACTATATCCTGAAAGAAGACGACATAAAGAAAAATGTGGCTCACGAAGATGCTTCTTTTACAACAACGTGGAGCATAGATTTGCACCGCCCGGACCCTGAAAACAGCAAATATTTTCCGGATACTGAATTCAAGGCCGTTACCAAGCACATATTGATTTACCCTTATTCCGTACCTTATCGCTGTCTGTATTCCCGCAATGTAAATAACCTCTTCATGGCCGGGAGAAACATCAGTGTCACGCATGTTGCACTGGGTACTGTCAGAGTAATGCGGACAACAGGCATGATGGGCGAAGTAGTGGGCATGGCAGCTTCATTGTGCAGGAAATACGGCACACTGCCCCGCGGAGTTTACCAAAAACATTTGCCCGAACTTAAAGCACTAATGGGAAAAGGCGTGAACAAGAAGGGGCTTCCCAACAATCAACGCTACAACGAAGGCGGAATTCTTGAAAAAGCCCCTGTTGTAACCCAAGAATGAAGGTCGGTATCTGTTTATGCGTAAGAGTGCATGCCGCCGAGCAAATAGTTTACTCCGAAATATGTCATAATAATAGAAAGGAAAGCTATAACCATGAATATGTGGTATGTCATGGGGCGGTTAAGCATAGGAATAGAGCATTTGTGCAATGCGATGGCATAAATCATAAATGTTATAAGCGCCCATACTTCTTTGGGATCCCAGCTCCAGTATGTACCCCACGATACGTTTGCCCAAATAGCTCCCACGAAAATACCTATGCCCAATGTCGTAATGGCAGGGTATAGAAACAGCTGCGAAAGCATTTGTAATGCTTTTATACGTTCTTGTCCGGCAATCCCGCCCTTGTTTATAAGATTAATAATCAAAGCCGTCAACCCGCAAATAAAAGTAAAGGAAAGCAAGGCAAACGATACCATAATTACGCTCACATGAATGCTTAACAACGGCGAAGACAGCACAGGCATGATGTGGTTGATTTGCGGATTCATCTGCCCGATGTGCGAAACAAGAAGGAACAATCCTGACAAAATAAATCCGAAAGTGATGACAATTCTGAACCGGTGGCTTGCACAAATTGTTGCAGCCATTATAACCCATGAAATGGTCAACATTGTTTCGTAGCCGTTCGACATGGGAATGGTCTTACTCACTATCCACCTTAATGTAAGGCACAATGTCAGCAAGGCGAAGGATATGCACATCATTGCGGTGAAAACTGCGTTTACCTTTGATTGCCTTTCGGGTTGAATGCTGCGTGTTGTTGCCGTAATAAAGAATATCAGAGAGAGCAGGCCAAGTGTTAGATTCGCTATGAAAAGCACTGTAGCAAAAGGTACGGCGTTATATATCCGTTCTGCGCGTGTTTGTAAAGGAGTAGGGAGGGAATTTCCTGCGTGCTTCTTTTGGTAAGCCTGCAACTTTTCTATTATTCCATTTACTGTCGCGATTTGTTTGTTGCGAGCTTCCTGGCTTATAAGACGAAGGACGTTTTGCATGAATTTCGTTTGCAATGTGTCGACTGTCGAGGGTATTTCGTCTACCGGGGAATACCATGCAGTTTCTCCGTTGTTCGTAACAGGGAAAATCTTGAGTAATGTTCCCCTGTTCAATTCCATTATCAACTGCAGGCGTTCGTCTATTTCGACAGCCTGTTTGCATACGGCGTTACGTGTGCCGTTATAATATTCCTGTATGTACGGGCCGAGGATATAACTGTTCATATATCCTTTGAAAAATGAATTAGCCGAAGTGTATTCGGGCAGGTCAAGTTCTTTTTGCAGTGCTCCGCTTTTAAGTTTCATTATAGGTTCGTTGCTCCATTCCTCGGCGTAGAAAATAAATCCGGTAAGTACTTGCTCGGCTGTATAGTTTTTGTATTTAGCCTTGCCGCAGAGTTTTTTTGTAAAGTCCAAAGCAAAGGTCTGCATGGGACAAATCCTTCCATTATAAAGAATGTACATACGCCCGAACTCGTTTGCCGTTTCTTTAGGCAAAACCGGGGCAGCATTGGCCTTTTGGCCTGTTAGGAAAAAGGCAATAAAAAGAAGAAAACCTTTTTTCAGAATGTTGCTTCTTAGAATTTTTCTATATGGTCCTTTGGAATCTATCAGAATCCATATCAATGAAAGGAAAAGCAAGAAATATCCGGCATATGTTATCGGTATTCCTGCCGGGTCGTAGTTTATGGCGAGTATGCTCCCGCGCATGTCTGGGTCGAATGAACTTTGGTAAATGCGATAAGAACGGTAAGAACATATATTGTTCATCGACACGGAAACATGTTTTTCCACGTTATTCTCGGTTATGACAAATTCCGATTTGTAGTCGGCAGGAGTATCCGTGCCGCTATGGTATTTTATGCTGAATGAAGTAAGTTCCAAAGAAAACGGCAGGTTGGTTTCCTTGGCCTCGCCTTTTGATTTTACAACATAATAAGTATATACCGTATCGCCCATTCTCAGATGTACATATCCTTGTTTTGCGGACAGGTGTGTAATAAGTGCGCCAATTAATATTATAACGAAAGAAACATGTAGCGCAACAACGGATACGCGGCGCACTTTCCGGCTTATGAAATAGAATATGCCGGTACCGGCCAAAGCGCCCCACAGTAAGGAAAACCACCATGAGCCGTATATGTTCATGTGAGTGAATTCTGTTCCCAAGCAGTTTTCAACGATAGTGGCGGCTGCCATGCACGCAATTACTGCGCAGTACAGGATGAAAACGGTCTTTTTTATCATGTTCTATGGAATAGGCTTTAAATTGTAATGTTCTTGTTTTTGTGGTAAACGTGTTTAATAAACTTGTAATCTTGTAAATTATTGTTTTTTGATATGTCGGTTTGCTGTCAGCAACTTTTTAAAAGACCCATATCGGTGTGGAAGATTTTTATCATGGAGTGGCAGGCTTGATTCGTGCCGCAAAAAATATCTCAGAGATAATTTAAAATATGTCTGACATATTTTAAAATAGGTCAGACATATTTTTTTCTTTCTCCTTGCGGGTGTAAAATCTTTGCCTTTTGCGCTATGGATTATCGCAGTTTCTTTTGGTTCTTACGACCGCGTTTGCATACGCATAAAAACAAAGCTGTTTAATCCGCGCCAGGCAAACGAGGTTTAAATGGAACGTAAGAATTTCACAACAGCTTCGCGGTCGGATTTCTTCAGCTTGTAGAATTTTTCGGCGGAGCTGTATGCGTCGCTTTCTTTACTATATGCGTGCCACATGATAGCTTCAATTTCATTGCGCGCACGGCAGTCGTGCAGACGGTCCTCTGCGCCCGTGTTTATCAGTGACAGGCCGCGTCCCCACAGTGGAGTGGTCCGGCACCATGAGCCGTGTATGTCATTTATCATGTGGAGGCGGTGCTGCAACATATCGGTATACGGATAAATCTTCTGGTGCGGATATTTGGGCAAAGGACGGTTCTTGATGTTGTCCGATGTCCAGTAGTTGTCCTCACCGGTTGTCCATGAAGGACGATGACAGTTTGCACATCCCATTTGCATGAAAAGTTCCTTGCCGCGTTGCACATCTTTATCATTGAGATTGCGGGCACGCGGTATGGCAAGGCCGCGATGCCAAACCATGAACGCATAATAGTTGTCGTCGGTCATCTCGGGGGTAAAGTTGTGCCATTGGTTGTTGAACTGGTCTGTTTTTGGTGAAAGCAAATTCTTTACAGCGTCGGCAATTCCCTCTTCCGTGCCGTCGGCATAGTAGGGAGAGAACGGGTTGTTCTTGATGTTGTCAATAACGTCTTTGTTTTCCGACATAGCCAAGGCCCATGCGTCGGTGCTGTACAGGTTGGGGCGGTCGCTGCGCGATACGTTCGTTATATTCCATATAGCATTGGCGCCTGCTCCGTCTTGCAATGAAGCACGTGTCAAGGCGTATGTGTATCGTTTTAACATCTTAGTGACTTTAGTGCCGTCGGCCAAGGCACCGCTGGAAGTCCATGTGGTATACCATGCTCCCGGAGCGAAATCGTTTGCATCCTTGTCCCAGAAGTTAGGATTCAGGTCGGCTCCTTTGCTTGCCGCAATTTGATATTGCCGTTTTATTGAATCTTCGGGTATCGCGTCCAAAAGCCCTGTACCCATTATTCCTATTGTCGATTCCAGGCGAACGGCTATGTTAGTAGGTTTAGGGTTTGTGTTGAATGCGTCTTCGGGAATATTGACTTCAGGATAGATAAGCTCATACGATTCACCGTCTTCAAATTGCATTGGAAGCCCGCTTTCCATGGCGGTTACGGTTTTCCATTCTATTGAAACCTTGTCTTCATCTACAGGTGGCAGGAACGGCGCGGTAGCTTGTGTTTGCGGCATTCCGGTTACTTCACTAATGTAAGGACCGTCGTTGCTGTTCGCTCCGTCTACGGGGTGGTAAATCACGAGCAGGTAACCGTTGCCGAACGTAGACTTGTAGCTTTCCTGTCTTTTTCCGTGCCCGTAGCCCGGGTGGCAGTCAATGCAGGCTTTCCTTAATGAGGCGGGGCCGAGCCCGTTGAATGGCTGTGTGTTAAGGTTGAAGTTCCTTTCAAAGAAATATTCGCCAGTGTTGAACTCCGTTAAAAGCCCCTGTTCGTTAACCGCAGGAGCCTCGTCCTCGTAGCAGCCTGCCACAACGTCTTCTGTCGTTCCGAGCCGTCCGCCCGGATACCATTCAGACTCGTCGAAATTGCCTACGGCTTTGCCTACATACTCTGCGTCGCCGCGGCTGATGTTGGATATATTGTCGTCGTCGCTACATGAACTCAAGGTCATGGCGAGGCATGATAAAGCTAATAAAGAGAGTTTGTTGCTGATTTTCATATTCGTGTTGTTTATTTGTTTTATACGCATATAGTTGTGCTTGAGAAATCAAGCACAACTATGGCATTTTGAGTTATAATGTTTATTGTCTTGCGAACCATTCGCCGGCTTTCTGTAAGTCGTCATCCAAGGTGTATATCTTGTCTTGCGCAATTCCCACAAGAGGATCCGTCGGATTGTTGACAAATCCACCGACAAGCTGGTTTTGGCAATCTTCCAAAGCACTTATCGCAGCATTCAGGTCGGTTTCCATCTTTTCGGCAAGGTCAGGATTATACTTCTTAAGATAAGACATAATTGAACTGTTTTCATTCCTGTCTTCCGGGCGTCCGCCATAAAGCGAGTTCTGAATGCTTATGATGTTGTCCTTGAAGTCATAGAAGGAACGCTGGCTGTAAGGAGATTCTATGTAGTTGGGGTCAGCTTCTTCTCCGTTTCCGTAGGGATTGCCAATCTTCTTATATGCAACCTCGGTAGATATGTTCTGGCAGCCGGAAATAAGAATAGTTCCCATTACTTCCTGCCATGTGGCGTAAGAACTTCCGGCATTTCCTGTGTTGAGCATGTTCTGGCCGTAGGAATAGCGTCCACCGGTTACTGTTGTAGGCAGGTCGAGTTCGGCAATCCTGTCTTTATGCTCTTGTGGCGCATTGTCGTCCCAAGCTACTTCCATCTGCCAGCATTTGTCTCTCAAGTCTCCGGCAACGGCAGTTGCATAAATAAGTTCTTCTTCTCCGGTAACATTTGCATTTAATTCTTTGAACACAGCATGGTCTTCTTTATTCTGAAGTGCGCTTACCGTGCGGTTCTTTCCATTGCGGAAGATGATGAATTCTATACCGTGGAAGCCTAACAGTTCCTGTCCTAACTTGCCTGAAGCGAAAGCTATTGCAGCGTCTTCGTCCCCGCTCATTTCTTCGAGGTGCAGTTTGTTTGTAAGTTCCATGGCCAGCCCGTGCAAATCAAGAGGCCATGTGTCGATGTGCGGGTCGATTCCGAAGTCGGTGGCCGCACCGAAGAGGAATGCTTCGCTTTCTTCGTAGTATGCGCGTGCGTCGATGAACGTTTCGCAGATGTCGTCGAGTTCAGCTTGTGTAAGGCTGTTCGGATCGTTCACGAATTTGTTTTTGGCAGCCAGAAGTTTGTTGTACAGGTCGCCGGTTGCTTCGGCCAAGAGTTTGTACGTAGGAAGCACTGTTTTGTTTACGTAAACCTGTGCCACCGTTCTCATTTCTCTTTCTTTGGCGGTCAGCGAAGTGCTCCCACCGCCGTTGTCATCATCATCGCACGATGTCAAACTGAATGCAGCCACAGTGCCGAAGGCTATGAATGCTGCTTTTTTGAAATAACTTTTAAACATTTCGGTAGTATTTTAAATCGTTATATAATATGTTTTATAGGAAGAATCCCTGATAAGCCACGCCCAATGATACGGAAGGCTCGTTGTTGTATTGGCTTTTAAAGAATCTTTTCGAGTATTCCGCTTTCACCGCAATCTGTGGTATGGGATAGTAGTTCACACCGAAAGCCATGCGGTTTTTCCCGGTATATTCATATTTAGACTGGTCTTTTGCCGGGATATAAGAGTTGTAATATTCGTATCGGCCGAACAGATACAGTTTCTGGTTGTCTTCGCGTAACTTGCCTATTTGCGAGAACACGTCGTATCCGGCTTCTATTCCTACGGCTACTGCGTTTTTCCCGACGGGTGTCTTTTTGTACGGGGCGTTGTTCGATGTAAGGTTTCTCTTTATCTTGCTGATGGTCGAGGCGTTGCTCAAATAGCCGTAGTCGGCGTTTCCGCGCACAATCCAGTTGTACCGGTTGAACGTGAAGTCTATCGCTCCTATGGCTACGCGCCCTTTTGTGCCGTCGTAGGTCTTTTTGTTTCCATTGGCGTCTTCGCCTTCAAACTCGTGGGGATACGAATTGTGCATGGCCTGTCCGTAATATCCGCTCAAACCTACACGAAGTCCGGGTAGTGTATAGTTGTCGATACGTGCAGCAAAGCCGTATTTATTTGCAACCTTGAATTCGAAAGGCGAGCCGGCGCCACCTTGAATCCAGTTTTCCCTGTCGAACATGAACGCGTCCAGACCGGCGAGCATCTGTACTTCGTAACGGAAATCGCCAAGGCGTCCCCAAATGCTTATTCCCGTATCATGCCATGTGCAGGGCAGTATGGTGGCTTCGCCTTCGGGGCGGTAAACCGTAAAATAGTTGAGCGGCTCATGATGTGCATTGGTAAGTCCTACTGGTACTACAATATGTCCGGCGCGCACGTTCAAGAATGACCCGAACGACTTTTGAATCCAGAACTGTTCCAGTTCCACTTCGCCGCCTTTCTCTACTTCCTGTTCCCATTCGCCGCCTTCGCTGTATTCTTTCTCGATGGCGCCTCCCGAGCCGGTGTGTTCGAATTCTATTTCGCTCGACATTGTCCATCCCTTGCCGAAATCGTAGCTTATATAGATAACAGCGTGGGGTATGTCGAAACGCCCGTGGCTCGGGTCGTTTTTATAACTTTTCGGGTCTGTGTAGCGGTAAACGTTGTCGCTGTAGAAGTTGCGTGTATAAGCGGCTTCTCCGTATCCGCCTATGCTCAAACGGTTGCCTTTTACGTGGTTCTGCACGCTGTCGGCTGCAGAATACTGGGCCTTTGCGCAATCGGGTGTCAACATGCACGCAGCCGCACCGATAATCGATAAAACTGTTGTAATTTTCATTTATTTATAAATCCTTGATTAATTCGGGTGCAAAGTTAGAAGTGCTTAAAATTTCTTGCAATGCCTAAAAATGGGCATTCTTTATGGCTGTTACACAAGCTATTTTAAACTCTATACCCAAATAATGGTATGGCCGTTGTGATATGGTGGAAGAATAAGGCGGATTAACACAAAACAGGCAGTGGCGCGGACCTGCGGTTTGATGTTTTTGAATGGAAAAACGTCATGTGTTTTATTGCAGGAAACGCCTGTCTGTATTTGTCTGCACTTTCGGGGCGTTTTTCAAACGGGTTTTCAAGGGGCAAAAAATATGTCTGACCTATTTTAAAATATGTCTGAGATATTTTGAAATATGTGCCTTGTATTTTTTATTTGCTCCCAACGGGGTGTAATCGCTTGAAAATTAGTTTTCACTTTTTCTGTTACGGAATAGCCGTTTTCGGCCTTCGTTTTTTTCATCGTTTTACGCTCCGTTTCGTTGTTGCAGGTGTATGTATGAGTATGCCGCTCGCTCCTGCCGAAAAGATATTCAGCAAAGAACATTTTTCTGTGCCCCTTAACGTGTAGGTAAGTATATGCGGATGTATTACCGGATTTGTATTTAAAGCCCTGAACAGGCTGCTTTTCACTTTAATATTCTTTAAATGTTTTATTGTCGTATGTATTTAATAACAGCGTAACTTTGCATTGCTTTTCGAAAGGATATGTACAAGGAATCAAACGATAAGAAGGCGGCGGCAGTACCGGGCAATGACGCGAATACGAAACATGACGCTGCTTTTTCGGACAACACCTTTTGGGTATCGCGCAAAAAGGCAGCCGAGCGTATCATTATGGGCATAGACCCGGGAACGAATATCTTGGGATACGGGGTGCTCAGCGTGAACGACAGGCAGGCCAAGATGGTTGCCATGGGTGTTATCGACCTGCGGAAAGTAAAAGATGTGTATCTTAAGCTTGGGCGTATTTACGAGCGCATAAATTCGCTTATCGCAAGTTTCCTTCCCGATGAGTTGAGTATCGAATCTCCTTTCTTTGGAAAGAATGCGCAAAGCATGCTGAAGCTGGGCCGCGCCCAGGGAGTAGCTATTGCCGCGGCCATCAATAAGGATATACCTATACATGAGTATGCTCCGCTTAAAATAAAGATGGCCATAACGGGAAACGGACGGGCCTCGAAGCAACAGGTTTCGGCAATGTTGCAGCGTTACCTTAATATAAAGGAAGAAATTCTGCTTCCTTATTTCGACGCGACAGATGCCTTGGCTGCCGCATATTGTCATTTTCTTGAAACTTCCTGTAAAATGTACAGCACGTCGGCCGCCGGGAAAATAAAGGTGATTGACGAAGCTGCGTTGATGAAGCATTCAGGCGATCGGCACGTTTCGAAGAACTGGAAAGATTTTGTAGCAAGTAATCCCGAGAGGGTAAGGTAGAGCTTATGAAATCCTTGCAAACGAAGTAAAACTTATGCGTAATATAATAGAAGTAGCAAACGGAGTAACGCGGATAGAGGCTTATCGCATGAATGAGCCTGTAACTGTAAGCATACCTTCGGACGAACCGCTTGCCATAATAGGCGAAAACGGAAGCGGAAAATCTTTGCTGGTCGATATTCTTACGGGAGCACACCCTTTGTGGGGAACGGAAGTGAAGTACGACTTTACGCCATCGGTTCATAAAAAAGTAAGTGAAAATATAAAGACCGTTACCTTTCGCGATGCCTATGGCAATGCAACGGGCACGTATTACCAGCAACGTTGGAACCAATGGGATGTTGGCGACTCGAACACAGTAGAAGAAGTCCTGAGCAACGCCGCTGCTTCAAAGGATATAAGCGAAGAACTTAACCGGATATTAGGCTTGGAGGATTTGCTGCATAAGAAGATGATTATGCTCTCGAGCGGAGAACTTCGCAAGGTACAGCTTGCGGAAGTATTGCAGTGCGAGCCAAGGCTCGTGATTCTCGACAACCCATATATCGGACTCGACGCAAATGCCAGGCAACAGGT
>URSZ01000005.1 GCA_900550635.1 uncultured Prevotella sp. | reverse complement strand
GATATTTTAAAATAGGTCAGACATATTTTGAAATATGTGCCTTGTATTTTTTCTTTGCTCCCATGTGGGGTAAACGCGCTGAAAACCAGTTTTCATTTTTCCCGGCCTGAAACCGCTTTTTTACGTGCCCGGTTTTCCACCGTTCCTGCTTGCTGTAACTTTGTCGGAATGTCATATTGCGATAGGCAGCCTCTCCGGCCCGGGACGCCTTATCCGCACCATTGTACTTTACCGTCCGTTAAGCCCCGTGCAGAGCGTGCCTTGCAACCGGAATTTGCAAATAGCCATGTCGGAACAACCATACACAGTAAAAAAAGCCCATAAAAATTTTGCATATTTGGAGATTTACATAACTTTGCTTTTAGTGGTGATTAGGCCTTAATACCTGCAATACGGACTTGCGGCACTATATTTGCAGCCTTCGCACAACGGCATAAACGCAACCGCACACATTATTATATATAAAGGATATTTTTGAGATGAACGAATTCAGAAAATACGCAACCAAGCACCTTGGGATAAACAGCATGGTTCTCGACGACGTGATAAACGCCCAAAACCAGTACCTCAACCCGTACATATTGGAAGAACGCCAGTTGAACGTTACGCAAATGGACGTGTTCTCGCGGCTTATGATGGACAGGATAATATTCCTCGGCACACAAATAGACGACTATACGGCCAACACGCTGCAGGCACAACTGCTGTACCTCGACTCGTGCGACCCCGGCAAAGACATATCCATTTACATAAACTCGCCGGGCGGCTCGGTGTATGCCGGGCTGGGCATTTACGACACAATGCAGTTCATAGGCTGCGACGTGGCCACGATATGCACGGGCATGGCGGCCTCGATGGCGGCAGTGCTGCTCGTTTCGGGAACCGAAGGCAAACGCTCGGCGCTCAAACACAGCCGCGTGATGATACACCAGCCCATGGGCGGAGCACAGGGACAGGCCTCCGACATAGAAATAACCGCAAGGGAAATACAGAAACTAAAGAAAGAACTCTATACCATCATAGCCGACCACTCGCATACCCCGTTCGACAAGGTATGGGCCGACTCCGACCGCGACTACTGGATGACTTCGCAGGAAGCGCTGGAATACGGGATGATTGACAAAGTGCTCGAACGTAAGAAAGATGACAACAAATAAAAAAGAAAACCATTGCTCGTTCTGCGGAAGAAGCGAACACGAAGTACGCCTCCTGCTCTCGGGCATAAACGGGTTTATATGCAACGACTGCCTGACCGAAGGCGCACGCGTGTGCAAGGAAGCGCTGCATGAAGCCGAATACGCTAACGCGGCCGCGCAGGAAACGGAACTGCCGCCCGCCCCAAAGCCAAAAGAAATAAAGGAATACCTCGACCAGTACGTAATAGGCCAGGACGAAGCCAAACGTTTCCTTTCCGTAGCCGTTTACAACCACTACAAGCGACTGACACAAAAAACAGAAGACGACTCGGTTGAAATAGAAAAGTCGAACATACTAATGCTCGGGCCTACGGGAACAGGCAAAACACTGCTGGCAAGAACCATTTCGCGCCTGCTCGACGTGCCGTTCACCATAGTGGACGCAACAGTATTTACCGAGGCCGGATATGTGGGCGAAGACGTGGAGAGCATACTGTCTCGCCTGCTGCAAGTGGCCGACTACGACGTGCGGCGCGCAGAAAGGGGGATAGTGTTCATTGACGAAATCGACAAGGTGGCGCGCAAGAGCGACAACCCCTCCATCACTAGGGACGTGAGCGGCGAAGGCGTGCAGCAAAGCATGTTGAAACTGCTGGAAGGAACAATAGTGAACGTGCCGCCCGAAGGCGGGCGCAAACACCCCGACCAGAAATACATACAGGTCGACACAAAGAACATATTGTTTATTTGCGGAGGCGCGTTCGACGGAATAGAGAAAAAAATAGCGCAAAGGCTGAACACTCACGTGGTAGGTTACGACTCCGTGCAAAACCAAATGAAGATAGACAAGGAAAACCTTATGAAATACGTAACGCCCCAGGATATAAAATCCTTCGGACTGATACCCGAAATAGTTGGGCGGTTGCCGGTAATAACATACCTCAACCCGTTGGACAAGGATACCCTGCGGCGAATATTGACAGAGCCGAAAAACTCGATAATAAAGCAGTACACCAAGCTGTTCAAAATGGACGGCGTGGAACTGAAATTCGACGACGACGCGCTCGACTATATCGTAAAGAAAACAATCGAGTACAAACTCGGGGCACGCGGCCTGCGCTCGATAGTAGAGACAATAATGAACGACGCGATGTTCGAAATTCCCTCGAAAAAGATAAAACGCTACACCGTAAAGCTCGAGTACGCAAAAGAACAAATGGCCAAATCGCAGAATCTGAATCCACAGGCTATAAAACTTGCCAGTTGAACGATTGTAAAACGCCGGAAGCGTAATGAAAGCCGTGCCGGCCTTAGGATTTTCAAAAAGAGGCACACACCGGGTTACACTACATGCACTGAACAATATAATTAACCTATAAAATACAGACCTTATGAAAAAGTATTTGCTTACCGCATTAATAGCATGCATATCATATCTTGCCAGCGCACAGCGTACCCAACACGCATTAGGCTTTCACATAGGCGGCTCGACAATCGACCTGGAATACCAGTACCACATGAGCGAAAAGAACTTCCTTGACTTCACAGTGGGTGTGTTCAACCTCGACGACGGCTTCCTCGCACAGGGAATATACAACTGGAACATACAGCAATGGAGTGATTGGACTCCCGACTTCGCTACTTGGAAACTCTGGGGCGGCGTGGGAGCCGGAGTAGGCTTCGTAGACCACAAGCACCACGACAACAGCCTGATGTTAGGCCCTGTGGGAACAATAGGATTCGGCTTCACACTGAAAGCCGCGCCACTGACTTTCGGACTCGACTACAGGCCCATGGTGGCAATAGCCCTGGGACACGACTCCGGCCTTGTTGACCACGGGTTCTTCAATATAGGCGTAACCATGACATATCGCTTTTAAAAAAGTTAAACAATAAACAAAAACACATCGGAAGCGGCAGAATCTTTGCCGCTGCTTTAAACAGCTCACCGCAACACTTGCTAACAAGATATTTACCGCATTTTATGCCTGTAAAATGTTTTTCATAAAACCTTGCAGATACTCGTAAAAAACAGGCCTGCGAATGCCGCAAATCAAAATATTTAATTATTTTTGTTTGACGACGAAAAGAAAAACACACGATATGGCGAAAGAGATTAACTTGACTGAACAGTTGAAACACTATTTCGGTTTCGACAAATTCAAAGGTGACCAAGAAGACATAATCCGCAATGTGCTCGCCGGTAAAGACACCTTTGTGCTCATGCCAACCGGCGGAGGAAAATCTCTCTGTTACCAGCTTCCCTCGTTGCTGATGAAGGGAACGGCAATCGTCATATCCCCTTTGATTGCATTGATGAAAAACCAGGTAGACGCCATGCGCAACATAAGCGAACAGGAAGGCATAGCCCATTTCATTAATTCAATGTTAAGCAAGGTGGCCATCGAGCAAGTAAAAGAAGACATCGTATCCGGAAAAACCAAACTCCTGTACGTAGCTCCCGAATCGCTCACAAAAGAAGAAAACATCGAGTTCCTGCGTTCCGTCAACATCTCATTCTATGCCATAGACGAAGCGCACTGTATTTCGGAGTGGGGGCACGACTTCAGACCGGAATACCGCCATATACGTTCCATAATCGACGAAATAGGGCGCGCGCCAATTATAGCGCTTACGGCTACTGCCACCGACAAAGTGCGAAGCGACATAAAACGTAACCTGGGAATAACCGACGCAAAGGACTTTAAAAGTTCCTTCAATCGCCCCAACCTCTATTACGAAGTAAAAGCCAAAAGCAAGGACAGCGAAAAGGAAATAATAAAATTCATAAAGCAAAACTCAGGGAAAAGCGGAATAATCTACTGCCTCTCGCGCAAAAAAGTAGAAGAGCTTGCCGAAGTGCTGCGAGCAAACGACATACCCGCCGAAGCCTACCACGCAGGAATGGACGCCTCGGCGCGCTCGAAAACGCAGGACAACTTCATAATGGAGAAAATCGACGTCATCGTCGCAACGATAGCTTTCGGAATGGGTATCGACAAGCCGGACGTAAGATTCGTGATACACTACGACATTCCCAAAAGCCTCGAAGGTTATTACCAGGAAACAGGGCGTGCCGGGCGTGACGGACGCGAAGGAAAATGTATCGCTTTCTATTCCCAAAAAGACATACGCAAGCTGGAAAAACTAATGGAAGGCAAACCCATTGCCGAACAGGATATCGGCCGCCAGCTCCTGCGCGAGACGACAGCCTACGCCGAAAGTTCCGTGTGCCGGCGTAAATTGCTGCTGCACTATTTCGGCGAAAAGTACGACAAGGAAAACTGCGGCAACTGCGACAACTGCCTGCACCCCAAAACAAAAATCGAAGCCGAAGAACACCTGCTCAACGTATTGTCGGCAATACAGGCTACAAAAGAAAACTTCCGCGAAAACTACATAAAAGACATTTTGCTGGGTAACGAGACCGACGAAATTCTCGCACACCACCACGACGCACTCGAAATTTTCGGAGCAGAGGAAGACGAGGACGAGCACCTGCTCAACGCCGTCATAAACCAGGCCGTGCTGGCCGAATACATCATCAAGAACGTTGAAGACTACGGAGTGCTCAAGCTAACAGACAAAGCATATAAATTCATCAAAAAACCAACATCCTTTATGATAACTAAAGACAACGAATTTAATGAAGAAGAAGACGTTGCTCTCCAGGAAGGGGGCGCCAACGCGGTAGACCCTACTCTCTACCAAATGCTGCGCGACCTGCGTAAACACCTTTCAAAGGAGCTCGACGTCCCCCCATACGTTATTTTCCAGGACGCTTCGTTAGAAGCCATGGCAACGATATACCCCGAAACCATCGAGGAGCTGCAGAACATCCCGGGCGTCGGAGCCGGAAAGGCCAAACGCTACGGCAAGGAGTTCTGCGAACTCATCAAACGCCACTGCGAGGAAAACGAGATAGAACGCCCCGAAGACATGCGGGTGCGCATGGTGGCAAACAAGTCGAAACTTAAGATAGCGATAATACACGCCATCGACCGCAAGGTCGACCTCAACGACATCGCCATGGCAAACGGCATTGAGTTCAACGAGCTGCTCGACGAAATGGAAGCAATCGTATTCTCGGGCACAAGAATTAACATCGACTATTTCCTGTACGACAACATGGACGACGACCGTATCGACGAGGTTTATTCCTATTTCAAGAGTTCGGAAACCGACTCCATCGCTGCCGCTGTCGAAGCGCTCGACGACGACTTCTCCGAAGAAGAGATACGTCTCGTCAGGATAAAGTTCATCTCCGAAATGGCAAACTGACAAACACACCATTTTCGGCGCGCGGCAGGAAAAGCCGGAGACGCAGCAAAGAACGACAAAAATTCGGGCAGATACCCTTACGGTATCTGCCCGAATTTTTTATTTTAGCTCGCAACGTTCCCGCCCACACATTATATAATATATGGCAGGTGCCGTTGCCGGCCGACCGTTTCCCTGTCGAATTTTGCACGCCCGCCGCCGCTTTCCCGCACAGGAAGCATAAAAAAGCACATATCCGTAACATTATTGATTACGTCCGACATATTTCAAAGTTATGTCGGACGTATCTTTTATAGCAGCGGGAGTTTACCGGGAGAAACGACACTCTCATTAATTCATTTAAAAAATCAAATCATGGCAACTTTAAGAATCAAGTTCCGCCCCTCGACGGTGGCAGGCCGTCCGGGCAGTATAATTTACCGCATAACCTGCCGCAATGTCACGCGCTACGTCGTAAGCGGCTGCAAGATATATCCCGAAGAATGGGACGCCGCACAGTCCGAAGCAATGCCCGTTCACGCCGCGCGCACGGGCACGATAATGCTCATAAACCAGAAACTCCGCAACGACGCCACCCGCATTGCCAACATTATCGACTCCATGAGCGACAATCCCGCCCTCCTCACGGCCGACGGCATAGTGGCGCGCTTCAGGGAGCCGGAAGCGCCGCCCATGTTCCTCGATTTCATGAAAGGAGTAATCCGCCAGCTTCGTGAGCAGGACAAGGTGCGTTGCGTCGAAACCTACACCTCTACGCTCAACAGTTTCACCGCCTTCCGCAACGGCTGCGACATACCCATAAGCGAAATCGACGCCATGCTCCTGGCGGAATACGAAACCTACCTCAAGGCGCGCAACGTGACGATGAACACCGTATCGTTCTACAACCGCATACTGCGCGCCGTCTACAACCGCGCGGCCGACAAGGAGCTTACCCCGCAGCGCAACCCCTTCCGCCACGTTTATACCGGAGTGGGAAAAACCGCAAAGCGGGCCATACCGCTGGGCTACATCAGGAAAATCAAGAACGAGGACCTGGCGCTCAAGCCGTCAATGGATTTTGCGCGCGACATGTTCATGTTCTCCTTCTACACGCGCGGCATGGCGTTCGTCGACATGGCTTACCTAAGGAAAAAAGACCTCCGCGGGGGAGTGCTCACCTACCGCCGGCGCAAAACCGGCCAGCGGCTGCACGTAAAATGGGAAAAGTGCATGCAGGAGATAATCGACAAATATCCCGCTTCGCCCACCGGCTACCTCCTGCCCATAATCACCCGCAGCGGCAGGGAACGGACGCAGTACCGCAACGCCCTGCACCTTGTCAACAGCCTGCTCAAGAAGATTGCGCTGCTCGTTGGCCTGCACACCAACCTCACCATGTACGTCACGCGCCACTCATGGGCCAGCATAGCGCGCAGCCAGCACATACCCCTGTCGGTAATAAGCGAAGGCATGGGGCATGACTCCGAAGCCACCACGCAGATTTACCTTGCCTCGCTCGACCGTTCGGCCGTAGACAAGGCAAACCGCTCGATACTCAAAAAACTCTGATTTCCCGTCCGGGCAAGACGCAAATTCCCGCTGCCTCGTTTGTCGTTATTCCTACGCTGCGTTTTGCCCCGGTTTTCAGGTGCCCGAAAATATGTCTGAGATATTTTAAAATAGGTCAGACATATTTTGAATTATGTGCCTTGTATTTTTTATTTGCTCCCATGTGGGGTTTACAAGCTGAAAACCAGTTTTCAATTTCCTGCACAAAAACGCGCACATTTTTCATGCCGCGTTCCGCGTCGGCGTATGTCGGTTTTCAAAACAGGATAAGAGGAAAAAAATTCAGGAAAATTTTCCCTCTCTTACCAAGAGATATGCAACTCTCTTACCAAGAGACAGATAGTTAAGTGCAAAAATACGTTACGAGCGAATAACGACCAAATTTTTATTGCTCTTTTTTCACAAAATGAGTTATTATTTCAAGTTTGTTTAACTATTGAAAACACTGCAAGCCCCGTCAGCAGGGACTTTCTGACACCTTGTAGCTCTCTTGGTAAGAGAGCGATTAAAAAAAATCAAAAATGCGAGCGAAAGTTTTCTTAGTATCCGCCCTGCTGGTGCTCGGTTGCTCCCACATGGCAGCACAGGAAAATTCTAAAGAGTTTTCTGTTGGCTTCCGCGTTGGAAACGCCGTTTTGAACTCCAACCTCACCGGCAATTCCGAAAGCCTTGCGGAAATAATTTCTTTTCTTGAAGACATCAGGAACGATTCCACCCTCGAGCTGGAAAGTATAACATTCTGCGGTTCGGCCTCGCCCGAAGGCTCAATGGCCATAAACCGCAAGCTGTCGCAACAGCGCAGCCGCGCCCTCGAGGAATATGTGCGCAAACACGTCACCCTGCCCGACAATATCGTAAAACGCACCGACGACATCACCGCCTGGGACTACCTGGCGCAGCTCGTAGAGCAGTCCGACATGCCCCACAAGCAGGAAGCCGTAGACGTAATGCGCAACGTGCCCGAATATACCTACGACAACCGTGGACGCCTTGTCGACAGCCGCAAGAAACACCTCATGGAGCTACAGTACGGCCGCACATGGCATTACATGCTCCGCAATTTCTTCCCCTCGGTGCGCAACGCCAGCATAGTGCTCGTAACCGTGAAGAAAAAACAGGAAACACCCCCGCCCGCACCGGTCGAGACACCCGCTCCGGCTCCGGCCGTAGAACCCGGGCAGGCGGTAACGCCCGCGCCGGCTCCCGCACCGCAACCCGAGGAGAAAAAGCCGTTTTTCATGGCCTTGAAAACCAACATGCTCTACGACGTGCTCGCAGTGCCTAACATCGGCATAGAGTTCTACCTCGGCAACAACTGGACCATAGGCGGCAACGTGATGTACGGCTGGTGGAACTCGCGCAGCGACAAACGCTACTGGCGCATTTACGGCGGCGACATCGCAGTGCGCAAATGGTTCGGCCGGAAAGCCGAAGAAAAACCCCTTACCGGGCACCACCTCGGCCTGTACGGACAGATTTTCACCTACGACTTCGAGTGGGGAGGCAAAGGATACATGGGCGGCAAGCCCGGCGAAACCCTCTGGGAAAGCCCCAACTACGCATTCGGCGTGGAATACGGATACTCGCTGCCCATTGCGCGCCGCCTTAACATCGACTTCACCCTCGGCGTGGGCTACTGGGGCGGAAAATACTACACCTACAACCCGCGCGACGGCCACTTCGTTTGGCAGTCCACACGCAACCGCCACTGGTTCGGGCCTACAAAGGCCGAAATATCGCTCGTCTGGCTGCTCGGCCGCGGAAACAGCAACAACACGAAAGGAGGCATGAAATGAAACGCAACGCAATGAAATACATTCTCCTGCCGGCCATGCTGCTGGCCGCATATTCCTGCGAACACAAGGAACTATGCTTCGACCACGACGAACACGCGCCCAAAACCGAAATACTCGTCAAGGCCACATACCAACAGGAGTGGGAAGTGCCCGCACAGGGCGGCACCGACTGGGAAAGCTACCCGTCGTTTGCCCAACGCTTCGGCTTTGAATACGACTCCCTGCGCCCAGCCGTGCCCGAAGGCCTGCGCGTGCAGGTGTATAACGACGACGGCACAAACAACGTGGTAAACCTCGAGCCCGAAGGCGGCACCGTGCAAATGCGCCCCGGCGAACACTCGCTCCTCTTCTATAACAACGACACCGAATACATCGTGTTCGACGACATGAACTCATACGCTTCGGCACGTGCAACCACGCGCGCCGTAACACGCTCCACCTATCTCGGCAGCCAGTACATGGACAATGCGGCCGACAACACCGTCAACCAGCCCGACATGCTCTACGGCAACTACATGGAAAGCTACACCGCCGTGCGCCAACCCGAAACGGCCGAACTGCCCGTAACAATGCACCCGCTGGTGTTCACCTACGTGGTGCGCTACGAGTTCAGCCACGGACTTGAATACGTGGCGCTGGCACGCGGGGCACTTGCAGGCATGGCCGAGTCGGTAATGCTCAACACCGGGCGCACGTCGGCCGAAGCCGCCACCATACTCTTCGACTGCACCCTGCAACCCTACGGCGCGCAGGCCTGCGTGCGCTCTTTCGGAGTGCCCGACTATCCCAACGCCCTCTACAAGACGCGCGCCGCCACACGCACCTACGCCCTCAACCTCGAGGTAAGGCTCAATAACGGGCAGATGAAAACGTTCGACTTCGACGTAACCGACCAGGTGGCCGCACAGCCCGAAGGCGGAGTGATAGTAGTTAAGGACATCGAAATCACCGACGAGGAAGGCCAGGCCGGCGGCTCCGGCTTCGACGTCACCGTAGACGGGTGGGGCGAATTCGAGGACATCGAGCTGCCCCTGCGCTAATCCGCAAAGCCGCATGGGCAAAAGGGAAAAACAACACGGCACGTAAAAGAAATTATGTCCGACATATTTTAAAATATCTCAGACATATTTCGAAATAGGTCAGACATATTTTTTCCGGCCTCCCGAACCCCTCGAAAAAATGCGGACAAAAACGGAAAACTCCCCCAGGCAAACCAAAACAGAACCTTGATTCATTCATTTATATTATTAATAATTATGTCTAACTAAAAATTCACTGACATGAAAAAAGTATTTTTAATGGCAGTTGCAGCCGTTGCCATGCTGGCAAGCTGCAGCAATGACGAAACCACCGGCAAGGCCGTGAACGGCAACACCATCAAGTTCGACGGTTTCGTGAACAAGAGCGTCAAAGGCGCAGCCAACGACCTCAACAACACCACATTCAACTCATTCCAGGTGTGGGGCCTGATGAGCAAAGGCGAGCAGACCGGTAAGCCGTTCGACGCTACTACGGTTAACAAGAGCGGCTCCGAGTGGACTTACAACGGCAACGTTTACTGGGAAAACGGCTACAACTACAGCTTCGTGGCTATCGCTCCTGCCGGATTCGGCACTTTCAACGCTCCCAGCACTGTAGGCGAGTACGGCTCTATCGACTTTGAGAACGGCGAAGGTACTACCGACCTTATCTACGACATCGACGACACTTATGCAACCAACGCCGTTAGTACTACAACTACTTGCCCTGATCCTATCGACTTCACTTTCAACCACCTGCTTTCGCGCGTTAAGTTCGCGTTCAAAAACGGAATGGACGACGGTTCTACAATCAACGTAACCGGCGTTACTATCACCAACGCAAACACCAAGGCTACCGCTACTCTCGGCGCAACAGCTACCTGGGCATTGGCAGATGACAATAATGTAGCAGAACTCAGCTTCGGCAACGTAATCCTCGACGCTGAGGCTACCGGCTATGCAGAAAACGAAACAAAGGAAACCGACCACAAGTACATGATTCCCGCAACAAGCGCAGACCAGAAGTACGTTGTTACTTTCCTCGTTACACGTCACCACAGCGGCGTAACCGACCAGTACAACCACGAGGTTGAGATTCCCGCTGTTACCATGGAGCAAGGCAAGAGCTACAAGTTCACGGCTGAACTCAACGCACAGAACATAACCGGCGGCGACCCCGACGAACCTGATAATCCTCAGCTTTGCCCGATTAAGTTCACCGCTACTGTTAGCGACTGGGGCGGCTTCAACGAAACCGAACTCGTATTGCCGAGCGCAGGCAGCCAGGAGCCTTAAAACAGGCACAACAATCCCGTTCAACTCGTTTCATGATATATAATGATTTAATAGGTTGAACGCTCTTTGCGCGGAGCGATGTGTAGGCCGCCCGCGTAAGGACAAACACAGGGTGCAAGGGGTTGAATGTTCCCCTTCCACCCACAAACAGCCGGGAACAAAAACGCTTCACGGCATAACGATACAAAAACAAAAGATATGAAAGCAAAAAAGTACCTATACCAAACGGCAGGAAAGGCGGCCGCACTCGCCGCATGCCTGCTGCTGTTTTCGTGCTCCGGCGATGACTTGGCCGACTACGGCAGCGCCAACGGCGGAAAGCACAGCGACAACATCTGCTTCAGCATATCCGCAGCCGACAAGGCCATGGCAAAAGGCGCGTCCCTTGCCGACTCCTCCAAGGCTGCCGGCGAATACACCGCCGCGCGCTTCGTAATGCGTTCGCCCGATACCGATGACACCCTGTGCGTGCAAACCGTTATTTCCGACGGCATAAACGTCACTTCGTTCGAGGGTGAGGCGGCAGCAACGCGCGGAGTGCCCGTAACGTCGCTCGAAACCTACGGCTCGTTCCACGTGCAGGCGCACTGCACCGACAACGGCACTCCCGTGTCGCAGTTCTACATGGACGACAACGCCACAAATTCTGAGGGCACCGTATGGAGCACGTCGCAGGTACGTTACTGGCCGGGCGAGAACCGCACCTTGCAATTCTTTGCCTGGGCGCCGGCCAACGCAGCTTTCACCGCCACACCCGGAAGCCCCGAGAGCACAACGTTCGAATACGAAGTGCCCGCCCTTGCCGCCGACCAAAAGGACATCGTAGTGGCAACCACCGACCCATACGTCGGAAACTACGAGCAGCAAGTGCCACTTACGTTCAAACACATCCTTACAGCCGTTAAGTTCGAGACAGGCAGCCAAATGCAACCCGGAACAATAAAGAGCGTCGCCTTGAAAGGCGTTAAAAAGAGCGGCACATACACGGCGTTCCCCACCGGCGGCACCACCGGCGGTGAAGGCGAATGGACGCCCTACCCCACTGCAGGCGACTTTTCGCAGGAGCTGAACAAACCGACTACCGGCACCGAAACCGACGGGACTCCCGTAACTGCCGAAGAAGGTACGTTCATGATGTTGTCGCAAACGCTGCCCGACGGCGCAGAAGTGGAAGTAGTGTTCCAAGACGGAACATCCGGCCAGGAGCGAACCATGTCCGCCTCTATAGCCGGCACACAGTGGCCGCAAGGAAAGACCGTAACCTACAAGCTCTCCATAACGCCGGAATACGAATTCAAGCTGTCGGACGAGCGTATATTGGACGCGCACTATGAGATTTACACCACCAGCCTTGTCGTTTCCGGTGTAGCGGCCGGGCAAAGCTGGACTATCACCGCCCCCAACGACGTAACCGTCCAGGCACAGTCGGACATGAACAGATGGGCACGGCAGGGATACTGGACCGACCGCAACATAAACGAACGAGGTGATGACAGCGGAAGCGCACGAGGCACATCCTCTTACTCGAATTCAGGTTCAGGCGAGTTCCCAATAGCCATTTTCGTTCCCGAGAACATCGGCGACGACAAGCGCTCCATAGCTTTGAGCATATCGGTAAACGGCAATGCCGTGCAGACCATAAACATCGAACAGTACGCCCCGAGCTGGTATGGCAGCAATATCGGCTGCGAGCGCCTGGAGGGAGACCCGCAGCCGTGGGGATTCTATTGGAGCAACGATTACGCATTGACTTTCAACCTGATAAGCTGTGACGAGAACGACAGGGAGAGCCTCCGCCAATATGTCGAATGGACGCAAGGATTGCATGATTTGTCAGAAAGTTTTTTGTTGGGCTGGCTGATTAGATTGATATTCGGGAATGACATCCCAGACTTGTCTTTCGTGGATATGAAAAAATCAAACACCTCGTGGTGGGGAGGCGGTATCGCAGATGAAATCACGATTAACCTCGGGCAGCTCAACACTGAAAACATTGCTGAAAGCACTGATAACGGCCAACAGAACACCAGGGACATTTACAACTTCCAGGGAATACAGCTCGTCAACGAGATAATCAACCGCATACAGAATGTCGGCGGCTATAACAGCAGCATGATGAAGGAAACAGGCACAGGTGTATTCCCGACTAACAATGCCGCGATTGCATGTATGAAACTCAACAGTTGGAACGTTGTCACAGCGAATAACGAAGAGATACTCCAGTTGACAAACAACAGCCCGACCCCGGACTGGTACCTGCCCGCAAGCGGGGAAATAACGGGCATACACGACGACGAGATTCCTTTGAGCGGGAATTACTGGACCTCGACGAGCGTACAAGGAAGCCATGAGAACGCCTACAAATATGACAATAGCGGGGCCGTGTCGCAAGAGCGGCGCGACACCAGGCTGAACGTACGTGCCGTACGTAAGAAATAACAAAAGGTTTATTCGCATACACGGCTTGTGGCAACGGCCTCCCTTTCCTGCCATGGAAAGGGAGGCCGTTGCTTTTATTCAACGCCTTGCCTATATCCTGACTGCTCCTGGCGCGAGGAAAAATCCCCATGACGCAGATATTGAAAACTACGGCAGGAAAGACCCGTCCACACCGCAGGCGGCGCGGACGGGCTGGAACGACGCGCCATGAATGTTAAAAATCGGAACGTCGTTTTTGCACGTTGCGGGGAGGGGTTTGGAGCAAATAAAAAATATGTGCCTTGTATTTTAAAATAGGTCCGACTAATTTTAAAATATCTCAGACCTATTTTCGCCCCCTCCCAAACCCGCATGAACAAAGGCCGCGGCGCAATATGTTAAACACAGACAAAAAACGCACATTCCTTTTACTGCCGCCTTTCCGGCAAGGAATGTGCCTGTTTTGCGTTCGAAACAACTGCATTCATAACAAGTTACATCCGTTTCCGCCCGGCGGGGCGGACGAGTGCGCCGCCTGTGGCGTGGATTTTACAGCGAGGGGGTTATTTTTTCTTCAGCAGGTCGGGGCGCAGTCGTTTTGTGCGTTCGAGCGATTGCGTCATTTCCCATTCCTTTATTTTGGCGTCGTGTCCGCTGAGGAGTATGTCGGGCACTTTCCAGCCCTTGTAGTCGGCCGGGCGGGTGTAGACGGGCGCTGCCAGCAGGTTGTCCTGGAAAGAGTCGGACAGTGCGCTCTGTTCGTCGCTCAGCACGCCCGGTATGAGCCGCGTGATTGAGTCGGCCATGACTGCCGCGGCCAGTTCGCCGCCGGTGAGCACGAAGTCGCCTATGCTCACTTCGCGCGTTACGAGGTGCTCGCGTATGCGGTAGTCAATACCTTTGTAATGTCCGCACAGTATTATGATGTTCTTGAGCATGGACATTTCGTTGGCCATTTTCTGGTCGAACTGCTCGCCGTCGGGCGTGGTGAAGATAACCTCGTCGTATTCGCGCTCGCTTTTCAGTGCGGTTATGCAGCTGTCTATGGGCTGGCACTGCATTACCATGCCGGCGAACCCGCCGAAGGGGTAGTCGTCCACGCGGCGGTGCTTGTCGGTGGTGTAGTCGCGCAGGTTGTGCACGTGTATTTCAACCAATCCTTTCTTTTGGGCGCGCGCCAGGATTGAAAGGTTTACGAAGCCCTCGAGCATTTCGGGCAATACTGTTATTATGTCTATTCGCATGGCTTTAGTTTGGAATGGCTGCAAAGTTAACTATTCTTGCGCTTGTGTGCCCGCCTGCACGAAAGATTTGTGGTTCTCAGGCATGTATGCCGTATGAATGATTAAATTTGCAGACAAAGAAACGTAACACTGAAACAACCGTCGCATGAAGAACTGTTTGTTGAGGATTTTAAACATGTTGTTGCTTTTTGCAGCGGCAGTGCCCGCAGTGGCGGGAAGTGGCGCGGATGTGCCTGTAATGCGCGGAACGGGCGAGGATTACACCGCCCCCGACGGCTCGTTGGCCACCCACGCTTCGGCACGCGAGTTCCCGCAAGAGGGAGACATGCTGTACGACGTGGCCGTAAACGGCCGGTACGTGGGACTTTACACCGACAAGAGCCATTGGGGCGGGCTGGTGCATTTCGGCAGTTTCGAGTTCGACGGCAGCCGCGGGGTGGAGGTCGATATAAATTATGCCAGCGAAATAAGGAGTTTCGAACTTCTTCCCGAAACGCCCGACGTTTACGGCGTGGAGCAGACCTCAGCCCGCAGCCTGCGCTTCAAACTAAGGAAACCCGATGTAAACGTTACGCTCATCGTGAACGGCGAACCAAAGAAAGATGTGCTCCACCTGTTCGCGGCAAGCGTGGACAGGGACGCGCCCGGTGTGGACGCCGATACGGGTTACCGCAGGTTCGAGGACCGCAAACTCATATACTTCGGCCCGGGATATTACGACCTCAGGAAGCTAATCGGCGACGGAACGCTCACAGTGCCCGACGGCTGGGACGTGTACATAGCGGCCGGCGCGGTGGTTTACGGGCGCATAGACGCCTGGGGCACGGGCAAGGGCACAAGGCTCCGCGGCCGGGGCATGGTTTATAACGACGAGAACAACACGGCAATGATATTCACCGTGACCAAAAGCACGGGCATGGAGGTGGAAGGGCTCACGTTCCACTGCCACAGGCCGCAGTGCTGGCAGGTGGGCGTTACGCAGTGCACCGGCGTGAAGTTCGACGGCGTTAAGATTATATGCACGCGCTACGCCAGCACCGACGGGCTTGACGTTATAAACTCGCAGGACTGCACGTTCAGCAACATGTTCATCCGCGCCAACGACGACGCCGTGGCAATAAAAGGTTTGCAGGACGCAAAGCCGGCCGATTGCCTGCCCAACAGGAACCTGCTGTTCGAGAACATACAGCTTTGGAACGACTGCAACTGCGCTTTCGGCATGGGGGCGGAAACAAGGGCCTCGGCCTACGAAAACATACGCCTGCGCAACAGCTGCGTGCTCTCGTCGTTCGACGACCCCGACCACCACGAGGAACTCGACGAACGCGCGGCGCTTACAATATGCAGCCTCAACGGCACGTATTTCAGCAACATACTTTACGAGAACATCGACGTTTACCATTGCGAACGGCTTATAGCCCTCGGCTTCAAGCCCGATTTCTGGTTCGGCTCGCTCAAGGGAGACCAGTCCACGCCCGGAGGAATAAACGGCGTAACTTTCAGGAACGTGCGCTCGCACGCTTCGAGCGGCAGCAGCATAGCCAACCAGATACACCTGTACGGCTGGAACCGCGAGGGGACGCCGCCGAAATACGTGGAGAACATCACATTCGACAACGTGCGCATAGAAAACAAGAAAGTGAAAGGCAGCGGCAACGCGCATTTCCTTACAGGCGAGTTGGTGCGCGGCCTGAAGTTCGAGTGAGCGACGCGGGAAACGGCCCTTTTTACAGCAAATACCGTGCCGGGAACGGTGTGCAAAACCCAGCCCGGGAGGCGGCAAAAAATATGTCAGACATATTTTGAATTACGTCTGACATATTTTAAAATATCTCAGAGATAATTTTTTTTACGTCCCGTGGATTTTTCCCGTTGTGCATTCCCCCGCGCACGTATTGCGCCGGCATTTGTTTTTTATCGCACCGGCAGGCGCGGGGTAAGGGCGCATTGCTTATATTTGTATTCAAAACAAACGGAACAATGGACGAAACACAGAGGATAATGGAACTGCGTGCACTTTTGCACGAACACAACTATAATTATTACGTTAAGAACGCTCCCACGATAAGCGACCGCGAGTTCGACGGCCTTCTTCACGAACTTATCGAGCTCGAGGGCAGGCACCCGGAGCTTTACGACCCTAATTCACCAACGCAGCGCGTGGGCAGCGATTTGAACAACGAATTTGTGCAGGTGGTGCACCGCTATCCCATGCTCTCGCTCGCCAATACGTATAACCGCGAGGATGTAAAGGCGTTTTACGAACGTGTGCAGGGCGGACTGGACGGGCAGAAGTTCGACATCTGTTGCGAACTCAAGTTCGACGGGCTTTCTATATCGCTTACATACGAGCACGGCAGCCTTGTGCGCGCCGTGACGCGCGGCGACGGCGAAAAGGGCGACGACGTAACGGCCAACGTAAGGACGATAAAGACCATTCCTCTTAAATTGAAGGGTAGCGGCTATCCTGACGAGTTCGAGATACGCGGTGAGATAATCATGCCGTGGGAGAGCTTTGAACGGCTCAACGCCGAGCGCGAGGCGAGGGAAGAGCCTTTGTTCGCAAATCCGCGCAATGCCGCTTCGGGAACGCTGAAGAGCAAGAACTCGGCAGTGGTGGCCGAGCGCGACCTTGACGCATATTTATATTACCTCTTGGGGGCGGAGCTTCCGGGCGACAACCATTACGACAACCTGCGCCGGGCGGCCGAATGGGGATTCAAGGTGTCCGACGCCATGCGGGTTGTTTCGTCGTTGGACGAGATTTACGCCTACATCGACCATTGGGACGAGGCGCGCCGCGCACTTCCGGTGGCAACCGACGGAATAGTGCTCAAGGTAAACTCGCTTGCGCAGCAACAACAATTGGGCTATACGTCGAAAACGCCGCGCTGGGCCATTGCATATAAGTTCCAGGCCGAACGTGCGGCCACAACGCTCGAAAAGGTAACGTTCCAGGTGGGACGCACCGGCGCGGTGACGCCCGTGGCTAACATGACACCGGTGCTTTTGGCGGGAACGATGGTAAAACGTGCCTCGCTTCACAACGAAGACATGATCAGGAAGCTCGGCCTACACATAGGCGACACGGTTTACGTGGAGAAAGCCGGCGAGATAATACCGCAAATTGTGGGCGTTGACCCCTCGTCGCGCAAAGACGGGAGCGAAGAAGTGAGATTCATAACCCATTGCCCCGAATGCGGCGCACCGCTTGTGCGTTATGAGGGCGAGGCTGCCTATTATTGCACGAACACAGTGTCGTGTCCGCCACAAATAAAGGGAAGGATAGAACATTTTATAAGCCACGACGCAATGAACATCGATTCCATAGGACCGGAAACGGTGGACGACTATTTTAACCGCGGGCTTATACACGATGCGGCCGATTTGTACAAACTTACGGTGGATGACATAAACGGTGAGGACGGCACACGCGAACGCTCGGCCCGGAAAGTGATAAAAGGCATAGAAGACAGCAGGAACGTGCCGTTCGACAGGGTGCTTTACGCTTTGGGCATAAGGTTTGTGGGCAAGGTCGTTGCACGTACCGTGGCGCGCAATTTCCGTTCGGCCGCAGCCATAGGGCATGCCACTGTTGAGGAACTGTCTGCTGTTGACGGCGTGGGCGATGTGATAGCCCAGAGCATTTACCGTTACTTTCACGACGAAGAAAACCTTGAATTCGTGGAACGCCTGCGCACGGCCGGCGTACAAATGGAAATGGGTGGGCAGGACACGCCGCAGTCGGACGCACTTGCAGGCAAAGCCATCGTTATAAGCGGGGTTTTCGCCCGGCATTCGCGCGAGGAATACAAAGCTATCATTGAGCAGAACGGAGGGCGCAACGTAAGCAGCATATCCTCGAAAACGTCGTTCATACTTGCCGGCGAAAACATGGGTCCGTCCAAACTGGAGAAAGCGCAAAAACTCGGAGTGCCCATAGTTTCGGAACAGGATTTCCTGGAAATGATAAAGCCGCAGTGAGAACGGGGCTTTATCCAGGATTGCGGCTAACCGTTGTAAGGCTTTTGCCGGAGTATAAAAGAAAAATTACCGGCTTTGGTGCAAATGGGAAGCGTTTTAATGTTTTTTTTCAAGATAATTTGTACTTTTGCCGCAAAATCAAACAGTTGTTTTTGCAGGTTTTCCGCATGAATCCGTATGCGTGCGGGAGAATGCGCGCCACTGTGCAGGAAATGCCTGCGAACATTAATAAGTAATTTCCGAATATCATGAATATGAATCCTTTCCGCGGTTTGGGAGTAGCTTTGATAACGCCTTTCAACGAAGACGGCTCAGTTGATTACGCGGCGCTTACGCACCTTGTAAACGACCAAATCGACAACGGGGCAGGCTTTATCTGCGCGCTCGGTACAACAGGCGAGACCCCGTGTCTTACTCCGGAAGAATGCAACGAAATAAAGCGTACTGTTGTAAAGACCGTAGACGGGCGTGTTCCTGTATTGCTGGGAATAAGCGACAACTGCACCGCGCGGCTCGTAAATACTGTAAAGAATACGGACCTTGGCGGCGTTGACGGCATTCTGTCGGCCGCGCCGTCGTACAACAAGCCTGTGCAGGAAGGAATTTACCGGCATTTCATGGCATTGTCGCAAGCGTCGCCGCTTCCAATAGTGCTTTACAATATTCCGGGGCGCACCGGTGTTAACATCTCTGCCGATACGGTGCTGCGCCTTGTGAACGATACCGATAATATCGTTGCCGTAAAGGAAGCCTCGGGCAACATAACCCAGATAGCCGACATATTGCAGGCCAAACCCGACAGGTTCGACGTGTTGAGCGGAGACGACGCGATTTCATACGAAATGCTTGGCCTGGGAGCCGTGGGAGTTATATCGGTAATAGGAAATGCATATCCGCGGATATTCTCGTCGATGATTAAGTCATACCTTTCGGGCTATGAATCGGACGCGCTGGCAATTCATCGCAGTTTGAACAGGTTGTACAAGCTGATGTCGGTAGACGGCAACCCGGCGGGGGTAAAATCGCTGCTCGCCTTGCAGGGAAAGATAAAGAATGTGCTTCGTTTGCCTTTGGTTCCTGCCTCGCAGGCAACACAGAACGCGCTTCAGGAGGTAATGAAAGAGTTGCAATAAGCATAACAAATAAACAAATCCGCCGGATTCCATGGAGTCCGGCGGATTTGTTTTATGGGATATGCTCGTTAATTTTTATGTGTCGGATGTAATTGTTCGGTAAACCGTTTGCAAATTATTTTGTTGGGGATTTACGGCATTATTTTACCGTTGCCGTCAGGTTTTCCAATGACGGAATTACAATATGGCGGCGTGAAAATTCTATCAGGCCACGTGATGACAGCGAATGCAGCATGCGCGAAAGTGTCAGTCGCGAAGTGCAGAGCATTGCGGCAAGGTCGGTCATCTTGACGCGAAGAACCTTTCTTCCTACAGGCCTCAGGGATTTGAAGAGTACAAACATGGCAAGCCTGCCTTCGAGTGTGTACGGTGCAGCCGGTGCAAAACGCGATTCGAACTGCTGCGCCGTGGAGCATACAAGGTTCATGAAATTGAAACGGAATACTTCGTTTACGAGCAGTTGCGATACCACGGTTTGTTTAGGCAGCCTCATTACCCTGCAAGGTGACGCGGCGGTGTATGTACGCATATATGTGGTATGCAGGCCGAACAGCCTTTGCGGTTCTATTACGCCGTTGGCGGGCATGTGCTCTTCAATTTCGCATATACCGTGTGGGTCGGAAGATGTAACTGTTATGCTGCCGTCCATGACTATTGTTAGCGTGCGGCATTCTTCGCCCCGTCTTGCAATCATTGCGCCTTGCCGCACTATAGTCACGGCGGGCCGCGCTTCGTCGTAGAATGACGAAAGCATGGCGCCGTCCATTCCCATAAATAAAGGGAGCGCAGCTAAGGTGTCATAATTGAGCGGTTTCATTGCTGGAATGGTTATTTACCTGGGGACTTCATTTTGCTTTCTAATTCCGGCGAAATCCATATTTCGTTTTCTCCCTTTGCGTTTGAATAAATGAACATGGCTTTCAATCTGGGATTGGAGCGCAGCACAGTACGCGCCGAATCGAGACCGAGCACCATGAATGCCGTAGCATAGGCATCAGCCGTAGCACAATCGTCAGCCACAACGGTAGAAGATAATAAGGTATGGTTTACGGGGTATCCGGTGCGCGGGTCTACGGTATGCGAATACCGGCGTCCGTCCTTATAATAAAAGCGCCTGTAATTGCCGCTTGTTGCTATGGCGCAGTCGGTAAGCCGTAGCATTGCTTGTATGCCGTTATCGGCACTCAGACTGTCTTCCACGGGCTTGCTTATTCCTATGTTCCATTCTTTGTGCCCCGGACCGTTGCCACGAACTACAATCTCGCCTCCAATCTCTATCATGTAGTTGTTTATGCCTTTGTTGTCGAACAGCCGTGCCACCTCGTCGCATCCGAAACCTTTGGCAATGGCGCTACAGTCGAGCATTACACGCGGATCGCTTTTTACAACCCTGCCCGAAGCGTCTATCCTTACCTTGTTGAAGCCTACAAAGCGTCGCATGCTGTCTATAGCCGTTTCGTTTACATCTTGGCTTTTGTTGAAGCCAAAGCCCCATGCGTTGACAAGCGGAGCAACTGTTATGTCGAATGCTCCTCCTGTTTGTTCCGAGACTTTTCCTGACAGCGTAAATACTTTGGCAAACATTGTATCGACTCGCACCGGACGGTTCTGGTTTACGGCAGTGATAATGCTCTTTTTGTTGAACGGCGACAGCGAAGAATCCACTTTTGCAAGACGCTGTTCAATTTCAGCCTTTATGCTCGAGTGGTACGAGTAGGTTATCTGGTAAGTGGTGCCGAATACAACGCCTTTGTCGGTTATGTATTTTGACGGCTTACGGTCGGTAAGCACGACATATACGCTTCCCGCGGCCAACAGCAGGAGAAAAACGAGCTTCCACTTTCCTATTCGGTGTGACATATTATAATATTTACTTGATACAGGCACGGCAGCAGGGATGTTTCCCCATGGTCTTTATCCGCCGGCTGCTATCTTTATTCCGAGAAGTATAAGGATTATACCGCCTGCCAGTTCGGCGTTAAAGTTGAAACGGCAGCCTATGAATGCGCCTGCCGCCTTGCCTGCCAGTGTGAGCAGGAAACTTCCTGCACCGATAATAGCGATTGGTTGCAAGATGTGTTCAACGGTTACAAGCCCCATGCATGTAAAAGTTATTCCGACGGCAAGGGCGTCCACGCTCGTAGCGAATGCAAGGTAAACGAGTGTGCCCGGTTTGTTGGGGTTGAACGCATGCTCGCAGTCGTCGTGCCTGCTTTCCCATATCATTCTCAGACCTATGAGCAGCAGCAGGGCAAATGCAATCCAATGGTCGAACGCTTCTATCTGCGAATAAAACGTTTTCGATATTCCCCAACCTACAACAGGCATTGCAGCCTGGAAAAAACCGAACAACAGCGCCATCAGCAAGGCTTGGTTCAGGTTGAAACGTTTTTCTATTATGCCGCAGGTTATTCCTATGCTGAAGCAGTCGGCTGCCAATGCTATTGAAATAAGCAAACTCTCAATCAGGCTCATCGGTGTCAGATGTCGAATATAAGGTTAAAAGTGCCTCCTATGACGGAGCTGCCGCCTTTGCCGTAACCGGGAACGTACCATGGCTCACCTACTGAGCCGGAGCTGTGCGTTATGCGGTTTTTGTAGCGAAGGCTCCAACCGAGGTGGAAAATGCTCCAAATTTTAGCCTCAAGACCGAAAACAAGCTCTATCCAGCTTTGATTGCCTTTCAGCCCGGTGTAATTGTTGGGCAATGTACCGCCCCAAATATTATCTTCGAAGTTAGGTCCGCTTATATCGTATTTAAATGTAGTGAAACCAATGCGCGCCCCTGCAAAAACACGGTTGCCGTTAGGGTTGTTCGACAAAAAGTTGTAATCGCACCCCAAGCGTATATACGGAGCGCGCGTTTCGAAATGCAGGTCGGTTGCGTCGTCGGTTTTGTCGCACACTCCGATTCCCACTTCACCAATGGGAAAATATTTCTCGTGCAGGTTAAGTCGCACGGCGCCCTCTATTTCGCCGTAAGAAGTAAATGCAACAAGAAACATGCCCATCAGGTTGCCCGACACAGAGAATCCCGCAAACAAAGGTTGCTTTACGTTGCTGTCCTTGTCGTTAGATACGTATTGCACGCCCCTTATGCGTTCGGGTGTTTCGACTGCAGTTGAATCCTGCTGCGCCATAACGGGCAATGCAATGGAAAGGCTAAGGCAAAGTAAAGTATATCTTAATGTTTTCGGTTTCATCGTAATTTACTTTTGGATTGGCCACGGCCACGCTGTCGATTCGCGAAAGCCCGGCTGCGTTGCCGTTTGAAGTCCATTCCACTCCTTTTATTTTATGGAACATCGACATGCCGCAGTCCACCGACTCAAAGTGCGGCTCGTTGGTGTGCGAGACGAATATGGTGTCGACCGACGAGGCTTCGAGTCCCATTATTTTAACCACGAACGTATCCACTTCTCTCATGTAGCTCATCGGCAGGTCGAGGCTTGATATGTTGTATCCGTAGTTGAACAGTATGCTGTCGGTTCCGGCGGCTGTAATAGTTATCGTGTCGCCGATAGTGGTGCTGCCGTTTGTTTCCGAGTTGTAAAAGCCGCAGGCCAGTTCCACCTTGTTGTTGAGCGGGCAGTCGATGTTGCTGCACGAGGCCGCGTAGGCAACCAGTGCAACAACGGCAGCCGCCGTGCAGGCTGTCAGTCGGTGGCGGTGCATTATATGCCGTATTTTATGGAGCATAAGTGCTGGGTTATATTTCTTTTTCTATTTTGTAATTGTTCCTCTCTGCGGAGTTCCGGCTAATCAGTTCGCCGAGGAATCCGGCAAGGAACAGCTGCGTGCCGAGCAACATCATCGTAAGGGCAATATAGAAATACGGCGAGTCGGTCACAAGGTGCGCTGGTATCCCGTTTGCTAAGGCGTAAAGTTTGTTTGCGCCTACAATTACTATTGCCACGAAACCTATGAAGAACATCAGCGAGCCGAGGAATCCGAACACGTGCATAGGCTTGCGCCCGAAGCTCGTAAGGAACCACAGGCTGAGCAGGTCGAGGTATCCGTTGAAAAAGCGGTTCAGCCCGCCGAACTTGGTGGAGCCGAACTTGCGTGCGCGGTGGTGCACCACCTTCTCGCCTATCTTTGCAAAGCCCGCGTTCTTTGCAAGGTAAGGTATGTAACGGTGCATTTCGCCGTAAACCTCTATGTTTTTCACAACCTCGCGGCGGTAGGCCTTGAGCCCGCAGTTGAAGTCGTGCAGGTTGTGTATTCCGCTTACAAGCCGTGCGGTGGCGTTGAAAAGTTTTGTAGGTATGGTTTTCGAAAGCGGGTCGTAACGTTTTTGCTTGTATCCCGAAACGAGGTCGTAGCCGTCTTCCATAATCATGCGCCGCAGTTCGGGGATTTCGTCGGGCGAGTCCTGCAAGTCGGCGTCCATAGTTATTACAACGTCGCCCTTGGCCTTTTCGAACCCGCAGTAAAGCGCGGCGCTTTTGCCATAGTTGCGGCGGAATTTTATTCCGTGCACGCACGGGTCATCCTTGCCCAAGTTTTCGATTACCTTCCACGAGTTGTCGGTGCTGCCGTCGTTCACGAAAATTATCTCATAACTCAGGTTGTTGGCCTTTGCAACCTTTACTATCCAGTTGTAAAGCTCCGTGAGGCTCTCTTCCTCGTTATAAAGAGGTACGACTATCGAAATATCCATGTTTTTATTGCAGTTTCGTTAATCAGTTTCAAAGTTTCGGGCGCCGCATGGCCAGCAGGGCGGTGGGCAGCGATATTATCAGCCCCGAGAAAATGCTGAAATCAAGTATGTTCGCGGCTATTGCCACGGCCGAAAGGTCCTGGAACGCTTCGGCAATGTTTTTCATGTCCTTTAGCGATATGCCTCCCGCGAGTTGTTCCATTCCGCCCGTCTCGAACAGGCGTTTCACTTCGGGAGAGTCGAGGTAGGCCATGTAGCTGTTGAAGAACGAGCCGCCGTCGAGGAACTCGAAATACAGGTAAACGCCCACTGCCAGCAGCAGGGCGGCGTAAAAATACAGCAGCAGCGAGAACATGTATCCGCGGGTAAACGTGAGCAGCCCGCCGCACACGCGCTTGCGGAAACGGTTTACCAGAAACATTCCCAGGAACGGCACCGTAACTATCACCAGCATGAAACCGAACGACGCCCCGGCGATGTTGAACGAGTTTACGAAACACGCAAGCCCGGCTATCCAATACAAGCCGAAAAGAACAGCATAATTCATCGCGAAAGCATTGGTCTGCCGGAATTGTCCGGGACGGTAATTGGTTGTGTTCATGCCAAAGTGTTATATATCCGCTACAAAAGGCAAAATTACAACTATTTTCGTTCCCGCGCAAACGGCATACGCGCTTTTGGCCTACTTTGTAAATTTCATTTCGCCGTTCACTCCGAAAAAGGTGCTTTTCGCCGGTGCCGGATTCCGGATTGGAAAATGCCACATGGGAGCAAATAAAAATTATGTCTGAGATATTTCAAAATATGTCAGACATATTTTAAAATACAAGGCACATATTTTTTGCCGGCATTCATGGGCGCTCCGGCATGTCTGTCTGGAATTCCGGAAACTTTGCGGGCCGATTCCGAAATCGGTCCGCCGCATGCAGACAAAACCGTCCGGGCTGCGCAGTCTTTACGCAATTTCATTACGAGAGGATAAAAAGATTAAAAAAGAATAAAAGACGGTGACATTTTTTTCATACATAATTCAAAAACGTTATTTTTGCAGGATACGACGAGAGAAAGGACAATTTATTAAAAGAACATGTATGTCTACATTAAAAACTAACTACAACAAACATTACAAGGATCTTTTTATGAGCGACGACCCGATACCGCGTTTCGACGTTATAAAGAACAGCGATTTCGAGCCGGCCATAAGACAAGGCATCTACGAGGAAAACGACGAGATAAGAAGCATAACCAACTGCATATCAAGGCCTACGTTCGCAAACACCATCGAAAAGCTCGACTCTGCGGGCGAATTGCTCGAGCGGGTAACCGATGTGTTCTACAACCTGCTTAACGCTGCTTCCGACGAGGAAAAGGAACAGCTTGCCGAAAAATTCACGCCGATACTTGCGGCGCACCAGAACAACATCATGCTTAACCAGGACCTATTCCTGCGCGTCAAGTATGTTTACACGCACCCGCTCAAATCGCTTTCGCCCGAAAAACTGAGGCTTACCGAAAAAATTTACCGCAGCTTCAGGCGCAGCGGAGCAATGCTCAAGGGCGAGGACAGGAAACAGTTCCGCAAGCTCACCGAGGAAGCCTCGAAACTTACGTTGCAGTTCCAGACAAACCTGTTACACGCACGCAAGAAGTTTTCGCTCAATATAATCGGGAAGGACATGCTCGACGGAGTGCCTGAAACGGTGCTCGATACGGCAGCGGCCACCGCAAGGGAAAACGGCGAAAACGGTTGGACTATAACGCTCGACGAGCCCGTGTACATGCCCGTGCTTACCTATTGCAACAACCGCGAACTCAGGCGCGCCCTTTACATGGCATACCACGGAGTGTGCCTGCGCAAAGGCGAGGACTGCAACACCGAAATATGCAAGGACATCGTAAACGTGCGGCAGAAAATGGCACAGCTGCTCGGCTACAAGTCGTTTGCCGACTATGTGCTCGAAGAACGCATGGCAGGCAGCAAGAACAACGTATATCGCATGTTCAGCGACCTCCTGGAACATTATTCCGACCCGGCAAGGAAAGAAGTGTCGCAAGTGGAGAGATACGCCAAAAGCATGGAAGGCGAAGATTTCGAACTGCAGCCATGGGACTTTGCATACTATTCGCACAAGCTGAAACTGTCGCTCTTCGACATCGACAGCGAAATGCTGCGTCCCTATTTCGAACTCTCGAAAGTGAAGGAAGGCATATTCAACCTCGCCACCGAGCTGTACGGCATAAGGTTCAGCATAAATCCCGACATACCCGTGTACGCCGGAGGCGTTACGGCCTATGATGTTGTGGACAAGAACAAGGCCCTCCTCGGAGTGCTGTTCCTCGACCTGCACCCGCGCAAAGGCAAACAAGGCGGCGCATGGATGACAACATACAGCCCGCAATACATAAGTGAGAAGAAGAACCACCGCCCGTGCGTGGCAATAGTGACCAATTTCACCCCGCCCACGCCGCAGCGCCCCTCGCTGCTCACGCTCGGCGAAGTAACCACATTCCTGCACGAGTTCGGGCACGCATTGCACGGGCTAATGGCAAACACGGTTTACCGCTCGCTGAGCGGCACAAACGTTTTGTGGGATTTTGTGGAACTGCCCTCACAAATTATGGAAAACTTTGCCGTAGAGAAAAAATTCTTGAGTACATTTGCACAACACTACCAGACGGGAGAACCTCTGCCCGAAGAACTTATCGACAAGATTGTGCGCAGCCGCAATTTCAACGTAGCCTACAGCACAATGCGGCAGGTTTCCTACGGCCTGCTCGATATGGCGTACTATACGCTCGAAGAACCGCTCGGCGGTAATATAGAAGAATTCGAGCATAAGGCCATGCAGCCCGCACAGCTTCTTCCCGAAGTGGAAAACACGTGCATGACAGTTCAGTTCGGGCACATAATGTCGGGCGGATACGCTGCAGGATATTACAGCTACAAGTGGGCGGAACTGCTGGAAGCCGACGCATTCGGCGAATTCAAGGAACACGGTACGTTCTCGAAAGAAACGGCAGAGCGCTTCCGCAACTGTATCCTTTCGAAAGGCAATACCGAACCGCCAATGGAGCTGTACAAACAGTTCCGCGGCAAGGAACCTTCGATAGACGCAATGCTTGAACGCGACGGAATTCAAAAAAGGCAGTAATGCGTAACGCTCTTCCCGATACTGTGAAACGCATAAAATAACACTTGCATGACACCTGCGGAAAAGAAACAGCATGAACTCGATGTGCGCTACCTGAAAATGGCGCGTATCTGGGCAGAGAACTCATACTGCAAACGCAGGCAGGTAGGCGCGCTCATAGTAAAGGACAAAATGATAATAAGCGACGGCTACAACGGCACCCCGTCGGGTTTCGAGAACGTTTGCGAGGACGAAAACAATGTCACCAAGCCATACGTTCTGCACGCAGAGGCAAATGCCATTACCAAGATAGCGCGCTCCAGCAACAACAGCGACGGAGCCACGCTTTACGTAACGGCTGCGCCATGCATAGAATGTGCAAAACTGATAATACAGGCAGGCATTAGCCGGGTTATCTATAGCGAAGAATACCGCATAGAAGACGGCATAAACCTCTTGCGGCGTGCCGGAATAGAAGTGAAATACATTCCCGTCGAACAAGACAACTGAAAGAACTTCCCGGCCGGTGTTTGTTTGCACGGCCGGGAAAAACATAAAAGATTCAATTTCCAGAATGAACCCTAATCGCTCTTCGCGCTTCGTACCTTTGATTATTGCGTGCAGCATAGTTGCCGGAATAGCAATCGGCAGCTTTTACGCAAACCATTTTGCCGGAAACCGACTCAGCATAATAAATACATCGAGCAACAAGCTCAACGACCTGTTGCACATAATCGACGCGCAGTACGTCGACAAGGTAAACATGTCGGACCTTGTTGAAAAGTCGTTGCCCAAAATCCTCGGCGAGCTCGACCCGCACTCCACCTACACCGGGGCAAAGGATGTTGAAGCCTCGATGCAGGATCTTAAAGGGAGCTTTTCGGGAATAGGAATACAGTTCACCATAATCGACGACACGATACGCATAATCACGGCCATAAACGGCGGTCCTTCGAAGGCCGCGGGCGTTGAGGCTGGCGACTGCATTGTGGCAATAGACGGAAAGCCGTTCGTCGGCAAAAAGGTAACGAACGACGAGGCCATGAAGCGTCTCAAAGGCCCTAAGGGCTCTAAAGTCACGATAAGCGTTGTTCGTCCCGGGGCTTCCAAGCCGTTGGATTTTACGATTCGCCGCGACGACATTCCCATAAAAAGCATCGAGACGGCCTATATGCTCGACGACAAGACCGGCTACATAAAAGTCGACCAGTTTGCCGACGCTACCTATCCTGAGTTCCTTGTGGCAATGGCCAAGTTAGGGCAGGAGGGGGCCACGCGCCTCGTAGTCGACCTGCGCAATAACCACGGTGGCTTCATCCAGCCGGCCATACAGATGGCTTATGAGTTCCTCCCCAAGAACCGCCTGGCATTCTACATGCAGGGGCGGCATTCTCCGCGCGAAGACTTTGTTAGCGACGGGCGCGGCTCACACCAGAACACCCCGCTCGTTGTGCTCGTTAACGAGGAAAGCGCTTCGGCCAGCGAGATATTCGCCGGCGCAATGCAGGACAACGACCGTGCCACCATAGTAGGCCGGCGCACGTTCGGAAAAGGCCTTGTGCAGGAATCCATCGAGTTCCGCGACGGCAGCATGCTGCGGCTCACCATAGCAAGGTATTACATGCCCTCGGGCCGGTGCGTGCAGAAACCTTACGTTCCCGGCAAGCAGGAAGAGTACGACATGGACATACTCAACCGCATAAACAGCGGCGAGCTTGAGTCAAAAGACAGCATAAAGGAAAGCGGAAAGAAGTACTTCACCCGCTTGGGGCGCGTTGTTTACGGCGAGGGCGGTATAACGCCCGATGTCTTCGTGCCCGAAAAAAGCGAAAACATGACATCCTACTTCAAGGAAGCCGTGATGAACGGGCTTATATTCAAATATGCCTATATCTACACCAACGCCAACCGCGAAAAACTCTCGTCGTTCGGCAGCTGGCAGGAGGCTGTGGCTTTCCTCAAGAAGCAGAAGCTCGTCGACAAGTTCGCAACCTATGCTGACAAGAACGGCCTGCAGCGCAGGAATATACTGATAAGGAAATCGCAGCGCCTGCTCGAGCATTACCTTATGGGTTACATAATCGACGACCTCATGGGGCGCGATGCGCTCAACCGTTTCCTCAATGCCGATGACCCGTGCGTTGAGCAGGCCATAAAGATAATGAACGAGGGCAAGGCTTTCCCCAAAGCTCCCGAAAAGGATACCAAAAAAGGCAATGCCGACAAAAAAAGAACTGCGCAAAACCATCTCCGCTCAAAAGCGCTCGTTCCCCGAAGGAACATTGCGTGAGATGTCAATACCTGTAATGTGCCGTCTGGAAAGCCACGCGCTTTTCCGGGCGGCACATACCGTTTTGCTCTACAGCTCCCTGCCCGACGAGGTGGACACACATACCTTTATCCGTCGTTGGGAGGGGTATAAACGCATACTCCTGCCCGTAGTGGTGAGCGACAGCGAACTCGAGCTGCGCGTTTATACCGGCAGCAGCAACATGCGGCGCGGGGCGTTCAATATTGACGAACCGGCCGGCGCAGCGTTCACCGATTACGGCAGCATAGACCTTGCCGTTATTCCGGGAGTGGCTTTCGACCGGCACGGCAACCGCCTCGGGCGGGGGCGCGGCTACTACGACCGCCTGCTTGCAAGGCTCGGCCGGGCGGGTGTCCCCACAATCGGCGTGTGCTTCGATTTCCAGAAACTCGACGCCATACCGGCCGAAACCCACGACATAGCCGTAGGCGAGGTGCTCTGAAACCTTGCGCGTCGCACCCACGGCCGCAAGCGTGAAAGCAGGAACTGCAATACAGTCATCCGCGACAGCGGAACACGGGCCTTAAAAAGGTGTTTCCCGGTGCGGAAAAATGAAAACTCATTTTCACGTGGTTATACCCCCTTCTGAGCAAATAAAAAATACAAGGCACATATTTCGAAATATGTCAGACATATTTTGAATTATGTCCGACATATTTTTCCCGCCCTGAAAACCGGCTTTTTTCATGCAGACAAAAAGAGCGCGGCCCGGCGGCAAGCGCCGGCGCAGGCAGTAACCCCCTTTTGTTTGTAAGCCCGGCGTCCTTGCCGTACCATTATATAATATGTGTTCCCTTGCTGAAAAGCGTTGCAACCGGCCATATTTTTTTTAATTTCCCGGTGTTATTCAAACTTTTTTTTATTTATTTTGTGCCAAAATCAGCATTATAAGTTTATGAAAACAAAAATAGCATTATTCTCCGTGCTGCTCTCGGTTGCGTCGGGCTCTTACGCCCAAGGCGACCACATGCGCCGCATGAACCCTGTGAACTTCTCGCACGTAAAGATACACGACGCTTTCTGGACTCCGCGCCTCGACAAGCACATGTCGGCCACGCTGCCGGTTTGTATCGACCAGATTGAAAACAAAACCGGACGCATACAGAACTTTGTGAACGCCTCGAAGGGCACCGGCAAGCATTCGGGCATTTTCTTCGACGACAGCGACGTGTACAAGGCTATCGAAGGCATGGCCTACGCGCTTACCAACCACCGCGACCCGGCGCTCGAGCGCAAGGCCGACGAGTGGATAGACAAGATATGCGCCGCGCAGCAACCCGACGGATACCTCAATACTTTCTACACCCTTTCGGGCATGGAAAACCGCTGGACCGACATGAACATGCACGAAATGTATTGCGCCGGCCACATGATTGAGGCCGCCGTGGCATACAAGAATGCCACGGGCAAACGCAAGTTCCTCGACACGGCCATACGCTTTGCCGACCACATGATGAACACCTTCGGTCCGGGCAAACGCCACTGGGTGCCCGGGCATGAGGAGATAGAACTCGCCCTTGTCAAACTATACGACGAAACAAAGCAGGAAAAATACCTCGAATTCGCCAACTGGCTCATCGACGAGCGCGGCCACGGGCACGGAGTGTACAAAAACGACCTGTTCAACAACCTGGCATACGACCAGGACGAAGTGCCCGTAACCGAGCTGTTCAGCATTGGCGGCCACTCCGTTAGGGCCATGTACCTGTTCTGCGGCATGGCCGACGTTGCGGCCCTCACCGGCAACAAGGCCTACACCAATGCCCTCGACAGCCTTTGGGAAGATGTTGTTCACCGCAACATGTACATCACGGGCGGCATAGGCTCATCGGGCGATAACGAAGGCTTCACCACCGATTACGATCTGCCCAACGAGCAGGCATACTGCGAAACGTGCGCCTCGGTGGGTATGGTGCTTTGGAACTGGCGACTCAACCTCATGACGGGCGACGCCAAGTACGTCGACGTGCTCGAGCGCGCCATGTACAACGGAGCATTGGCCGGAATATCCCTCTCGGGCGACAGGTTCTTCTACGTCAACCCGCTTTACTCCAAAGGCGGCCACCACAGGCAGGAGTGGTTTGGCTGCGCATGCTGCCCGAGCCAGATTTCGCGCTTCCTCCCCTCGATAGGCAATTATATATATGCCCTTTCCGACGACGCATTGTGGGTAAACCTCTTCATCTCGGGCAATGCCGACATACCCGCCGGCAACGGCACCCACATCAACGTGTCGCAAAGCACCAAATACCCCTGGGACGGACAGGTGGAAATAACGCTGAACACCAAGCTGCCCATGAAACAGCTACGCATACGCATACCGCAGTGGGCAGGCGAATACACCATAGCCGTTAACGGCAATAAGAAAAAAGCCAAGGCCGACAAGGGCTACGCTGTGATAAGCCGCAAATGGAAGGCCGGCGACCGCATAACGCTAACACTGCCCATGGAGACGCGCGTAACCGCTGCCGACCCGAGGGTGAAGGAAAATATCGGCAAGCGCGCCGTAGAGCGCGGCCCGCTCGTTTACTGCATGGAGCAGGTAGACAATACGGTAGACGTGGACAACGCTACGCTGACCCCGGACACCAAGTTCTCGTTCGCCTTCAACCAGGAGAAACTCGGAGGAGCCGGCCTCATAACCGCCACGGCCGGGAACGGCGCTTCGCAAAGCCTGAACCTCATACCGTATTATGCGTGGGACAACCGCGAGGCAGGCAAAATGGCCGTATGGCTCAAATACGAATAACTCCCGCGCGTGACGCGGTAGTGATATTACTGTTGACATGAGAGCCGGCGTACACCTTGTGAAAGGCGTGCGCCGGTTTTCGTTTACGCCGGTACTTACGGGGGAACATGCCTTTTGCGTGCCGGCGGGGCGGGGAAGATGTCGCTTTTTGTCTGCGCGAAACGGGTACTCGTTTTCAGGGAGTTATACCCCTCTCTGAGCAAATGAAAAATACAAGGCACATATTTTAAAATAGGTCGGACCTTTTTTAAAATTCAAGGCACATATTTTTCAGCCCCTGAAAACCCGCTCCGAAAAACACACTTTTAAGGCGGCTTTTTCAACCCAATTTGGTCGTTTGGCTTTGTCAAATTGCGTGCTTATGCCCGGCGGATAGCTATGCGCCCGTCTGAAGACGTAGCGGGCTACGGCTAAGCCGGGCGGGAAGGCTGGTGGCGGCATAAGTGCGCAGGTTGGCCAAAGGACCCACTCGACGTTGCTACTTAATTCCCTAATGGCCGTTTTGGGTTTAACGCTTCGTGATTAGCTTGTTTTAACACCCTGCGTTGTTATGGTTGGTGCGCCCTTTTTTATTGTGAATGGAATTTTATCTTACCTCCCCCTGTTAAAAAATCTTAATACAATGAAAATTTTTTAGCCTGTTTGTTGCGAGTATCTAAAAAAATCCATTCTTTTGTAAAAGACCTGAATTCTACAATCGAGTACATGAAAACCATGTGGCCCTTTGTATCCATTCGCTAACCGATAATAAAACCATAAAAACCCATTTAAAAAAAGTATTTTATGAAAAAACGAAAACTGATGATGCTCCTTTGCCTGATGGCAATAGGGGCGTGGCTGTGTCCGCTGCATGCCGACACCGGGCCGCAGAAAAAGTTGACGCGAGACGCTTACGTCATCTGGGAACCCCAGCTGGGCGATGCCTCGCAGATTATCTCTAACAGTAACGCAACGGCCGACGGGTCGGACTACGCCAACCTGATAGACAATGACGTGAATACGATTTTCCACTCCATCTGGGACACGGACATGGCTTTGACTACCACTACCGTGGACTCGTGGGTGGCAAAACTGGCTACTCTTTCGGGCGGTATAAACTCCGACCCGGGCTACCATTTCCTGCAAGTGCAGCTCAGCGAGCCGGCAAGCTCGTTCCGCTTCGAGTACAAGGGGCGTAACTCCGACTGGCACGACAACCCCAACCACATCGAGATTTTCGCCACCAACGACCCGGGGCTATGGGCTTCGCCCGTAAACTCCAACCAGGACCAGTGGGATAAGATTACCGAGCTTACCCCGGAGAACACTGACTTCCCCGAGGACGTGCTAGTAATCGACGAGGCTTGGCAGTCGCCGGTAATAACAATGCCCGAAGCATACCAGTACATTCGCTTCGTGGTAAAAGGTACGACGCACCAAAACAAGGTGGACACCCGCATGTTCGCAGTGCCCGATATAACGGGCGTTTCGTTCAACCTGAGCGAGTTCCAGATCTATGTGCCGCGCGAGTCCACCGACCCCGGAGACATACTCCAAAGCCTCGTGGACAGCGTGCAGAACGTATGGACGAGCTACCAGTTTGAGATAGGTACGGACCCGGGATATGTGGACAGCACCAAATATGCCAGCACATACCGCCTGTATGAGGAGGCTTTGGATGCTTTGTTCTTGAGCCTGACCGACGAAGAATACACCGATTACATCAACCGCTTGCGTGCGGCCGTTACCGACTTTATGACAACGGGTATCAACCAGGTTGAGACGGGCTATTACAACTTCGTGAATGCCTATCCAGAATATATGAACAGGCAGAACACCACCATGTCGATGTACGTCAACCCGCAGAAGGAACTCGCCTGGACAAAGAGCGACTCGCTCAGCGCAATGCAGCTGTGGTACGTGGAGAAGCTCGACAGCGGACGCTATTCCATAAAGAACGTCGCTTCAGGCGAATATATCGGCACCATCGCGGGCACGTCGCAACGCGTGCCCATGACAGCTACGCACCAGACCGACCAGTGCTTCGAGTGGATGCACATGTTCCCCGGGCAGTTCCATATATATAATGTGAAGAACGACGTGCCTTACCATACCGAAGACCACAATAGCGGTGCGGGCACAGCAGGACGCATAGTAACGTATGACGGCACCGGCAACTCGTGCTCCGAGTGGTACATGCGCCGCGTGACCGACCAGGAACTTATCGACAAGCTCGTTGCCGAAGGCCCGCAGACGCTCCTGGCTTCAGTCATGAACCTTGCCTTGGACAGCGCAAACATGTCGCGTAACAAAGCCAACGAATACACCAAGCTCATCACCAGCGCCGACCAGATAAGCTCCAACGCACAAAGCGCCGGCGACGGCTCGGCATACGCCAACCTAATCGACAACAATACCGGTACGATATTCCACTCTATGTGGAGCGACGCTTTCAAGAGTCCTACCGAACTCGGCACGAGCTACGGCTGGCACAACCTGCAGTTCACGCTCAACGAGCCCATCTCGCAGATACGCTTCGAATTCACCGGGCGTAACGACGCTTCATGGTGCGACACGCCCAACCATATCACCATCTACGCCACCAACGACGACGCCCTCGGCGCAAGCACGGCGGCTGCCGACTCGGCTTCGTGGACGCAGATTCTGGACATGACCGACGATGAGTACAACTTCCCGGCAAGGGTGGCATTGGGCTATTACTCCTCACCGATAATCGACCTCGGCGGCGAGTACAAGTACCTGCGCTTCGTTGTTAAGAGCACGGTGAACACAGTTGAAGGCGGCGGCCGCTATGGAGCATTCACCTCACCGTCGGCCACCGGCGTTACGTTCAACTTGAGCGAATTCCAGATTTACGACCCCGTGCCCACAGAGAAGTCGCAGTACTACACCGTTCCGGGCATGAAAGAGGCTTGCGACGCCCTCGAAGAGGCTATGACTGCCGCACAGGAGAAACTTGCCGCCGGCACAGTAACCGAAGCCGACATCGCAGCCCTGCAGACCGCTTACCGCCTTGTCGACTCTACCTACGTAGACCGCAACGCACAGTTCAACAAGCTGAAGGAACTCCTCGACACGGGCGAGAACCTTTACAGCACTTCAACCGGTGCGCGCGTTCCTCAGATACGCGACGTTTCGCAGATGAACACCAACAGCGACCAGGAAGCTACGAGCCAGCTGCCCAACCTTATCGATGGCAACACAAGCTCTGTATTCCACTCAGTCTGGAACACTGCAATGGCTAAGGAAGACCTTACGGTTCAGGAATGGACTGATACTATCAACACTACTTACCCGAACTCTATCGGTACAGGTTACCACAACCTGAACGTAGCGCTTGCAGAGCCCGTATCGTCGTTCTTCTTCGAGTTCTACAGCCGTCCCGACGCTAACTGGCACGACAACCCCAGCGACATTATTATTTACGCAACCAATGATCCCGAGTTGTTTGCCGACCCGCGCGACTCCAACACCCCGCAGTGGACTCAAATAACCGAACTTACCGAAGGATTCCCCACCGGTATGACCACGGAGATACCTTACACCTCGCCCACTATCGAGCTCGGCGGTGATTACAAGTACATCCGCTTCGTTATCAAGAACACCTGCCTTGCAAACAACCCGAACGATGACGCTACGATTGCCGATACGCGCAACTTCGCTAATCCTGACATCACGGGTATCACGTGGAACTGCTCCGAGTTCCAGGTTTACACCGGCCTCGACCCCGAAAGCATACAGTACAACTACATCGAAGAGGTACGTGTTGCTGCCAACGAGTTGAGGGAAGTACTCGACAAGTATGCAAACTACACTGCAAGCGACATCAACTCCGAAGAGCCTGTTGAAGAGCTTACGGCAGCTGTCAAGAAGCTCCAGGAAGCATACGTAGACACGACCGACGTTGTCAAACTCTACAACGACTACAAGGAAATCCTCGCGCGCGAAATCAATGAAGGTGACCTGCCCGGAAACGTTGACGACTACAGCGCTGTAGAAACCTTCGACGCATTGCTCGACGAGGCACGCTTCTCTATCGACAAGAAGAAGCCTACCAAAGAGCAGGTGAACAATGCAACCGAAAAGATTGAGAACGGCTACGAAGAGTTCATGAGCCACGTTATACTGCCGAAACCTTACGAATGGTATATAATAAGGAGTGGTGTAACGAGCGAAAGTTATCAGTACGCTATCAACCAGCCCATCTTCCTTGGCAGCACATCTACAGGCTCCAAGCTCAGTATCGGCGGCTATCCTGAAGGCGGTGAATGGTCGGATGTTTACGCTATCTGGCGTCTCGTACCGGTTGAAAGCAACGAACCCGTTGCAGAAGGCGAAGAAATCAAGCCTTGGGAGCAGACGTACGCTATCCAGAGCCTCGGAACGGGCCAGTACTGGGGTAAATACAATGGAAGGGGAACGGCCAACAGCCCGGTAATGGAAAGCGAGCCTACTCCTTACCACATCTACTTCTATGGCAACGACTGCTTCGCATTGCAGCAGGAAGGCGTTGAAGACCCGTTCGACCGTATCAAGGCCGACGGTACCGACAAGGTTATTTGCAACTACCCGGCTAACGGCGGTGACCAGCAGTCGTGGAAGTTCGAAAGCCTTGCAGAAGAAGGAATCGAAGAAGTTATGATCAACTGGTTCCCGGCACAGTCGACGAGCATTATAACACTGCCGTTCGACCTCACGGGCGACAATATGATTAGCAACCTCAATCCTGAGGTAGCTACCTACGCAGTCAACAGCGTGATAGAGAACGAAGCTGCTGAAGGCGACGAACCGTCGTACACCCTTACGCTCACCGCTAAGGATGAGTTCGAGGCAGGCGAACCGTTCGTTATCGAAACTTTGGCAGAGCCCGACGCAAACGGCCAGCAGCCGCTCATGTTCATGCTTCCGCCCGCAGAGGCCAATGCAATTGTTGACACATCGGCAGTTGATTACAACGGCCTTGTAGGTACTCTCCAGGGATTGACAATCAAGGGCCAGGCAAGCCTGTACTTCCTGAATTCGGTGCTCAACGTTGCTACCGACGCCGGTTACTCAATTGCCGGCCGTGGCGGTTACATCGACGTAACGAAGGTTGAGGACCTCGGCGGTTCGATTGACAAGACCATCACAATCAACGGCATAATCAACGACATCAAGAACGTTGAAATCGTTGAGACTGAAAACGAGATTGTTGATGTCTACACAATCGACGGCGTGCTCATCAAACGCAACGTCAAGGCTGCCGAAGCAACCAGGAACCTCGCGAAGGGCATTTACATCGTAGGAAAGAAGAAAGTCCTCGTAAAGTAAACAGTCCTGACACTGTATAACACATTACACCCGTGCCGCTCCCATGCGGCGCGGGTGTTTTTTTGCACCCGGCGGCAGCGCGCGGCGTAAAACGGCGGGAACGGCATAAAGAAAGCGCGTGGTGGAGCGGGCATTTCTTCCGGCGGCGAAATTTGTCTGCGTCCGGGAATATCCTACGCGTCCGCAGTGACATTTTTTAACGGGTAGTGTTTCATTTAGTGTGTCCGAGGCAAGTCTTCAGACCTCTTAGTAATGCAAATATATTAATTTATCGGTTAT
>URSZ01000004.1 GCA_900550635.1 uncultured Prevotella sp. | reverse complement strand
GCGTAGGCCTCGCCCACACCGGCGGTAAAATCACCCGTGGTGTGCCCAACATGAGCGCCCTCTTCCCCGGCACTCCCAACTGGACCGCCAACCAGGAAATCGGTACGAACTACGGTTCCTACTTCACACGCGACATACGCCGCCGCGAAGTAAACCAGGACGTAATGGTTAACTTCAGCAAGCCTATCGAGGACTTCAACGTAAACGCTATAGTAGGTTTCAACACCAACGAACGCAAATACGAGTGGAACCAGGAGATGATTACCAACCTCGACCTGCCCACATGGTTCAACGTTTCAAACTCGGGCGAAACACCCTCGATTCGCGCTAACCGCCAGCACCGCCGCCTCATGGGCCTCTACGGCCAGGTTGAAGGTTCGTGGAAAGACATGGTTTACCTCACCGTAACGGCGCGCAACGACTGGTCGTCAACACTGCCCAAGAAGAACAACAGTTACTTCTACCCGGGCATAACCGGTAGCTTCATATTCACCGAGCTTTTAAACAAGGACATCCGCAAGTACATCTCGTTCGGTAAGTTCCGCGTGGCTTGGGGTAAGACCGGTAACGACGCTTCGCCCTACATGACGGGTACTACTTTCACACAGGCCACCTCCGACGCTTCGGGCTGGGGCGAGGTTAAATTCCCGCTCGGCGGCGTAAACGCCTTCACCGCAAGCAACTCCATGGGCAACAACAACCTCAAGCCCGAGATGACAACCGAATGGGAACTCGGCTTGAACATGGCGTTCTTCCGCAACCGCTTGGCATTCGACTTTGCTTACTACAACCGCAGCACCAAGAACCAGATTATCTCAATGGACATGGACTACGCAACCGGCTACTCCTCGCGCAGCGTCAACCTCGGCGAGATAAGCAACAAGGGTGTTGAATTCCTCCTCACCGGTACTCCTATCAAGACCAAGGACTGGCAGTGGGATTTGGCTTGGAACATTTCGCATAACTCCAGCAAGGTAGTCGACCTGCCCAGCGAAGTGGGCAACGAAGTGGTTATCTTCGGCCTCTCGGGCGGTACCTCGATGTACGCCGTAAAAGGCAAGCCCCTCGGCACATTCAAGGCTCAGACCTTCGAGAAAGACCCGCAGGGACGCGTGGTAGTTGACGCAGGCACGGGCCTCCCCGTACAGAACTCCACACTCGAATACTGCGGCGACATGAACCGCAAGTACTCCATGGGTATCTCCTCAACCCTGCGCTGGAAAGGCCTCAGCCTCACAGCTGACCTCGACATCCGCAAGGGCGGCAAGATGTTCTGCAACACCAAAGGCGTAACCTACTTTACCGGTATTGCAAAACAAACCATCTACAACGACCGTAACACGTTCATCGTTCCCAACTCAGTAAACAAGGTAACCGACCCGACCACGGGCGCAGTTTCCTACGTTGAGAACACCACGCCGCTTACCTACGAGAACATCCAGACCTACTGGGCAGACCAGTACGACCGCGACGGAAGCGACCTTATCAGCAAGGACTACGTAAAACTCCGCAACGTGGTAATCACATGGCAGCTGCCCAAGAAGTGGCTTGCAAAGACCCCGTTCACCGACATTTCTGTATCTGTGTTCGGCCGCAACCTCATTACCTGGACTCCCGACGACAACACGTTCGTAGACCCCGAATCTTCTACCCTCGGCAACGACCTCGAAGGCCAGTTCGGCGAGTTCACCGTAAACCCCTCGACACGTACATACGGCTTCAATTTAAATCTTAAATTCTAAAAAGGAATTTACAGCATGAAGAAAATATTTTTAATGGCTTCCGCAGCCGCGCTTCTCTTTTCCAGCTGCGGAGACTTAGACATCAACGAAAGCCCCAACAACCCCAGCGGCGGCAACGTAACGGCAAACCTTATCATGCCGTCGGTTGAGAACTGTGTGGCTACAATCACTGGCGACGGGTTGTACAACATTGCAGGATTCCTGACACAATACTTCGAGCAAGCAACCATAGCAAACCAGTACAACGACATCATTTGGTACAACATCCAGCCGAGCAGCCAGCTCGTCGACCGCAGCTACGCCATGGCTTACGCCAACGCGCTGCAGGACATCGAGGAGATTAAGGGCAAGACATCCAACACGGCCGACCTGTTTGCAGCCACGGTGCTCCGCGCCTACACGCTCCAAATGCTCGTTGACGCCACGGGCGAGACGCCTTACAGCGAAGCCCTCAAAGGCTCCGGCATAAGCAAGCCCCACTACGACAACGGCGAGGACGTTTACGCCGGTGTACTCAAGGAAATGGACGACGCCGAGGCAGCCCTCAACCCCGAGGACCTCATGGAGACCAACGACCTGTTGCTCAACAAGGACCTCGACCAGTGGAAAGGCTTTGCCAACGCACTGCGCCTGCGCATGTACCTGCGCATGATTTCGGGCAACATCGACGCTGCCAACTATACCGCAAAGCTCAAGACCCTTGTCAGCGAAGGCAACTTCTTTACCGGCGACATAGCTTTCGACGCATACAGCGACGAGGCCAACAAGCGCAACCCGTGGTATTCGGCAAACTACATCAACCTTGCGCAGAACCACGTTGCTTCGCTCCCGATAGTAAGCTACATGACCCTGACCAACGACCCGCGTATTGCCTACACGTTCGTAACCGCAACCGTGGGCGACAACGCAGGCCAGTATGCAGGCCGCATTCCGGGCAGCCACCAGCAGCCGGGCTACACGGGCATGAACGACATAGGCTACTACAGCGCGCTCAACTACTACGCAACCAAGCCCGTGATGTTCTTTACCCAGGCTGAGCTGCAGTTCCTTCTGGCTGAGTGCTACATCAAGTACTTCAGCGACCTCTCGAGCGCACAGTCGGCTTACGAGGCAGGCGTTCGCGCCGACTTCGACGCACGCTCCATAAGCGGTGCCGACCAGTTCCTCGCAGGCAGCCGCACATCGTGGGCAAGCGCTGCAAGCAACGACGACAAGCTCAAGCTGATTTACATGCAGAAGTGGGTTGCCCTGCTCTACATGGATCACATGGAGGCTTGGTCGGAAATGCGCCGCACCAACACCCCTTCGTTCAAGCTCACCGGCTCAGAGTATGAGGCCGACCCGACGCAGTACACCGCCGGCGACCTTATCTACCCCATGCGCAACATGCTCGGCACAAAGAAAGCCCCGTTGCGCCTGCCCTACTGCTTCAGCAGCACCAACATCAACGAAAACGCTCCCAAGCAGCCGGACATCACTACTACACCTGTATTCTGGGATAAGTAATATTCACACACTTAAACAATGAATATAAACATGAAGAAGATAAATTTGCTCATCGCCGCGCTGGCTTTCGTAGGCCTCACCTCGTGCGACTACGACGGCAGCGACGATGCAAAAGTAACCAAATACGTCACCATTGAACTCACCGGTGGCAACCAGACCCTCGTTCCCGTAGGCTCTGAATACACCGACCCGGGCTACACCGCAACAGAGGGAACCGAGGACGTTACCAGCAAGGTGGTAGTAAGCGGCGACCAGGTAGACCCCGACAAGGTGGGTATATACAACGTTACCTACTCGGCCAAGAACGTAGACGGCTTCGCAGCCGAAGTAACACGCACAGTGCTCGTTTACGACCCGGCCATTACTACCGACATCACCGGTACTTACACTGTTGAAAAGGGTGAAGACTTGTACCCCGACCAAAGCGACTTCTTTACCAGATACGTCATCAAGGGCAACACAGTAACCCTCACCCAGCTCGCACAGGGCCTCTACTCCATCAGCGACTGGTGGGGCGGCCTTTACGACAAGACCGTTGGTTACGGCAGTGCATACTGCGCTACGGGTTACTTCCAGCTCAATGCCGACAATACCATTACCGGCATTTCGGCTTCGACGCCCTGGGGTGACGTGCTCGAAAGGGGTGACGGTGTTTACGACCCAACCACAGGCAAAGTCGTACTCAACGTAGAGCTCAACTACTACCTCAAAATGACATTATCGAAGTAAAACCCTGAATAAGAATTAAGATCATGAAGAAATACATTTCATTATTGGCATTGGCACTCGTGTTCGGGGTAATGACCTCTTGCGACAGCGACCCCAGCGACACCGATACCAATCCCGGCGGCACCGCAGTCAAGAAGATGTGCGGCGACTGGATTGTAACCGCATACACCTGCGAGAACCAGGGCGACGTTGCCAACATCGACAACTGGGAATGGGAAGAGCTCGGCTCGTTCTCAAACTACCTGCTCACCTACAACACGGCCGCAAACAAGTCGACCGAGATGTGGGTGGACGACAACGGCGAGCTCGCCCTCGGCGCGACCGACGACTACTCCCACAAGGTTAAGGTGAACGTGAAGTACGGCAAACGCACATTCTCGGTTGAGAACGCTGCAAACGAATACACTGCCAACGCTATCACAATCATCGGCGGCAAAGTGCTCCACAACGCGGCCCGCAACGCCAACAACGTAAAGGTAGACAGCATTGTTTACTACGTCAAGGCTGCGAACACCACCTATGGGTACATCAAGGTATCAGGAATCCGCAACGATTTCTAAAAACCCGCAACTTGGAACCTGAGCGCCCAGTGCGCAAAACGATAAGCCGGCTCCGACCTTTTCAGGTCGGGGCCGGTTGCTTTATCCCTAAGCGGCCGCCAGACTTAGGGCAGATACCCGCCCATGCCACGCAGGCCGCCTTACGCATGACCGAAGGCGCGACAGGCAACGGCGAAGCCGGGCTGGAAGACAGATGACCGGTTTGGGTTTATTTGTCCGAATTACTTTTCACGTTTTTTCGTGCCGCGAAATGAAAACCCGACGGTTTTTCCGGGGTGCCGTTTACCACCCGCCAAAGCCCCGTCACCACGCGGGCAAAAATATGTGCCTTGTATTTTAAAATTCCTCGGACATATTTTAAATTATGTGCCTTGCTTTTTTTCCTTTCTCCTATGCCCGGAAAACTTTCCGCCGGACGCGCTCCCGGAAGGCGTAAAAAATAAACGCCGCGTTTGTCCGTTTTTCAGTCCAAAAAAATTAAATTTGTAGTCTGTAGAAACGCCTCCCCCCGCCGGGAGGCTTACAACTAACATAAAGCACATACCAAAGCAACATGAAAACATTCAATTTCCTGGCATTCGACGTAGGCGCCACAAGCGGGCGCGGAATGCTCGCCACCGTTAGCGGCGACTCTTTCGAGATGAAAGAAATCTACCGTTTCCCCAACGCCATAATGAACATTCACGGCAAATATTACTGGGACATATTCGCCATCTACGACCACCTGAAGAAAGCCCTCGCCGCCGTGCGCGACATGGGTGTGAGCCTCGACTCGATAGGTATCGATACATGGGGCTGCGACTTCGGTTACATCGGCAGCGACGGCACTCTGCTGGGACTGCCGCGCGCCTACCGCGACCAGTACACCGCCGGAATGCCCGAAAAAACGTACCAGACCGTGCCGCGCGACGTGCTCTACGCCCGTACCGGCATTCAGATACTCAACTTCAACTCCCTGTTCCAGGTGCTGCGCGCAAAGGAAGAGGGCTTCACCCCGTGCCTCGAGGCCTCGAAAATGCTGTTCATCCCCGACCTGCTGTCGTACTTCTGCACCGGCCGCATGTATGCCGAATACACCGTAGCCTCGACATCGCAAATGCTCAACGCCACCACCCGCACGTGGGACACCGAGCTGCTCGCCCGCCTCGGCATAGAGGAAAGCCTGCTGCCCGAAATAGTGCAGCCCGGCACACAGGCCGGCATGCTGCTGCCCGTCATAGCCGAAGAAATAGGCATGGAACCCGTGCCCGTAATAGCCGTTGCGGGCCACGACACCGCGGCAGCCATTGCGGCAGTGCCCGCCACCGACGAGAACTTCGCCTACCTGAGCAGCGGCACATGGAGTCTTATGGGAATTGAAACGCCCGCGCCCATACTCACAGCCGATTCGTGCAGCAAGAACTACACCAACGAGGGCGGCATAGAAGGCACAACGCGTTTCCTCAAGAACATCACCGGCATGTGGCTGCTCGAACAAAGCCGCAAGTGCTGGGCACGCGAGGGACGCAACTACACATACGCGCAAATCGAGGAAATGGCGCACAAGGAAATGGACTTCCCCTCTACCGTCGACCCCGACGACCCGCGCTTTGCCAACCCCGACAACATGGTGGAGGCCATAAAGGCATACTGCCGCGAACACGGTCTTCCCGCCCCTGCCGACGACGCGCAGCTGGTTTCGTGCATTTACCACAGCCTGGCCGCAAAATACAAGAGCGTCATCGAAGCGTTGCAGGAAATGGCGCCCTTCAGTATCGACAAACTGCACATCATAGGCGGCGGCTCGATGAACAAGACCATGAACCAGCTTACGGCCGACACCATAGGCATGCCCGTAGTGGCAGGCCCGTCGGAAGCCACAGCCATAGGCAACGCCATGATACAGGCACAGGCCGCCGGGCTGTACAAGGACCGCTGGGAAATGCGCGCCGCCGTGGCACGCACCACCGGCACACTCACCTACATGCCCAGGAAATAAACAACACACCTTGACACTCACATAACAATACCACAGAAAACAATGTTACGCAAACTGTTTTTAGCGATAACCGCATTTCTTACCCTCCTGCCGGCCGGCGCGCAGGAAATCACACGCCTCACCACCGAATACATGGACCGCCCCATGGGCATTGACGTCAAGCAGCCCGTGTTCGGCTGGCAAATGCAGAGCGACCGCTACGGAGCCGCACAAACGGCCTACCGCATAGTCACGGCCACCTCGAAAGAGAACCTCGAAAACGGCACATACACCTACGACAGCGGCACGGTGAACTCACCCACCTCGGTGTGCATTAAATACAACGGCCCGGAGCTCGCGCCATGCACGCGCTACTACTGGCAGGTGCTCGTTACCGACGAGCGCGGCAAGGTGCACGAATCGCCCGCCTCGTGGTTCGAGACGGGACTCATGGGCGGCCTGTGGGGCAACGCCATGTGGATAGCTTCGAACAAAATGCAGCTCTCGCCCTACCGCTTCGACTACGCCATAGAGTACGACGTGGAGACGGCCAAGCCCGGCCCGGCCAAGTTCATCTTCGGCGCACCGCAGGAAGACTGCTACGTGTTCGTAATGCTCGACACGCGCGACTCGGCAAAGGTAATGCTCGGCAACGCATTATATAATAAGGAAACCGTGCAGCACACCCTGAACGTTTCAAACATCATTCCCCCGGCCGACGCCACGAAGAAACACCACATACGCCTTGAAGTGCGCGGCGGCGGCAACTACGACGTTAAAGTGAGCCTGGACGGCCGCGTCATTTCGCAGGGCAACCAAACGAGCATCAACTGTATGCGCGACAGCATAGGCCGCCCGCAGGCGCGCCTGTTCGGCATAGGCTACCGCCAGCCGCAAGGGTTCGACGCAGTGTTCTCGAACATAAAATTGCTCAACTACAAGTGGGACAACCTTGTGCTCAACAGCGACCCCAAGACATACAACGCCAAAGGCGACAACAAAGCCGTGCTCTGGATGCCGGGCTCCGACGTTAACGCGCCCATAATGCGCAAGAACGTCAACGTGGGCAAGGAAGTGAAACGCGCCCGCCTTTACGCCACGGCGCGCGGCGCTTACTGGTTCTACATAAACGGGCAGCGCGTGGGCGACGGTTACCTCAACCCGGGCTGGACCGACTTCCGCCACCGCATAATGTACAACACCTACGACGTTACCCAAATGCTGCGCCAGGGCAACAACGCCTTGGGCATTGAGCTGGGGCACGGCTGGTTCTGCGACGACTTCGGCTGGGCCGGCGCGATGTGGGGCGACCAGTACGGCTACAAGCCATCGGCCCTGGCCATGATAAAGGTGGAATACACCGACGGCACTAACGAGACGTTCGTAACCGACAACACGTGGAAGGTGTACAACGGCGGCCCGCTCTACGTGAACAACCTCTACCACGGAGTTATCTACGACGCGAGGCGCGAAGTGGACGGCTGGAAAGAACCCGGCTTCAACGACGCCGCATGGGAAAAGGTGGCTATCCTTCCCCCGCCCCCGGCCTCCACCGAGATACAGGGCTACGTGGGCTCGGAGATAAAGAACAACATAACGCTCACGGCAAAGAAAATGACCCGCATAGGAAACCGCTTCATATACGACATGGGGCAAAACTTCGCGGGCGTGCCGCGCCTCAAGAACATGAAAGGCCGCAAGGGGCAGACCATAACTATACACTTTGCCGAAATGCTCTATCCCGAGACCGTACCCGAAAACCCGCGCGCGCCGCTGACTCGCGAGCACTACGAGCGCAACAAGGGACAGATGTACATGGATAACTACCGCTCGGCCATATCCACCGACTACTACACTTTCCGCGGCGCGCCCGAAGGCGAGACGTTCGAGCCGCCGTTCACACAGCACGGCTACCGCTATGTGTCTATTGACGGGCTCGACGAGCCGCTGCCCTTGGAAGACGTGGAGGGAATAGTACTCGAATCGGTAGGCGAGCAAATAAGCCGGTACGAGACCTCGAACGCCGACATCAACCAACTGTTCAACAACATCGTTTGGGGACAGCGCGGCAACTTCCTCGCCGTGCCCACCGACTGCCCGCAACGCGACGAACGCCTCGGCTGGACGGGAGACGCAAACGTGTTCTGCCGCACATCGACCTACAACATGATGACCGGACCGTTCTTCAACCGCTGGTTCTCCACCCTGCGCGACCAGAAGAGCGAGAACGGCGACGTGGGCGGCTACTACCCGTCCCTGGGCGGCACCAAGGAAGGTGCCCCGCGCAGCGGCTTTGAACGCGGCTGCGGCTGGTCGGACGTGACAATCACCGTGCCCTGGGAGATGTACCAGCAATACGGCGACCTCGGGTTCGTGGAACGCCACTACGGTGCGATGAAAGACTACATGAAGTTCCTCGAAAGCCAGGCCAAGGACTACATCTACCCCGACGCTTTCTACTGGGGCGACTGGCTCGCACCCATGCCAACGAACATCTCAATGCTCAGCACGGCTTACTTCGGATACGACGCAAGACTAATGCGTGAAATGGCAAAAGCGCTCGGCAAAACCGACGACGCCGTTTACTACGACAAACTCTACAGGAACATAAGCCGCGCGTTCTGCAACTATTTCTTCGACAGCGAGGGCTACACCATCGAGGGCAACCACGAAGGCACGCCGCGCATGGACACGCAAACTTCCTACCTGCTGCCGCTGGCGTTCCTCGAACTGCCGGAAGATTTGCAGCAAAAGGCAGTAAAGCATTTGCTCGAGGCTATCGAACGCAGCAACTACCATTTGCAAACAGGCTTCCTCGGAACGCCTTTGCTCTGCAACGTGCTTTCAAATTTCGGGCACAACGACATCGCCTACAAGCTCTACACGCAGACGGAATACCCATCATGGCTCTTCCCTGTAAAGCAGGGAGCCACTACCATGTGGGAACGCTGGAACTCCTACACCATAAAAGAGGGCTTCGGCGAGGTAAGCATGAACTCGTTCAACCATTATGCCTACGGCGCAATCGAAGAATGGATTATGTCGCACAACCTCGGAATACAACGCGACGAGAACCGCCCGGGCTACAAGCATATCCTAATGCAGCCCAAGATAGACGACACGTTCAGCTTCGTCAAGGGCGGCTTCCGCTCGGTTTACGGCGACATAGCGAGCGCGTGGGAAATCAAGCCTTCAGGAACGGAAATAGAATTCACCATTCCCGCCAACACCACGGCCACGTTCACACTGCCGGTAAGCAGCATGGACAACCTGAAGCTCAAAAAAGGAAAGAAAGGCGTTAACAGCAAATCCTTCGACGACGGCAAAGCCGTTTACGAACTTAAATCCGGAACATATAAATTCATACTGAAATAATTAAGCAAATCCAAAACAATAAAAACACCCAAAACCATGAAAGAAGAACTAATCACAAAAGCCTACGAAGTGGCAAAGGAACGTTACGCTGCAATCGGCGTAGATGTAGATGCTGTTATCAAACAAATGCAGGACTTCCACCTGTCGCTGCACTGCTGGCAGGCAGACGACGTCATGGGCTTCGAAAAACAGGCCGGCCCTCTCACCGGCGGAATACAAACAACCGGAAACTATCCCGGCCGTGCACGCAATATCGACGAGTTGCGCCAGGACATACTCAAGGCCTGCTCGCTCATTCCCGGCACACACCGCCTGAACCTGCACGAAATATACGGCGATTTCCAGGGCAAGATAGTAGACCGCAACGAGGTTGACGTTACTTATTTCCAAAGTTGGATAGACTGGGGCAAGGAGCACAACATGAAGCTCGACTTCAACAGCACATCGTTCTCGCACCCGAAATCGGGCGACCTGACACTCTCGAACCCCGACGAAGGAATACGCAACTTCTGGATTGAACACACCATGCGCTGCCGCGAAATTGCCGAAGCCATGGGCAAGGCGCAGGGCGACCCCTGTATCATGAACATCTGGCTGCACGACGGAAGCAAGGACATCACCGTGTTCCGCTACAAATACCGCTCGCTGTTCAAGGATTCGCTCGACAAGATTTTCGCTGTCAAGTACGACAACATGAAGGACTGCCTCGAGTCAAAGACATTCGGTATCGGCCTGGAGAGCTTCACTTCCGGCTCGCTCGAGTTCTGCGTTGGCTACTGCGCACAGAACAACAAAATCTACACAATCGACACCGGACACTATCACCCCACCGAAAGCGCTGCCGACAAGGTTTCCGCAATGCTGCTCTACGTGCCCGAACTGATGCTCCACGTAAGCCGCCCCATACGTTGGGACTCCGACCACGTTACAATCATGGACGACACCACCCTCGACCTGTTCAAGGAAATAGTACGCGCCGGCGCGCTCAAGAGGGTACACTACGGGCTCGACTACTTCGACGCTTCAATCAACCGCATAGGTGCTTACGTGATAGGCAGCCGCGCCGCACAGAAATCCATGCTCCAGGCTCTGCTCGAACCTCTGCCAAAACTGCAGGAATACGAATCCACCGGCCGCTGGTTCCAACGTCTCGCGCTGCTCGAAGAAGCAAAATCAATGCCTTGGAATGCAGTTTGGGATTATTTCTGCCTCAAGAACAACGTTCCCGTGGGCGAAGAATTCATTCCCGAAATCGAGAAGTACGAAGCCGAAGTTACTTCAAAACGCTAATCCCGTAAACGATGGAAATCGTAATAGGACTAATAATAATAGCGATAGGCGCGTTCTGCCAGTCGAGCTGCTACGTGCCTATCAATAAAATTAAAAACTGGAGCTGGGAAAGCTACTGGATAGTTCAGGGCGTGTTTGCCTTGCTCGTGCTTCCGCTGCTCGGCGCTCTGCTTGCCGTGCCCGCAGGCCACAGCCTCATGGAGCTTTTCAGTTCGGAAAACGCCTTTAATATCGGCATGACCATGCTGTTCGGCGTGCTGTGGGGCATAGGCGGCCTTACCTTCGGCCTGTCCATGCGTTACCTCGGCGTGGCCCTCGGCCAGTCGATTGCCTTAGGCACATGCGCCGGCCTGGGTACGATACTCGGCCCCGTCATGCTCAACGTGATATACCCCGGCATGGGATACCTCGACCAGCTCACCGCCTCGGTGATAATAGGCGTCGTCGTTACGCTTGCCGGCATAGCCGTGATAGGCATAGCAGGGAACATGAAGGCGCAGTCGCTCTCCGAAGAAGAGAAGAAAGCCGCCGTCAAGGACTTCAACTTCCCCAAAGGAATCGTCATAGCCCTTCTGGCCGGCTTCATGAGCGGATGTTTCAACGTAGGACTCTCGTTCGGCGAGAACGTGTCGTTTGCCGAATCGTCCGACATGTTCAAGACGCTCCCCGCCACGTTCCTCGTCACACTGGGCGGCTTCGTAACGAACGCCATATACTGCTTCTACCAGAACACGCGCAACAAAACGTGGTGCGATTACGGCAAAACCGCAGTATGGGGCAACAACCTTATGTTCTGCCTTCTGGCCGGCGCGCTGTGGTACAGCCAGTTCTTCGGCCTCAGCCTCGGCAAGGGCTTCCTGACCGCCAGCCCCGTGCTCACAACCTTCTCGTTCTGCATACTCATGGCCCTGAACGTGGTATTCTCAAACGTATGGGGCATAATACTGAAGGAATGGAAAGGCTGCTCTGCCCGCACAATAGGCGTGCTCACCGCAGGAATAGTGATACTCATAATATCCTCGTTCCTCCCGCAACTGATTTAAACACATTAAAAAGGGACGGGCACGTACCGTCCCTTACTTTTTAACCATACAACGCAAAAAAATGAAATCATTTCTTGAACAATACCCCTCGGCCAAGACCGAGATACTCAAGGCTGCCGAAGTGGCCGGCTACCTGTGGCAAAAAGGCTGGGCCGAGCGCAACGGCGGAAACATCACAGTCAACATCACCGAACTCGTCGACACCAACAATCTCTCCGCCGTCCCCGCCATAGGGCCCGCCACACCAATAGGCATGACGCTGCCCCACCTGAAAGGCACGTTCTTCTTCTGCAAAGGCACCAACCGCCGCATGCGCGACCTTGCCCGCAACCCCATGGACAACGGCTCCGTTATACGCATACTACCCGACTGCGCGTCCTACGAGATGATTGCCGACAACCCCGTCAAACCCACATCCGAGCTGCCCTCGCACCTCGCAATACACGACGACCTCCTGGCAAAAGGCTCCACCTACCGCGCCGTTATCCACACCCACCCCATCGACATCGTGGCAATGTCGCACAACAAGGAATTCCTCGTTCCCGGGGTGCTCACCCACCTGCTCTGGTCGATGATTCCCGAAACGCGCGCCTTCTGCCCCAAAGGCCTCGGCATAATACCCTACCAAATGCCCTCGTCCGTCAAACTGGCCGAAGAAACCGTCAAAGGTCTCCAGGAACACGACGTGGTGCTGTGGGAAAAGCACGGCGTTGTAGCCATAGGCAATGACGCGCTCGAAGCGTTCGACCAGGTAGACGTGCTCTCCAAATCCGCACAAATCTATCTCCAGGCACGCTCCATGGGCTTCGTACCCGACGGCATGACCGACGAGGCTATGAACGAACTGAAAGTGGCGTTCAACCTCTGACGCCCCACCCGCGCCCCTAAAGCGCCATACATACTGTCCGCATGGAAGGCTCCGCGCCGGCCATGCGGATTTTCTTTGTCCCCGTTCCCCGGCCGGCGGTACAGCTGCCGCTCCGTCCTGCCGGCAATGCAACCCGCGCCACGCCGTTAACCCAAAATCGGTCGTCAGGCTTCGTCAAATTGCGTGCTTATGCCTGGCAGATAGCTTTACGCCCGGCCGAAGACGTAGCGGGCTACGGCAAAGCCGGGCGGGAAGACAGATGACGGCAGAAGTGCGTAAGTTGGCGAAGAGACCAAACTTGACGTTAATACTTAATTACCTGATGACCGTTTTGGGTTAACACTTTCCGTACATTAATGTACGAAACGGTAACCTCGCGCAGGGGAACGCCACAACCTCAAAGCACGCCCCTGCACCCCCCTCGGAGAAAAGAAAAAATACAAGGCACATAATTCAAAATTTGTCCGAGTAATTTTAAAATTCAAGGCACATATTTTCACCCCCGCCAAACCCGCATGCCGCGGCACTTCCGGCGTTTGTTAAAATCCTTAATCCCAATTGTTAAATCCGCTCCCACCGCTGCCGTTTGCCCGGCAACAGATAAAAATTACGGCTGTTTGGGATTTTTATACCTTAAAACTGTTCCAATTGTTTTAAAATCCTTAATTTTGTCTTTGTAATATTGATAGATTATGTCATTTCGAAAATTCCTTTTCCCGCTCCTTTTATTGCTGCCCGCAGCATGTGCCACGCCGCAAAAGGAAGCCACGTTCCAATCATTCTTGGAAGGCTTCAAGGAATGCAACCGAATGGAGTTTTCATTCTACAAGGGGTCGGTTTTTGTGCATAACCCGCATATCAATGACAGCCTGTATGCCCGATTCATTCCGCCACAGAACGAAGACAAGGCAATAAGCAGTGTCTCCTGGTATAAAGGATGTTGCATGAAACATGGAGACATTACTGTTGCCTTGCTGGGAAAATGGTGCTATGATTACGGCGACAAGTTCAACCGCTTGTTCGTTGAGTATGAAGTTTGCTTCTATGTGCTTGTAGTCTATTCCGCCAAAGGCGAGATATTAGACCATAAAACAATTTGTCATTGGGGCGGCGGCTCATACGGAACCACCTATTTTGCCCGCATTACGCCTACCGGCAACCCGCTCACGTTCCGCGTGGAGCAAGCCACTTTGGACGGCGACGGGAAACTGATGGAACAATATAAAGAGGACCTTATATATACAGTAACCACGCACGAATACACCATAAGCCCCGACGGAAAGATTAACGACAAGCCACTCGGCACAACCAAAGAACACCGCAGGCCGGAGGGAGCTGACAGCCACACCATAAAATCGTTCGAACAGTTCAAATCGTATTTCGTTAAGTGCGAGAAACCATACGTGCTCGACTCGCTGTTCGTCATGGATAAGAGTGGCGGCGTCTGGGACCCCATGCCTATGCCGGATTGTCTTGACTTCATACCCGATACAATCCTTAGCGGAAACGCTCCGCGGGACACGTATTTCCTACCAAACTGCTACATCGAAACCGGAAACCGCTGTTTCTTTTTTGTTAACGAAAGCTACTACAACCAGTTGTATTACAAGATATTGGAGTTCGACAGAAAAGGCCGCTTCAAAAGGCAATACCTCGTACTCAAAGACTCGGGCGACTACTATATAAGAAAAGCCGACATGCCTTTCATGCTCAGGTCACGGCTGAAAAGGTACGAAAAACTGTGGAACACATCTCGCTGACATAACTGCAAAGAAACAAGACCGCCATGCCTCATCTGCACGTACGGCATACCAGCAAAAATTAAATATGTTTACACCAACGAACAAGACAAAACAACCATGAAAGCCGCAAAATCCCTTTTACCGCTCATCGCTTTGCTCCTTGTCGCCTGTTCCGACGGGGAGCAATGGCAAACGTCGTATTACTACTACTCCGACCGCGGAAACGGCCTGACACCCACGTTCTACGACGCCGTGATACGCATTGACCAAAAAGGCGACAGCCTGCGGGGCTGGTTCTATTGCAACAGCGACGAGTTCGAGGAAGAACGTGTAGGGCATTTCCCCGGCTTTGCCGTGCTCGAAATGCTCGACCTCAAGATAAGGGACGGAAACATATCGTTCCGCACCGACCGCACGGGCGTTGAGTTCCTCAACAAACCGTATCCCTTAGGCTGCACCACTAACGCCGAAGCCTTGGCAACCGACAGCGGCGGATTCAAGCCGTGGTCGTACAATCCCCTGCCCGACTACATAAACAAAACCGCCGGCTACAGCGGCCGCGCCTCGGCCGACACAATAACGCTGAACGGCATTGACCGCCTCGACGGCAAAAGGCTGTTCGTTAAAGTAAGCGAACAGGAAGCGCGCAACCGCATAAGCAACATCGACATGTTCTTCCTGGCCGACAACACAGCGGGCAAAGAAAGCCGCACGCAAAACTCCCACGACCCCGCCACCAAGCTCACACCGGAAGAGGAAAGGTCTGCCTACGACAACATGGCCGCGACTTTCTACTACTACACATACAACGACGGGCGTTTCGGTCCGGAGAACGCCGGACACCCCTCGTTCGACGACCACGTAATAAGGCTCGAGACAAGAGGCGAAAACATTAAAGGCTGGTATTACGGCAACACCGACGACTGCATAACGGGGCGCGAGAACTACTACCACGGCTTCTTCGTCTGCCCCATGGAACCACTCGAAATCAAAGGCGGGAGAATACGCTTCCGCATAAGCTACGAAAACATCACGTTCCTCAACAAGCCCCTCCCCGTGGACTACAAGTCGAACGAGGACGCGCTGCGGGGCGGCAGGTTCGAGAAATGGATTCACAACGGGGCTGCACTAAACCGTAAGCACGTGATATATACCGGAAGGTATCGCGGCATTGAGGTTTTGCTCGACTCCAACAAAGTAACTTACGGCAAAAGGCGGTTCGTAAGAATCTCAGAATCGGAACTCCACGACAAGATAAAAAGCATGGACTACAGTTTTGTGCGCGACAACACGCAAGGCAACCTCCGGCCGCAATAACCACCGGCCATGCACCGTTGTGATTACCATGCACCCGGCAGGTGGTGCGCTACATAACGAAACGTCAACTACGACGGGCGGAATGTTAAACCGCGAAAAGCCGCTCCAGCACCCCTCTCGGAGAAAAGAAAAAATACAAGGCACATAATTCAAAATATGTCTGAGATATTTTAAAATATGTCAGACATATTTTTTGCCCCGCCAAACCCGCATGCCGCGGTGCTTCCAGTGTTTGTTAAAATCCTCTATCACGATTGTTAAATCCGCTTCCACCGCCGCGCAATCCACCTGTTCGGCCGCACCGTCTGCCAATACAACTATCCCACCCGCTCCCACCGCTGCACAGACGTATTACCCCGCGCCCTGTTGCCGCCGCACCCCGTCAGCCTTACAGTGCCGGCTATTCCGCCGTAACACGGGCGGGCTGCGCAAAAGCCGCTATTTTTCATTCAAATTATAACACTAAAAAAAATTAAAAACGTACATTTGCAATAAGCACGTCTTCTACGCGAGATGAAAAGGATTCTAACCGCAATAATTATCTGCATTGTAGCCGCCGCGCATGCGCCGGCACAAAAGCCGCTGGCGGTAGACATCTGGCCCGAAGGGCTGCCCAACTCAAACGGCACCGACCTTACGGAGCCTTACAGCGACGAGACGCGCAACTACAAGCCAACGATGTACGTGTACCTGCCCGACAGCAGCAAGGCAACGGGCCGCGCCGTGCTCGCACTTCCGGGCGGCGGATACGTTTGGGAATCGTTCGACAACGAAGGCCACTCGTGGGCCAAGCCGCTCAACGACCGCGGCATAGCACTCATTGTGGTGAAATACAGGCTGCCGCGCAACCGTATGCTCGCCGTGCCCGAAACCGACGTGTACGAGGCCATACGAATAACGCGCCGGCATGCCCGCGAATGGCATATCGACCCGCACAAGGTGGGCGTAATGGGATTCTCCGCCGGAGGACATCTGGCTTCAACCGTGGCAACGCACGCCAAGGGGAACGCCAGGCCGGATTTCCATATACTGTTCTACGCGGTAACGTCCATGCGCGACAACATGCGCACGAAACACTCCGGCACAAAACCCAACTTCATGGGACTCGACGCGCCGGCCGACATTGTGGCCTACTACAGCAACGACGAACAGGTAACAGCCTCAACACCGCCCGCACTGATTTTCACGGTCGACGACGACACGCTCGTGCCAACGAGCAACAGCGTGAACTACTACCTCGCCCTCAACCGCGCAGGAGTTCCGGCCTCGCTGCACATCTACCCCGGCGGCGGGCACGGCTTCGGGGGCAGCGAAAAATTCCCCTACCGCAAAGCCATGCTCGACACATTGTTCTCCTGGCTCGACACACTGCCATGACCATACCTGGAAACGCATATATAATAAACAAAACACCCTATGAAAAAGATAACAGTACTGCTATCACTCTTCCTCGCCGCCGCCTCAACCGGCTTAGCGCAAAGCTATAGCGAGATGAAAATATGGCCCGACGGCCTGCCCAACTCCAACGGCGCAGACCTCACCAAACCCTACGACGACGCCACGGGCAACTACGAACCGACGGTTCGCGTCTACCTGCCCGAGAAATCCAAAGCCACCGGCCGCGCCATCCTCTGCATTCCTGGCGGCGGATACGGCACCGTAGTGTCAGAGCCCGAGGGCTATTCGTGGGCGCCATACTTCGTGGAGCGCGGCATAGCGCTCATCGTGCTCAAATACCGCCTGCCAATGGGCAATTATGCCTCTGTCCCCTCCACCGACGCCTTCGAGGCCATGCGCATAATACGCCGCCACGCCAAAGAATGGAACATCGACCCGCACAAGGTGGGCGTAATGGGCCATAGCGCCGGGGGACACCTGGCCGCCACCGTGGCCACACTTGCCGAAGCCGACGCCCGGCCCGACTTCCAGATTCTCTTCTACCCCGTAATTACCATGGACAAGCGCTACACCCACATGGGCACCCACGACAACCTGATAGGCAAAGACCCGCAGCCCGAAATAGCCGACTATTACAGTTGCGAGAAGCAGGTGCAGCCCGGCGACGCGCCCGCACTCATACTTGTAACCGACGACGACACGGTAGTGCCCTCCGAAAACAGCGTGAGCTATTACCTTGCACTGCAAAAGGCCGGTGTGTCCGCCTCGCTGCACGTTTATCCCGCAGGCGAACACGGCTTCAGCAACCACAAGACGTTCCGCTCGCACGACGTGATGTTAGACGACCTCTTCTCGTGGATTGACAGCCTGAAATAACCGCCCGCACCCGCGCCGGCAGCGCAACACATGCCTACCGGCACACACTACACCGCAACAACAAAACACACAAAAACACATAAACCACATGAAAACTGAAAGAACAACGATATTAGCCCTGCTGTTGCTTTTAATATCGCTCCCCGCATATTCGCAAAAGACATTCGAAATGGACATCTGGCCCGACGGACTGCCCAACACCAACGGAACCGACCTGACAAAGCCCTACGACGACAACGCGCGCAACTACAAACCCATGATAACCGTGTTCCTCCCCGCCAAGGACAAGGCCACAGGCCGCGCAGTGGTATGCTGCCCGGGCGGGGCTTATGAAATGCTCGCACTCGAGAGCGAAGGCACAGGATGGGCGCCGTTCTTCAACGACCGCGGCATAGCACTCATAGTATTGAAGTACCGTATGCCGCACGGCTTCTCGTCCGTTCCCGCCACCGACGCCGACGAGGCCATACGCATAACGCGCCGCCATGCCAAGGAGTGGAACATCGACCCGCACAAGGTGGGAATAATGGGACACAGCGCCGGAGGACACCTGGCCTCGACCGTGGCCACACACGCCGTGGGCGACGCCAAACCCGACTTCCAGATACTGCTCTACCCGGTTATAACAATGGACCCCTCGTACACGCACATAGGGTCGCGCAACAACCTGATAGGACAGAAGCCGTCGCCCGAAATCGAACACTATTACTGCAACGAGAAGCAGGTGCGCCCGGGCGACCCCACGGCATTCATCGCCCTGTCGAACGACGACAACGCGGTGCAGCCCGCCAACGGCGCAAACTACTACCTGGCCCTCCAAAAGGCCGGCGTCAAGGCCTCGCTGCACATCTATCCCGACGGCGGGCACGGATACGGCAGCATGCCCTCGTTCAGGTGGCACAAACAACTCGAAGCCGACCTGACCGACTGGCTCGCCACGCTCCCGTAAAAAAACCGCTGCTGGACGGCCGTAATTTTCCCGCATTTTTCATGAATTTTCCGCCCCGGTTTCCGGACGGGTTTTCAAGGAGCAAAAAATATGTCTGACCTATTTTAAAATATGTCAGACATATTTTGAATTATGTGCCTTGTATTTTTTATTTGCTCCCAAAGGGGGATAACGCATTGAAAATTAGTTTTCATTTCCAGCGTCGCTTTTTGTCTGTCGCGGCACATGAATACAGCAAATCCCGTTCCTTAACGCATACTCGTGCGTCACCGCCCGCAAGCGCAACACATCCGGCAAAAAAAGCCGCGGCAACACCCGGTTACGTTGCAAAACCGCGCATTCACGAAGCACATCGGCCGCAGAAACCGGAAAATACATTCTTTTTAACCAGAATGTGAAAGATTTTTGCCATAAAAGCATACTACATTTCACACATAAGTACTAACTTTGCTCCAAATAAACAATTAAAAAATCAACACAAAACCATGTCTAAAAAATTAAACATCGCATTAGCGATATTCAGTGTGGCAGCACTGAGCTCATGCAGCAAAATGGGCCCGCTCTCTGCCGACAATTTCACTGTAACACCCTCGCCCCTGGAAGCACAGGCAGGAAAGGTAGACGTTACAATCAACGGCCGCTTCCCCGAAAAATACATGAAGCGCAAAGCAGTGGTAACCGTAACCCCGGTGCTCAAATATGCCGGACAAACCACCGAAGGACAAAGCGCCACATTCCAGGGCGAAAAGGTAGAAGGCAACAACCAGACCATATCCTACAAGGTTGGCGGCAACTACACAATGAAAAACTCGTTCAAATACGTGCCCGACATGCAGAAGAGCGAGCTCTACCTCACCTTCGACGCCAAGAAAGGCAAGAAAACCGTAAAAATACCCGAGGTTAAGATAGCCGACGGCGTTCTCGCAACAAGTGAACTGCTCAAACGCACACTCGCAAGCGCAAACCCGGCAGTTGCACCCGACGCATTCGAACACGTTATAGCACAAAAACAGGAAGCAAGCATAAACTTCCTCATACAGCAGGCCAAAATACGCAACTCCGAGCTCAAAAAGACATCAGTTCAGGAATTCGTAGAAACACTGCGCGACATCAAAGCCGACCAAAAGCGCAAAGAGCTCAACAACGTGGAAATCTCGGCTTACGCTTCACCTGACGGCGGCGTGGAACTCAACGACAAACTCGCCGCAAAACGTGAAAGCACCACAAGAGACTATGTTGACAACGTGCTCAAGAAACAGGAAATCGACACACACGTAGACGCAAAATACACCGCACAGGACTGGGAAGGATTCCAGCAACTCGTTTCGGCTTCCAACATACAAGACAAGGAAGTTATCCTACGCGTGCTCTCGATGTACAAAGACCCCGAACAGCGTGAACAGCAAATCAAGAACATATCCTCGGCATTCCGTGAACTCGCCGACGAAATCCTCCCGCAGCTCCGCCGCTCGCGCCTGACAATAAACTACGAGCTCATCGGCCGCAGCGACGACGAAATACAGGAGCAATTCAAGAGCGACGCTTCGCAACTCTCAGTTGAGGAACTCATCTACGCTACCACACTCACCGAGAACCAGTCGGAACAGGAAGCAATCCTCAAGAAAACCACGGAACTCTATCCCAACGACTACCGTGCATACAACAACCTTGCAGCAATCGCTTACAGCAAAGGCGACCTGAACGCTGCCAAGAGCTACCTCACAAAAGCAAACAGCGTAAAGAGCAACAACCCCGAAAGCAACGTAAACCTCGGTATGATTGCATTGTGCAACGGAAATGTTGAAGAAGCCGAAAACTACATGGCAAAAGGCAACGGCGCAAGCAACTATAACGAAGCACTCGGTAACCTGCAAATCGCAAAAGGAAACTACGCACAGGCTAACAGCTACTTCAAGGGAATCAACTCTAACAGCGCCGCACTTGCACAAATCCTTTCGAAGGATTACAACAGCGCAAACAAAACTCTCTCGCAGGTGGCTAACCCCGACGCAACAACAAGCTACCTCAAAGCTATCGTAGCTGCACGCACCAACGACAAGGCTTCGGCACTCAGTAACCTGAAAGACGCTATCGCAAAAGACAGCTCCTACGCAGAATATGCCGCAAAAGACCTGGAATTCGCTAAATTCAACAACGACGCAGAATTCAAGAACATCGTAAAATAAAAAAAGTAAGTATGCACATACGCGCATCTTACTCCCTGATAATACTGCTGCTGGCCACATTCGTGGCCGGCTGCAGTGTTTCTAAGGACAGGTTTCGCCTGAGCGGCAAGTTCAAACACCTGCACTCGGCGAACATATACATCTATTCCGAAAACGGCCACGACACAATACGCGTTGACGGCGGCAAGTTCGTTTACGAAAAGAAGCTGTCGCACCCGGTGATTCTTACAATCCAGTATCCGAACTTTGCCGAAATGAAAATCGTGGCCGAACCGGGAAAAGAAACCAAGTTCTCTACCGACGCAGCCGACCTGACCCAAACCAAGCTCAGCGGAACGGAGGAAAACGAGCTGCTTAGCGATTTCTATTACGACACGGCAAACAAAAACGAAGCCGAAGCACGCAAAGCAGCCGAGGCTTTCATTACCAAACACCCCTCTACATTAGCCGCCGAAGCTGTTTTCCGCACGTACTTCGCCGAAAGCGTGAACCCCGACGCAAAGCGCACACTCAAACTCTTGAATCTTATTATAAAGCACCAGCCTCACAATGCTTCGCTCAGCAACCTTGCAGGCCGGTTGCTTCCATACCTGCGCACCGCCCCGGGAAACAAAATGCCCGACTTCAAAGTCGTTTCCTGGGAAGGCGACACTATCACCAACAAAAGTTTCAAAGACCGCTATCTCCTTATTTATTTCTGGGCCACCTGGCAATACGAGAGCTTTCAACAGGTACGCGGCCTGAAGAACGTCGTGCGCCCATACGGCAAACGTATCGGCGTAATCTGCGTGAACATGGATTACAATTACCGCAGCTTTCTCAACTGCGTGCGCCGCGACTCCGTACCCGAATACAACGTTTGCGAAAAAGCCGCATGGTCGTCGCAGCTTGTAAGGCTTTTGGGCGTGACGCAAATACCCGGAAACGTGATTGTTTCGCCCGAAGGAGAAATCGTAGCCCGCGACCTTGAATACTCCGACCTGCGCAGGCGCGTTTCATCGCTTTTGGAACAAAAATAGCAACCATGCTTGTAAAACTTTTCACTGCAGCCGTAAACGGGCTTGACGTGCGCACCGTCGAAGCCGAGGTAAACATTTCAAAAGGTGCCAAGTTCAGCCTGGTCGGCCTGCCCGACAGTGCGGTGCGTGAAAGTTATTACCGCATAAAGACCGCACTACACAACTCGGGTTTCGTTCTTCCCACAAACCAAATCACCATCAACCTGGCCCCCGCCGACATCCGCAAGGAAGGTTCGGGCTATGATTTGCCGCTTTCCTTGGGAATTCTTGCGGCACAGGGAGCTGTGGACAGCAACAGCCTGAAGCGCTACATGTTCGTAGGCGAGCTGGGGCTCGACGGAACATTGCGCCCCATACGAGGTGCGTTGCCGATAGCCATACATGCGCGCGCCGCCAAGTTCGACGGCCTGATTGTGCCCGAAGCCAACGCCCGCGAGGCAGCTGCCGTAGACACGCTTAAGGTGTACGGGGCAAGAAACCTGTGCGAGGTGGCCGATTTCCTCAACGGCAAAGCCGAAATGGAGCCGACCGAAGTCAACACGCGCGAGGAGTTCTACGCACACTGCATGGAATACGACGCCGACTTTGCCGACGTGCGCGGCCAGGACAATGTAAAGCGCGCGCTTGAAGTGGCTGCCGCCGGAGGGCACAACATAATCCTCGTGGGCAGTCCGGGGTGCGGCAAATCGATGATGGCCAAGCGCCTGCCAGGCATACTGCCGCCGCTGTCGCTGTCGGAAAGCCTTGAAACAACGCAGATTCACTCCGTTGCGGGAATACTCGACGGCAAGACGTCGCTCGTAACGGCGCGCCCGTTCCGCAGCCCGCATCACACAATTTCCGACGTGGCGCTAATAGGTGGCGGCACGAACTTCATGCCCGGCGAAATCAGCCTTGCGCACAACGGAGTGCTCTTTCTCGACGAGCTGCCCGAGTTCAGCCGCAGCGCCCTCGAGACTCTGCGCCAGCCGCTCGAAGACCGCATGGTCAGCATTACGCGCGCCAAGTACAGCGTCACGCTGCCGTGCTCCTTCATGCTCGTGGCATCGATGAATCCCTGCCCGTGCGGCTACTACAACCACCCCACGCACAAATGCGTGTGCTCGCCGGGACAGATACAGCGCTACATGAGCCGCATTTCCGGCCCGCTGCTCGACCGCATGGACATTCAGGTGGAGGTCACGCCCGTGCCTTTCGACGACCTTGCCAACTCGCCGCGCGGCGAGTCGAGCGCAACGATACGCAACAGGGTAATAAAGGCGCGCGAGGTACAGATGAAACGCTTTGGCACCACAAAACACATACACTGCAACGCACAGATGTCGAACAACATGATACACGCTTTTGCCGAGCCTGACGACGAAGGCAAGAGCCTGCTCGCCATGGCCATGAAGCGATTCGACCTGTCGGCACGGGCATACGAGAGGATTTTGAAGGTTGCACGCACTATAGCCGACCTCGACGGCAGCCCCGACGTGCGCGGCCCGCACATTGCAGAGGCAATAGGCTACCGCAACCTCGACCGGTCAACGTGGGGAGAATGACACACGCACCCGCAGATACCGAAACGTAAACGGCATTCTCCACACGCAACACAGACAATAGCGGCACATATAGCAAAGTCCATGCCACTTTTCCGCGCCATTGGGTGTCCTTAGGTGAAGGTCTGAGCAAAGAAAAATTATCTCAGAGAGAATTTAAAATATGTCCGACATATTTCGAAATATGTCGGACATATTTTTTCGCGCCTTAAATCATTGGCCTGCAAAATGGTTCAAAAAAATCAGAAAGCGGCGGGCATGCCGTCGCTTTCTGTCCGAATTTTATCCCGAATAGGTCGTCAGACTTCGGGCAGATTACCTGTTTATGCCAAGCAGGTTAATTTACGCTTGGCCGAAGGCGTGGCGGGCCACGTCGAGGCCGGGCGGGAAGCAAGATGCCGGCAGAAACGGGTAAGATGCTCGGAGAGCCTACCTGCCGAACTTATTATCGGCTATTCATTAATATTTTGCGTTCTGATGACCAATTCGGGATTATTTGCCAAGCAACGTGTCGATTGTTTTCTTGAGCTGCACATCATTATCCTTGAGCCTTTCCTCTGGCGTCTGGTAGACTATCACGTCGGGATAGAGGTCTTGGTTTTCGAGGTACTTGCCGCTCATGTCCTTCACGGCTACTTCAGGCAAACCGACCACTATGCGGCCGTTCACCTGCGTTTCCCACCACACGGCGGTCATAGTTCCGGCCATGGGCGCGCCCACGAGTTTGCCTATTCCGAGGGCCTTGTACATGAACGGGAACCCGTGGGCGTTGGAATAGTCGTTCTCGCACATCAGCACGGCCGACGGCTTGTACCACTGCATGAACGGGTCGCTGCCGATGTACTGGCCGCGCGGCTCGAACGTCTGGTAGAGCTTTCCGCTCAACAGTATGCCGAGGTCGTCGTGCAGCCAGCCTCCGCCGTTGTGGCGTATGTCGACCACAAGGGCTTCCTTGTTGCGGTTTTTGCCGAGCACTTCGGAGAACACGTCGCGGAAACTCTCGCTATTCATCGCCTTGACGTGCACGTAGCCCACGCGCCCGCCGGAGTACTTCTCGGTCATCTCGCGGCGGCGTTCAACCCAGCGTTTGTAGAGCAGGTTGCCCACTGCGCCCGACGATGTGGGTATCACTTCCTGTTCGTACTCGTTCTTGCCCTTGTCGTCGGTGAGTACGAGCAACGTGCGCTTGCCGCTCTTTCCGGCCAGCTGCGGGAAGTAGTCCTTGCCTTTTTCTATGGGCTGTCCGTCTATTTTCTTAATTATGTGCCCGGCCTTTATCTTCGAGCCGGTGAAGTCGAGCGGGCCGCCTTTTATTATTTCCTTTATCTTGAGCCCGTCGCCGTCGTATTCGTCATCAAAGAACGCACCGAGGTTGGCTGTCTGCTGGCGCGGCGCGGTAGTTCCGACGCGTGCTCCGGTGTGCGAGGCGTTCAGTTCTCCGAGCATTTCGCTCAACATTTCGGCCATGTCGTAGTCATTGTTTATTTCGGGCAGGAAGCGTTTGTAACTCTTGGCGTAGAAGTCCCAATCCACGCCGCCGAGGTCCTCGCGGTAGAACTTGTTGTTTATGAGGTTCACCACGTGGTCGAAAATGTATTCGCGCTCCTTTATCGGCTTATAGTCGAACTCGGCGCGGAAGTTGATGTCCTTTGCAGAACCGTTGTCGAGGTTCACCTTACGTATGCGCCCGCCCGAAGTGTAAAGGTTCTTGCCGTCGGCCGAGGGCAGCAGGGCGTAATAGCCGAGGCCCTTGTTGAGCACGCGGAGCGAGCCGTCGTCGATGTCGCGCACCCAGAGGTTGTAGCTCCCGTCGTACGAGGCTATGTAATACACCTTGCGTCCGTCCTTTGCGAGGTAGAAGTCACCTATAGAGCCGGAAATCCACGTTATCCGCTCCACCCGGTCGCGGCAGCGGTCGAAGTCGGGCTTGAATGCGTCGGCGCTGTCCTTCTTTGCCTCGGTGGTGTCGCTCTTGGCCTTGCCTTCAGCGTCTTTTGCCTTGTCGGATTTTTCTTTCTTGTTGTCCTTGTCCTTCTTTTCCTTTTTGTCGGATTTGTCAGCCTTGTCGTCCTTCTTCTTTTTCTTATCCTCTTCGAGTTTCTTCTTTTTGGCGTCGTAAAGCTCGCGTCCCTCCTTGTCAAGGCGGAAACGGTCGTAAGTCTCTCCGTCGAGGAACATTATGTACAGGTCGTCCTGCGCTCCCCAACTGCCGTGGCTGCGCATTCCGGCGCGGTCGCTCGCAAACACTACGGCCTTGCCGTCGAAAGCCCAGTGTGCGGAGCTGTCCGAATAGCCGCTTTCGGTCAGGTTCACCACCTTTGTGCCGTCGGCTTTCACCACGGCCACGTCAACGTTGTTCCAGCCGCCAATTCCTATGTAGGAAGTCAAAAGCCAGCGGCTGTCGGGCGACCATTCAAAGTCGAGGTCAAAATCCGTGTAGGAAAAGTTGTAGCGTTTGTCGAGCACGGTGCGCGACGTTTTGGAGGCCATGCTGTACACACGCAACTCCGTGCGGTTTGCCCAGTAGGCAATGTATTTTCCGTCGGGCGAAAATTTTGGCATGTAGCACGCCTCGTCGCCCACGATGAGCGGTTCTTCCTTCAGCTCGTGGCCATAAACGAATGTCTCGTCGTCCTCGCGCACGAGAGTGGTTTTGTAAATACCCCAAACGCCGTTGCGCTCCGAGTCGTACACCAAGGTCTTGCCGTCGGGGCTTATGGTTACGTTTCTCTCGGCTTCGGCCGTGTTGGTAATGCGTTTGGTGGTCTCATAGTCGGGCGACGTTACGTACACCTCGCCGCGCGCCACGAACGCCACCTGTTTCTCGTCCTTGGGGAGCGACACGCTCGAGGCTCCGCCCGTTATCGTCATGGGTATCATCGGTTCCACCGTCTCGTCGACGATAACGTCGATGTCAAGGCGCTTTGGTTCTTCGCCCTCGCGCATTGTGTAGAGCGCGCCGTCGTAACTGAAGCAGAGCATTCCCGTTTCCGACACCGTGAGGTAGCGCACCGGGTGGCGGTCGAACTTGGTAATCTGGCGCACGTCTGTTCCGTCAACGTTTCGGCGGAACACATTCATCGAGCCGGTGCTTTCTTCTAAGTAATAAAAGCTCTTGCCGTCGGGTGCCCAGCAGGGATTGCGGTCCTCGCCCTTGAAATCGGTGAGTTTACGGAAAGTACGTTCCTTGTTGTCGGCCTGAGTGAGCCAGATGTCGCGCGTAATGGGCGACGTGTGGTGCTTGCGCCACTTGTCCTCGTAGCCTTTCATGTCCTGGAACAGTAGTTGTCCGGCCGCATTCACCGAAATGCTCTCCATTGTATATTCCGAAAACAGTTTGGGTCGCGAGCCGGCGGTGTCCACCGAGTAAACCTGCGAGAACACTCCCGGAAAAGCGCCGTCATCTGCGTTGGGCATGTAATAGGATGAGTAAAGAATGCGCCCGTCGGGCAGGAAAGCGTTCACGTATTCGTTGGCCGAATGCGTGGTGAGCCGCTTGGGCGTGCCGCCCTGCTCCGAAATAAGGAATACGTCGAAGCCGCCGAGCCGGTCGGACGAGAAAGCTATCTGCTTCCCGTCGGGCGACCACACGGGGTAGGAATCGTAAGCGCTGTTGCTCGTAATCTGGCGCGCCTGCCCGCCTGATGAGGAAACCACGAACAGATTACCATGGTAAGAAAACACTATTTTCGTGCCGTCGGGCGATATGGCGCTCGCCCTAAGCCACATATCCTTGGCGGCATGCGACGTTACCGCCGCCAGAACGGTAATAAACGCGAAAAGTAACTTTTTCACAACTTATATGTTTATAATAGTTATGTGTTCATTGCACATTATTAATATCCTTAGCCCTACCGGGGCATATAACGGCAACGTAAAAAAGCCAAAAGGAATCCAACCTTATGGAATTTATCCCACGGTACGGATTCCTCTTTTATCTTTCAGCGGCAGCTGCCGCACTTTGCCGGGATTAGAACAGGTAAGCCACCTGCACCTGCCAGGTATTCGACTTGAAACTCGTGTTGGAGCTCGAAAAGCCGTCGATGTCGGGTATGTACATTTTTCCGAAGCTGCTCAACGCTATGTTGTAGCCCACGCCGGCCTCGAGGTGTCCGAGCACGCGCGCGCCTATGCCTACGTTCCACGTAACGTTCGACGACTTGAACTTCAGCACGTTCGACACTGTTTTGTTGCCAACGTTAAAGCCGAACTGTGGTCCTGTCTCGGCAAATACGGAAAGCACCGAGCCGAGCCCGAGCGTATACCTCACGTTGATAGGTATCTCTATAGTGTTGAGGTTCTTGGAGTCAGTTCCTACGTTCTCGCCATCCTCAACAAGCTGTGTGTTGAGGCGGCGCTGGCTATACTGCGCCGAGGCGTTTATGCCCAGCCCCACGATGGGTACGCTGAACCACACCTTCGGACCCACGTACCATCCGACGCGCTGGTCGGAATCAAAATAGCGGCTCTTGTCGAACGAAAGTTTCGACATATTCACACCGGCCACGAGGCCGAACTTAAGCTGTGCCGAGGCCGTAGGCACTCCGGCCAGAAGGAACAAAGCCGCAACGGCAAGGAAAAACTTTTTCATCAGATTTTCAATTATGACTGTTAATAATAATCCACGGCAAAAATAATCTATTTTAATCAAATATAAGTCCTTAAAGCGCAACAATATGCACTTTTGCCCGGCAAACACGCCGCAGGCTTTTAACGAGTATTAAAATTCCCCGAACACTACATAGGAGAAAAACGAAAATTCAAGGCACATAATTCAAAATAGGTCCGAGGAATTTCAAAATATGTCCGACATATTTTCCGCCTTCCGAAGCACACTGATTTCCAACGCCTTGCAAGGAGCTCTTTTCCGCAACACATTTAACACTTCGCGGTCGGTTAGTTGACAAACCGTCAAGCTGAGATGCCATGCCCGTAAGCGGACATGGAAATTCCCGCACTTCTGCGCGGCAGCATGGCGTTCATATCCGCAACGTGCGCCGTGAATTGCGGCGCACGCACTCATGGCTGCACACAAAGCATGGCAAAGCCCTTGTGTTTCATAAAAAATGTGTAATTTTGCACGTCATTTACAAACTCTCCCGAAAAAAGATGGAACAGTCCGAAGTACGGGTGCGATTTGCCCCCAGCCCCACAGGGCCTTTGCACATTGGCGGCGTGCGCACCGCGCTATACAATTACTTATTCGCCCGCCAGCACGGCGGCAAACTTATTTTCCGCATAGAAGACACCGACACGCACCGCTTCGTGCCCGGGGCGGAAGAATATATACTCGAGTCTTTCCGCTGGCTCGGAATACAGTTCGACGAAGGTGTGAGCTTCGGCGGCGAATACGGCCCCTACCGCCAGTCGGAACGCCGCAGCATTTACAAAAAATACGCCGACGAGCTGCTTAACAGCGGCAAGGCTTACATAGCCTTCGACACGCCCGAAGAACTCGACGCGGCGCGCAACGCCACGAAGAACTTCCAGTACGACGCTTCGACGCGCATGAACATGCGCAACTCGCTGACGCTCGACAGCGCTGAGGTGCAACGCCTTATCAGCGAGGGCGCGCAATATGTACTGCGCTTCAAGATTGAACCGGGCGAGGACATACACGTTTACGACATGATACGCGGCGACGTGGTGATAAACTCGTCAATACTCGACGACAAGGTGCTTTACAAGTCGGCCGACGAGTTGCCCACTTACCACCTGGCCAACATCGTAGACGACCACCTCATGAAAATAACCCACGTGATACGCGGCGAGGAGTGGCTGCCGTCGGCACCGCTGCACGTGCTGCTTTACAAGGCTTTCGGCTGGCAGGACACAATGCCTCGCTTTGCCCACCTGCCGCTGCTGCTCAAGCCCGACGGCAAGGGCAAGCTGTCGAAGCGCGACGGCGACCGCCTGGGTTTCCCCGTGTTCCCGCTCGAATGGAAAGACCCCGTCAGCGGCGAGGTATCGTCGGGCTACAGGGAGAGCGGATACATGCCCGAAGCGGTAATAAACTTCCTCGCGCTGCTCGGGTGGAATCCCGGCGACGACCAGGAAATTCTCTCGATGGACGAGCTGATAGAAAAATTCGACCTCGAGAGTTGCAGCCGCAGCGGAGCACGCTTCGACTACATCAAAGCCGCGTGGTTCAACCACGAATACATCCTCAAGACGCCCGACAGCGAGCTTGCGCCCGAGTTCGACAAGATTCTGCGCGCCAACGGCATAAACGAAAGCCTTGAGCGCGTAACCGAAGTGGTTACGATGATGAAAGGCCGCGTCAACTTCATCAAAGAACTCTGGCCGCTGTGCCGTTTCTTCTTTGTAGCCCCGCAGGAATACGACGCAAAGACCGTAAAGAAGCGCTGGAAAGAAAACTCTCCCCAGGAAATGCGCATGCTCCGCGATGTGCTTGCCGGCATTGACGACTTCTCCATACAAAACCAGGAGGAAACCGTGCTCAAGTGGATTGCCGACAACAACCTCGGCACGGGCAACGTGCTCAACGCCTTCCGCCTGGCTATCGTAGGCGAGGGAATCGGCCCGCACGTGTTCGACATCTCGGCTTTCATAGGAAAAGAGGAAACACTGCGCCGCCTCGACCGCGCAATCGACGTACTCGGTAACAAACAATAACCCGCCGGCATGTACTCAATAGGAATATACCTGTACATTCTCTGCGTGCGGATAGCTTCGTTCTTCAACACAAAGGCGCGTCTGCTGCTGCACGGCCACGAGGAGATATTCTCCACGCTCCGCAACGCAATACGCACCAACGAGCGCTACGTTTGGTTCCACGCTTCCTCGCTTGGCGAGTTCGAGCAGGGACGCCCGCTCATTGAACGCCTGCGCAGCCGCCATCCCGAGTACAAAATACTGCTTACCTTCTTTTCTCCCTCGGGCTACGAGGTAAGGAAAAACTACGAGAACGCCGACATCGTGTGCTACATACCTTTCGACACGCCGCGCAACGCACGCCGTTTCGTCAGGATGGTACGTCCCGAAAAGGCTTTCTTCATAAAATACGAATTCTGGAAGAACATGCTCGATGAGCTTAGGAATGCGGGCACGGAGATATACAGTGTTTCGAGCATTTTCCGTCCCGACCAGATTTTCTTCCGCCCTTATGCCAAGCCTTACGCACGTGTGCTCGGCAACTTCAACCATTTCTTCGTGCAGAACGACAGTTCGCGCCGCCTGCTCGCAGCCCACGGCATAACGAACGTCACCGTTACGGGCGACACCCGTTTCGACCGCGTTATCGACGTTTGCAACGCCTCGCGCAGCATACCTGTGGCCGAGAAGTTCGCAGCCGGGAGCAAGGTGCTCGTTGCCGGCAGCTCGTGGGAGCACGACGAGGACATCATAATACCTTACTTCAACGAGCACTCCGGGATGAAACTCATCCTTGCGCCGCATGTTGTGAGCGATTCGCACATCGAGCGTATCAAGCAGGCACTCAAGCGTCCGGCCGTATGCATTACCGACGCCGACGAAGGCAATGTGGCCGAGGCCGACTGCCTTATCGTCAACACCTACGGAATGCTTTCGTCCATTTACCGTTACGGCCGGGTGGCTTACGTTGGCGGCGGGTTCGGCGTAGGCATTCACAACGTTCCCGAGGCCGCAGTTTACGGCGTGCCCGTGATAATCGGCCCCAACCACCGCAAATTCCGCGAGGCCAATGCCCTGCTGTCCGAAGGAGGCTGCATGGAAATCACCTCGCCCGAGACATTTGCAATGACAATGGACCTGCTCCTCGGCAACGAAGAGCGCCGCTCAAGGGCGGGTGCCGTGGCCGGCGAATACATACGCAAGAACGCCGGCGCGTCCGACGCAATATTCAATGCCATAAAGTGGTAAACCTATAAAAACTATATTATGATCAGCAACCTGTTAGGCCAGCTCGATTTGCAGCAGATAGTAAGCGCGTTCATCGTGCTTTTTGCGGTAATCGACATCTTCGGCTCCACGCCTATAATAATAAACCTCAAGAAACAGGGACGCCCCGTAGGCGCGTGGAAAGCGTCGTCGCTGTCGGGCGCACTGCTGCTTGGATTTTTCTTTGCCGGCGACGCCATGCTCAGGCTGTTCAGCGTCGACATCTCGTCGTTCGCCGTGGCCGGTGCGCTCGTAATCTTCCTCATGGCTTTGGAGATGATTCTCGACATCACGATATTCAAGAACCAGGGCCCCATAAAGGAAGCCACCCTCGTGCCGGTGGTATTCCCGCTCATTGCGGGTGCAGGCTCGTTCACCACACTGCTTTCGCTCAAGGCCGAATTCCACTCGGTCAACATAATAACAGCCCTTGTGCTCAACATGCTGTGCGTGTATATCGTAATACGCGCCACCGACTGGGTGGAACGCAAGATAAGCGCAAGTTTCATCTACCTGCTGCGCAAGTTCTTCGGAATAATCCTGCTCGCAATTTCGGTGCGCCTGTTCACGGCAAACTTCATGTCGCTGATACACAACCTGTAAATTCCATATAAGACAATCCAAACCGCACCTGCGCAAACGGCTGTTTTACGAGGCGCGGCGGCGCAGCCGTTTTTGTCTGCATTTTCAGGGCGGTTTTCAAACGAGTTTTCAGGAGGCAAAAAATATGTGCCTTGTATTTTAAAATATGTCTGACATATTTCGAATTATGTCAGACATATTTTTAATTTGCTCCCACGTAGGGTTTACGCGCTGAAAATCAGTTTTCATTTTTCCGCACCCGGAACGGCCTTTTTACGTGCCCGGTTTTTGCGTCCGCGCTTGTCGGCCTCAATACTCTGCGCCACACTCCCGTCCCCGGCCGGCACACCCGCCCAACTGCACACTGCACAAAGCATTTTAAAACATATTAAAACACTGCAATGAAATTACTTGCCCGCAAGTTTGGTGTTCAAAAAAATTGAACTAATTTTGTGCTGCAAACAAAAATCAAAATCTTACGATTATGAAAATAGAAAACATCCACGCTCGCGAGATACTCGACTCCCGCGGCAATCCTACTGTCGAAGTAGAAGTTGAACTCGAATGCGGCGTCATCGGACGCGCTGCCGTTCCTTCAGGTGCATCAACCGGCGAAAACGAAGCTCTCGAGCTCCGCGACGGCGACAAGAAACGCTATGGCGGCAAAGGCGTACTCAAAGCTGTTGAGAACGTAAACACAGTTATCGCTCCCGCAATCAAAGGCATGTGCGTGCTCGCACAGCGTCAGATTGACCACGCAATGATAGCACTCGACGGTACGAAGACAAAGTCGAAACTCGGCGCTAACGCTATCCTCGGCGTTTCGCTCGCAGTGGCAAAAGCAGCAGCTGCTTACCTCGACCTGCCCCTCTACCGTTACATCGGCGGTACGAACACATACACACTCCCCGTGCCGATGATGAACATCATCAACGGCGGCAGCCACTCCGACGCTCCCATCGCGTTCCAGGAATTCATGATTCGCCCCGTAGGCGCTCCCTCGTTCAAGGAAGGCCTCCGCTACGGCGCTGAAATATTCCACGAACTCAAGAAAGTACTCAAGGAACGCGGCCTCAGCACCGCAGTAGGCGACGAAGGCGGCTACGCTCCCAACCTCGACGGCACGGAAGACGCACTCAACACCATAATCAGCGCTATCAAGCGCGTAGGCCTCGAACCGGGCAAGGACGTTATGATTGGTATGGACTGCGCTTCGTCGGAGTTCTACAAGGACGGCGTTTACGACTACACCATCTTCGAAGGCGAGAAGGGCGCAAAACGCACCTCTGAGCAGCAGATAGAATACCTCAAGGAGCTCGTAAGCAAATACCCCATCGACTCAATCGAAGACGGCATGGCCGAGAACGACTGGGAAGGCTGGAAGAAACTTACCGCTGCTATCGGCGACAAGGTTCAGCTCGTGGGCGACGACCTCTTCGTTACCAACGTAGACTACCTGCGCAAGGGTATCGAAATGGGCTGCGGCAACTCTATCCTCATCAAGGTTAACCAGATTGGCTCTCTCACCGAAACACTCGACGCTATCGAGATGGCTCACCGCCACGGCTACACCACCGTTACCTCGCACCGCAGCGGCGAAACCGAAGACACAACCATCGCCGACATCGCAGTTGCAACCAACAGCGGCCAGATTAAGACCGGTTCGCTCAGCCGCACCGACCGTATGGCTAAATACAACCAGCTCCTCCGCATTGAGGAAGAACTCGGCAGCGAAGCTGTTTACGGTTACAAGCGTATCAAATAAGAAAAGCGACATTGCACATGCGGCAACAGGAAGCCGCAACGTTAATGCCAAATATAAAAAGCGCAGGTTTGAAAGCCTGCGCTTTTTCGTTTACCCGGGCGACTGCACGTCGGACATAATTCACTCTGTGTGCGAGATAATGCTGCCGTGCCCGGCTCTTTTTCACCCGAAAATGATACATTTGCAACGAAATGGCCGAATCTTCACTCAAAGAACGCACCGCCCGGGGACTTTTCTGGGGCGGGCTGTCGGGTGGGGTGCAGCAACTGCTTGCCCTCGTCATCGGAATTTGCCTTGCGCGCCGCCTCGCGCCGGGCGACTACGGCATAGTAGCCATGCTCACGGTGTTCTCCCTCCTGGCGTGGAACTTGCAGGAAAGCGGCTTTACCTCGGCCATCGGCATAAAGAAGAACATCACGCACGCCGACTACAACGCCGTTTTCTGGTTCTCCGTCGGCGTGAGCATACTTTTGTACATTGTCCTTTTCCTTGCCGCGCCCGCCATTGCGGCGTTCAACCGCACGCCCGAGCTCACGCTGCTGGCACGTGTGTCGTTCCTGGGATTCGTAATATCGAGTTTCAGCGTGGTACAGTCGGCCTACCTGTTCCGCAACCTCATGGTAAAACAGCGCATGATTGCCTCATTCGTGGCCGTTTGCGCGGGAGGCGCCGTAGGCATAGTCCTCGTGTATTCGGGCTACGCCTACTGGGGGCTCATAGCGCAGGACCTCACGTTCAAGGCCGTTGTAACAGCGGCCTACTGGGCCATGTCGCCCTGGAGGCCGCGGCTGCGCTTCGACATGAAGCCTGTAAGGGAGATGTTCGCGTTCAGCAGCAAGATTCTCGCCACCAACATACTCACCACCTTAAACAACCAGTTCCTCCAAGGGCAGATGGGACATTACTTCCCGCGCCGCGAAGTGGGGCTTTACTCGCAGGCAAACAAATGGAACACCATGGGCTACTCGCTCATCACCACGACACTGTCGTCGGTAGCGCAGCCGGTGCTGGCAGGTGCTGACGACGGCAAGGGGCGGCAGCTGCGCGTTTTCCGCAAGATGTTGCGCTTCACGGCATTCCTTTCTTTCCCCGCCATGTTCGGCCTGGCGCTCATAGCGCCCGAGTTCGTACCTCTGGCGCTCAGGGAACAGTGGACCGACTGCGTGCCTTACCTGCAAGTGCTCTGCGTGGCGGGAGCCACGATACCCATTTCGCAACAGTTCTCCAACCTGCTGGTAAGCCGCGGGCGCTCGTCAAAGTTCTTTATCGGTACGGCCGGCATGATGGCCGCCCAACTCGCAATCATACTCGGCCTGTACCTCACCGGCCACGGCGTACACACGCTGATATGCTCCATTGCCGCGCTGCAAATAGCGTGGATGGGCGTATGGTTCGGAATGACAAGGAGCGAAATACGCATATCCACCACCGACACGCTTCGCGATATTCTTCCGTTCGCCGCAGCGGCATGCATTTCCGTAGGTGCAGCATGGGCTGCCTCGCTTGCCGTAGACGGCATGGCGGCAAAACTCGCAGTAAAGTCCGCAGTGGCAGTGGCGGTGTACTGTGCCGTTATGAAAGCGGCGCATGCCGTGGTGTTCAAGGAATGCACCGACTTCCTGCTTTCGAAAATCAGGCGGGGCAAGTAAGACGGCACATATTTTATTCTACAAAAACAGTTGTTTTCCTCTTATTTTCCTTCCGCTTCCGCACAAGCCGCAAGGCGTGTCTGCATTTTGTCTGCATTTTCGGGGCATGTTTCAATGCAGTTTTCAGGGGGCAAAAAATATGTCAGACCTATTTTAAAATATGTCAGACATATTTTGAATTATGTGCCTTGTATTTTTTATTTGCTCCTATGTGGGTTTTAAGCTCTGAAAATCAGTTTTCAATTTTTCCGCCCGAAAAACGACAATTTCAACGGCAATAAAAACATGGTAAAAACACGATAAATCGGTTTCGAGACGCGATGAATCCCGTCCCTACAAGGGGCGGCGGAATTATTTCAGCCGCCCTGCACGAGCGGCAATAGCGAAAAAAAGCAAGCCATGCAAGCATTAACTTCCTGTTTTATCGTAATTTTGCACCCGATTTCCGACCGTAAAGCACAATGCCGAAAAATACATACAGCTTTCTCAAAACGCTTGCCTCGCCTCTGCGCCGCGAACCGGTGTTCTTCGTGTTTATGTACATCCTGTTCGTGGTGGCGCGCATATTCGAGCAAACGGAATCGCCCACCCCGGCAGCCGTTTACTACCTCGAAAACGTGTTCGACCTCTACCTGCTATGCGCGCTGCTGTGCATTCTGCCGCGCCGCCTGCGCCCGTGGGCCAAGGCCGCGCTTTATGCCACAGGCTATGCCGCATGTATTTCCGAAGGTTTCATACACGAGCGCTTCCACCTGGTGTTCGTGCCCGTAACCATACAACTCGTGCGCGAGACAAACCCCGACGAGGCCGGCGAGTTCTTCAGTGCATACCTGCAAGGCTCGGCCCTGTGGAAGGTTGTGCTCGTCTATGCGCCCATTATCATACTGAACATCCTGGGCGAGGCTTTCTCGCGCCACGTAAAGCGTTTCATACGCCGCTGCGCGCCCACCGTCGGCGGCCGACTGTTCAACGTGTGCGCCCCCGTGTTCGTGGCGGCGTGTTTCATAGCGTCGATAGGCGAGAAAGAAAAAATGCTGCGTTTCTTTACGTTCGAAGGCACCGAAGCTGCCGAACGTTTGGACAACCACGCTTTCCACACGCCTTTCTACCGCATGGTCTACTCGGCCTTTTTCCTAAGGCTCACCGACCGCGAGCTCGACGACATGCGCGAACGTATGCGCAACATCAAGGTTGATTCGTGCAGCTTCCGCGTTCCGAACATAGTGCTTTACATAGGTGAAAGCTACAACAAACACCATTCGCAACTCTACGGCTACAGCCTGCCCACAACGCCGCGCCAGTCGGCTATGGCGCGCGAAGGCTCGCTCATAGCATTTACCGACGTGGTTACACCATGGAACGTTACGAGCGACGTGTTCAAAAACATACTTTCTACACACAGTTGCGACCAACCGGGCAAGTGGACCGACGGAGTACTCGTGCCCGCCGTGCTGAAAAAGGCCGGATACAAGACAGCATTCATTACGAGCCAGTACTACAAGACGCCAAACATGGGAATAACCGACTTCAACGGGAGCTTCTTCCTCAACGACGACGAACTTGACTCGCTATGCTTCGACCACCGCAACAAATTCCGGAAACGCTACGACAGCAACCTCGTGAAAGAGATAGGCAAATTCCGCCGCGGCGACAACAATTTCATCATCTTCCACGGCATAGGGCAACACCAGGAATACAACAAACGCTTCGGGCCAAAAAACGTGGTTTTCACCACCGACGACTACAAGCACCGCACCGACCTGAACGAGCACGAGAAACAGATTCTCGCAGACTACGACAACGCCACGCGCTTCAACGACTACGTGTTCGCACAGCTATGCAAGGAATTCGAACACGACGACGCCGTTGTGCTTTACCTCGCCGACCACGGCGAAGAGGTGTTCGACCGCGTGCACAACTTCGGCCGCGACCACACGGCCGAGCTCACCGCCGACATAGCTTACTCGGAATTCGAGATACCTTTTGAACTGTGGCTCTCACCCAAGGCGCGCAGCCTGCACCCCGACATCGCGGAGGCCGCACGCCGCGCAGCCGACATGCCTTTTGCCTCCGACGACCTGCCGCACGTACTCATGGGCCTGGCAGGAATTGAATGCGCTTTCTACGACGCGCGGCGCGACCTACTCAGCACCGCCTTCCGCCCGGGCAGGAAAAGAATACTCAAACACACCACCGACTACGACTCTCTGATGTCGGCACCCAAACAACAGGCAGAACAATGGAAATAACCGTTAACCGCAACGACACGGCGCTCCTGAAAGGCATTGCAATCGTGGCGATTGTGTTCCACAACTTCTGCCACTGGATTCCGGGGGCAGTAATAGAAAACGAATACAACTTCCGCGTCGAGAACGCCTACCGCCTGGTCGACGTGTTGCTCGCCGGCGGGCCGCACGTGGTGATGAACCTGTTTTCCCACCTCGGCTGCTACGGCGTGCCTGTTTTCCTTTTCCTCAGCGGCTACGGGCTGGTGCGCAAGTACGAGCCCGCACTACCCGGAACACAGACTGCGGGCCGCACAACCGGGACGTGGGAGTTCATACGCTACAACGCGCTGAAGCTGTGGCGGCTGATAATTGCGGGAATAATACTACTGTTCGCCTACGAGGCTTTCTTTACATCGGGCTGGCGGCACGGGGTGATGAACATAGTATATATGCTCACGTTCGTGACTAACTTCCTGCCGCAGACCGACGCAACTTTCCTCCCGAAACAGGACTTGCTGCTCGGCCCGTGGTGGTATTTCTCGCTCACCATGCAGATGTACCTGCTCTACCGCCTTGCCTACTACCGCCGGGGCAAAAGC
>URSZ01000003.1 GCA_900550635.1 uncultured Prevotella sp. | reverse complement strand
GATCCAGTTCCGTGGCCAGTTCTTCGGGCGACGGCGTGCGTTCGTGCTCCTGCTCGAAACGGGCGAACGCCTTGTTGATCTTGTTGAGCGATCCGACCTGATTGAGCGGCAGACGCACGATACGCGACTGTTCGGCCAACGCTTGAAGGATCGACTGGCGAATCCACCACACGGCGTAGGAGATGAATTTGAAACCGCGCGTCTCGTCGAACTTCTCGGCGGCCTTGATCAGGCCGAGGTTGCCTTCGTCAATCAGGTCGTTGAGGGCGAGACCTTGGTTCTGGTACTGCTTTGCCACACTCACAACAAAGCGCAGGTTGGCCCGCGTCAGTTTGTCGAGTGCCTTGCGGTCGCCGTGGTGAATGCGTTGCGCAAGCTCCACTTCCTCGTCTGTCGAAATGAGTTCCTCGCGTCCAATCTCTACAAGGTATTTGTCGAGAGCGGCGCTCGAACGGTTCGTAATGCTTTTGTTGATTTTTAGTTGTCTCATAGATAGTCTATACAAAAGGTGCGCAAAATTACAAATTTTTCTTTGAATATAAGGTGTCTGAAGGCGTAAAAAACACGAAATCGCTTTCGATTAAACGATTTTTATGTGCTTTTATTATCACATCGTGAAAACTTATTACTTTAGCTTGGATAAATAAGCGTTTGATATGAAAATAGGAGATGAAGTAAGGTTCCTTAACGAAGTGGGCGGCGGCAAGGTCGTGGCTTTTAGGGATAAGAACGTGGTGCTTGTGAAGGATGGCGACGGTTTTGAAATACCAATGCTCATAAACGAGGTTGTCGTAGTGGAATCAGACTCATACGACAGGAAATTCAATGCAGCAAAGGCCGAGAAGCCCGTTGCGCCCCCGAAGCCCGAAACCGTGCGGCGTGAAAAGACGGCCGACGTACAGGCAGCCGCAGGCGGATTCCATGCGGAACGCCGCGAGGGTGAGAAGCTTAACATATACATGGCTTTCGTGCCGGTCAATCCCGAGGATATGGTAAGCACAACGTTCGACACATATATTATTAACGACAGCAATTATTTCGTGACGCTTTCATACCTCTCGGCCGAAGGCCTGGCATGGAACGCGCGTTTTGAAGGTACGCTCGAACCGAATACCAAGTTTTTCGTCGAAGAGCTCGGGCGTGAAGACCTTGACAAGATAGCGCGCGTAGCCTTGCAGATGATAGCCTATAAGCGCGAGAAACCTTTTGCCCTGAAGCCGGCTTTGAGCGTGGAACTGCGTATTGACGGCTCCAAGTTCTATAAAACGGGAGCTTTTAAGAAGAACGACTTTTTTGTAGAGCCGACGCTGATTTACGACGTAGTGCGCGACGACGAACCTGTGCGCGGCATTTTTGCCGACGCGGGAAAAATACGCGAAGCCCTTTTGGAAAAGGATGTGCCCGCGCCTTCGCGGAAAACGCCGGCCGCCAAGCCGAGGAAGAATGACACCGTTGAAGTGGATTTGCACGCACATGCTTTGTTCGATTCCACCGAAGGGTTGCCGTCGTCCGACATCCTTAACCGCCAGCTGGCCGAAGTGCGCGATGTTATGGAGAAATACAAGCGCCATAAAGGGCAGCGAATCGTTTTCATACACGGCAAAGGCGACGGCGTGCTGCGCTCCGCCGTGCTCAAGGAGCTGAAACGGCATTATCCTTCGTGCCGCACGCAGGACGCTTCGTTCCAGGAGTACGGTTTCGGTGCAACGCTCGTGGTGGTGGGATGACCGGAACGGCGCAAAAGGACTGCGAAAATCCGGAACGGTTCTTTGTGTGAAAAATAATGTCTGTTTCCGGGGGTATTAGGACGTAGGAAAAAATATGTGCCTTGTATTTTAAAATATGTCCGACATATTTTGAATTATGTCAGACCTGTTTTTCGGGGTATCCAAATGCCGATAAATCACTATCTTTGCATTCGGCAATTTTTGCAGACATTACGCGACACGCAAAATATCAGAAACTACAAAGCAAATATTCAGAGATGAAAATATTCATTGCGGCAATAGCGATGTTGTTCGTTTGCAGCCTGAAAGCTGCCACAGCCGATTCCACCGGCGTGATAAACGACACTACGGCCATAGTGGCTGTGAGCGACACGTTGGCCGACGACACTTCGAGCTATGTAATCTCCACCACGATACCCCGCGGATTCATGCAGTCAATACAGCACGCCATAGACGAGTCGTCCGACCATTCGCTGTTCGACTTTCATCCGTTCGACGGCCTCGGCGCACTGTTTGCGGCGGGAGGAATACTGCTGGTCGTGCTGTTCGTGGGGATATTGTTTTTCCCCCTGGCGGTACTGGCGTTCGTGGTATGGCTGCTCGTGCGTAACGGTCGCCGCGCCAAAAAGGCCGACATGCGCAGGTATGCCGGGCCGGTATATACAAATGCAAGTGAAGCCCCGGAAACAACGGGCAGCCCCGCGCAGGGCGACGCCCGGCCAAACGGAAAGATGACGGACGGCTACACCAACCGCCGCGACAATGCCATACGCAACATAGCCGTTGGAGCGGGATTGTTAGTGCTTTTTTATTTCATGGACTTCAGTTTCGGAATGGGAATAGGGGCACTCGTGGCCTTTTGGGGAATAGGCGGCCTGTTCATAGCCCGCAATCACCGCAATGAAGAAAGATAACAAAACATCGGAATAAAAATGAAACAGTATCTTGACCTGCTTAACCGCATATTGACCGAAGGAGTAAAAAAGGGTGACCGTACAGGAACCGGGACAATCAGCATATTCGGCAACCAAATGCGCTTCAACCTCGACGAAGGCTTCCCGTTGCTTACGACGAAGAAGTTGCATTTGAAGTCTATTATATATGAGTTGCTGTGGTTTTTGCGCGGCGACACTAATTTGAAGTACCTGCACGAACACAAGGTAAGCATTTGGGACGAATGGGCAGACCCTGACGGGGAGCTGGGGCATATATACGGATACCAGTGGCGCAGCTGGCCCGGCTATAACGGCGAGTTCATCGACCAGATTTCGCAGGTGGTATATGACATAAAGAACAATCCCGATTCGCGCCGCCTGATAGTAAGTGCGTGGAACGTGGCCGACCTTGGCAACATGAACCTGCCGCCGTGCCATGTATTGTTCCAGTTCTATGTGGCCGAGGGACGGCTAAGCCTGCAATTATATCAGCGGAGCGCCGATACGTTCCTTGGCGTGCCGTTCAATATCGCGTCGTATTCGTTGCTGCTTATGATGATGGCACAGGTAACCGGGTTAAAGCCGGGGGATTTTATTTACACAACAGGAGATACGCACCTTTACCTTAACCATATAGAGCAGGCCAGGCTGCAGCTGACGCGTACACCCCGGCCGCTGCCGGCAATGAGGCTCAATCCGGATGTGAAAAACATATTCGATTTCGTTTACGAGGATTTCACACTCGAAAACTACGACCCGTGGCCGCACATAAAAGCGGATATATCCGTTTAAGGCAAAAACTGTACACAACCAGCAAGATATAACCCATGCCCGAAATAATCATAATAGCCGCTGTGGCGCAAAACAAGGCCATAGGATACAAAAACGGTTTGCTTTACCGCCTGTCGGCCGACATGAAACATTTCAAGTCGCTCACCGTGGGAAACACCGTGCTTATGGGGCGCAAGACATTCGAGTCCCTGCCGAAAGGCGCGCTTCCCGACCGGCGGAATATAGTGGTGAGCCGTAACAGGAACGCGGAGTTTCCCGGATGTGAACTGTTCCATTCGATAGATGAGGCGCTTGCGGCCTGTAAGCCCGATGAGAAAGTGTTCATTATAGGAGGCGCTTCGATATATTCGGAAACAATAGGCATAGCTACACGGCTTGCATTGACATTTGTGCACGATACCCCCGAAAAAGCAGATGTGTTCTTCCCCGAATACGATAATTCGCTATGGAAAGAAGTGGGGCGCGAAAGTCACAAGGCCGACGAACGCAACGAAAAAGACTTCGATTTCGTGGATTACGTGAGGACGGGCGAATAGTCCGGTACTTTTAAAACCGATCGGCACAAGCGTCGACAAACTGACGGCAAAATTATTGCCAGACTTGAAAACTTGTGTATATTTGCTCTTGGAACAAACATAACACTCTGACACGAAATGAAAACTTACCTCGTTACCGGTGCTGCCGGTTTTATAGGCTCGAATTTTGTTAAATATATGCTGCAAAAGCACAACGACATCCGTATCGTCGTGCTCGACGCGCTTACTTATGCAGGAAACCTCAGCACAATAGCTGAAGACATAGATAATGATCGCTGCACTTTCATACGTGGAAATATCTGCGACCGTGCGCTTGTAGACCGCCTTTTCGTGGAATACCGGTTCGATGTGGTTGTAAATTTTGCGGCAGAAAGTCATGTGGACCGCAGCATAGAAAACCCGCAGTTGTTCCTTCAGACAAATATACTCGGTACGCAAAACCTTATGGATTGCGCCCGCAGTGCGTGGGTGAGCGGAAAAGATTCTAACGGATATCCCACGTGGAGGGCCGGAGTACGGTTCCACCAGGTTTCGACCGATGAGGTATACGGGGCGCTTGGCGAAGAAGGTTATTTTACCGAAGAAACACCCCTGTGCCCGCATAGCCCGTACAGTGCTTCAAAGGCAAGCGCCGACTTTATAGTATGTGCGTACCGTGATACTTATCATTTCCCGGTTAGTATTACGAGGTGCTCTAACAATTACGGGCCATATCACTTTCCTGAAAAACTCATTCCGCTTATAATAAACAATATACTTGAAGGAAAAAAACTTCCTGTTTACGGACAAGGGCTTAATGTGCGCGACTGGCTTTACGTCGAAGACCATTGCAAGGCCATCGACCTCGTTATCAACAACGGCCGCGACGGCTGTATATATAATGTAGGAGGGCACAACGAGCAGCGGAATATCGACATAGTTAAACTGATAATAGATATTGTGCACCGCACAATGGAAAGTCGTCCGGAGTTCCGTGTGTTGTTGAAACGGCAGGAACTCGACGCGGAAGGAAAGACTGATATTTCCTGGATTAATTATGACCTGATAACTTTCGTGAAAGACCGTCTCGGGCATGACTTGCGTTACGCTATCGACCCTACGAAAATAAAGAATGACTTGGGTTGGTATCCAGAAACAACATTTGCGGAAGGCATAGAGAAGACAGTTCTTTGGAATCTCGAGAACCGTAAGTGGGTAAATGAAGTAACTTCCGGCGAGTACCAACAATATTACGACCACATGTATAGCCGACGCTAAAAGGTTCTGGCGATTTTTATAAGACGCAGTTGCTTGAATGCGTATATGAACACATAGCGATGTGGTGTTTCAGAAATGAGTCTACAACTCGCCTGAATTAACAAGTATTTATAATGTAGTTGCAAACTAAAGTTGCCTTATCGGCATGTTATTCGGTCGGTAATGCACAAAAAAACAGTAAATGCGGTTTTCGCTGCCTGAACCTTTGAGTAATTTTGCACCGATTAAAGGTTTATAAATATGGTAGATGACAAGAAGCTGAGAGAGCTTGGAGAAAAACCGGTGCTTAGCCTGCTTATGCAATACGCTGTGCCGGCTATAGTGGCTATGGTAGCCTCGTCGTTGTATAACATAATCGACGGTGTTTTTATCGGGCAGGGCGTAGGTCCGGGCGCAATTATGGGATTGGCCCTTACGTTGCCTGTTATGAATATCTCGGCCGCTTTCGGCGCGATGGTAGGTGTTGGCGGAAGCACCCTGATGTCGGTAAAGCTGGGAGAAAAAGATTATAAAATAGCCCAGAACATTCTCGGCAATGTAATAACGATGAATATAATCGTCGGCCTTGGTCTCGGCTTGTTGATGATAATATTTCTGAACCCGATATTGCGCTTTTTCGGAGCAAGCGATTATACGTTGCCTTATGCACGCGATTTCCTTATAATTATTTTGGCCGGCAATGTGTTTACACATTTGTACTTGGGGCTGAATGCAATGATGAGGTCGGCCGGAAAGCCTCGCCAGGCCATGTATGCCACGATAATGACCGTAGTTATCAATGCAATGCTGGCTCCGTTGTTCATATTCCTGTTCGAGTGGGGAATACGTGGTGCGGCTCTCGCAACGGTTACGGCACAGGTGATTGTGCTGCTGTGGCAATTCAAGCTGCTTTCAAATCCCGAGGAGTTCATACACCTGCGTAAAGGAACGTATAAGTTGAAAGGCAGGATAGTTAAAGGAAGTCTATCGATAGGTATGTCGCCTTTCTTGATAAACCTGTGCGCATGCTTTGTAGTTATAATAATAAACCGCAGCCTCGTGTCGTATGGCGGTGATACGGCCGTAGGCGCTTATGGCATAGCCAACCGCATATCGTTCTTTTTCGTTATGGTAGTGATAGGCATTAACCAAGGAATGCAGCCTATCGCTGGTTACAATTACGGAGCGCGTAATTTCAACCGTCTTACAAGCACGTTAAGATATGCGGCCATATTTGCCACAATAGTAGTAACCTTGGCTTTTCTTATGGCCATGTTTGCAGCCCGCCCGTGCGTTCAGGCGTTTACGAGCGACCCTGAACTTATTGATAAGTCGGCTCATGCACTGAAGATGATATTGCTTGTTTCCCCGGTGATAGGAATACAAATTGTAACATCAGGTTTTTTTCAAAGCATAGGCGAGGCAAAGAAAAGCATATTCCTTTCGCTCACCCGTCAGTTGCTTTTCCTTATTCCGGCATTGCTGGTATTGCCCCATTTCCTGGGACTCGACGGCGTTTGGCTTTCTATTCCTTTTGCCGATTTGGTGTCTACGATAACGGCAGTCATCATGTTGGCGCAGGAAGCCAAGAAATTCAAGCGAAGCGAAAAGGAACAGCTTTCAGCAGTATATAAATGAAGCTAAAACGATAAGAATAAATGGAAGAGAACACCTTTGTGATAAATGTCGGCCGCCAGTTGGGAAGCGGGGGAAAGGAAATCGGGCTTCGCCTCGCCGATATGTTCGGAATACAGTGCTACGACAAGGAGTTGCTTGTGCGTGCGGCAAAAGAAAGCGGAATAGATGCCGATAACTTCGTCAATTCCGACGAGAGGAAAAAAGGCTTCCGTTCGTTTTTCTCAAATTTCATACCACTCATTGGCAGCGGCGATTTTTACGGAAACCCTATCAGCGAAGAAACCCTGTTTAGGATACAAAGCGAAACGATAAAGAAAATAGCCAAAGAGCACTCGTGTATCTTCATAGGCCGTTGCGCCGACTATGTGTTGCGCCATAAGCAGAGAGTGGCCAACATATTTATATCTGCCGACAAGGAAGACCGCATACAGCGCCTTTGCGCAAAGCATGACATAAACAGGCAGGCGGCAGAAAAACTTGTAAGCCAGGGCGACGCGCAGCGCTCGGAGTTTTACAATTTTTACAGCGACGGAATATGGGGAGCGGCAGCCACATATCACCTGTGCATTAATTCCAGCGTAATGGGAATAGAAGGCACAACCATGTTCGTGGCAGAGTTTATAGAGAAAAAACTCGGCGTATCGCCGGTTAAGGCAATATCTGAAGATTGAAGTGCTGGGGAGAACGCACTACCGCCGTATAATTCAAACTGAACGATGAAACGTATAGGTCTTTTGTCGGACACCCACGGATATTGGGATGACAGGTATAAGGAATATTTTGCCGAGTGCGACGAGATATGGCACGCCGGCGACATAGGTACAATGGAATTGGCCGAACGCCTGGCAGCCCTAAAGCCGTTTCGCGCAGTATGCGGAAACTGCGACGGTGGCGACTTGCGGCGCATGTACCCCGAAGTGTTGCGCTGGTCGTGCGAGGGAGCCGACGTGCTCATGAAGCACATAGGAGGTCATCCCGGCGCATACGACCGCAGTGTACGCGACTTGATTAACAGGCGTCCGCCTAAACTTTTCATAAGTGGGCACTCGCATATCCTGAAAGTGGAGTACGACAAATCTTTGAAACTTTTGCACATTAATCCCGGGGCTGCCGGGCTGCAGGGGTGGCAGACAGTGCGCACGCTTGTAAGGTTCACGGCCGACGAAGGAGAATTCAAGGATTTGGAAGTGATAGAGATACCGAGGTAATAGAAAAAGCGCACGACGCGCTTTTTTTATTTTATGCAAGCGTTGGGAAGTATGCTTGGGTAGAAGGTAAATTTTCCAACCGGAATAAACCTTGCGAAAAATATGTGCCTTGTATTTTAAAATAGGTCGGACATATTTTAAATTATGTGCCTTGTATTTTTTCTTTTCTCAGAGATGCTTGTAACTCGTTGAAACACAGTGTGTTTTTGTAGGTGCTTTATTTGTCTGTTTTGCGGCTTTGGCTGTTGCTGCTGCGAATGTCTGTTTTGCATTACTTGTTGGCGGTCCGGCGGTTGGTATTTCGTTGAAAACTCCGGTTTCGTCGGCAAAAAAGGTTTGCCGGTCGTTAATTATCCCGAATTTCTAAGTTATGCAATAAACTTTCTTGTTTTCCGCAGGTCTAAAACATGTAATTCGCTAAAGCAAATACATTTATTGCATAACCATAAAAAAAGAACGACATGAAGAAATTATTATTTGTTGCGCTTGCCCTGTTTTCGTATGCGGGAACGGGCGTAATGGCACAGGAAAACAATTCGGACGCTGACAACGACCGCAAGGAAAAAGCAAAAGAGTTCATCACAAAACAGGCCGAGCGCATGGCCAAGAACCTAAAACTCGATGACGCAAAGACAAAGACCTTTACCGATTTGCTGGTAGAGTACCGCACACAGGAAATGGAGCTGCGCATGTCGTCTGCGGCAAATCGCAGGCAAGAGAACAGGAAGAAGAGAAGCCAGATGACCGACGCACAGGCTGACAGCCTTATACAGGCACGCTTCGAACTTGAACAAAAGCAGCTTGAACTGAAAAAGACATACTACGATAAGTTCCGCAAAGACTTTACCCCATCGCAGCTTGTAAACGTGTTCATGCCCCAGCCTCGTATAGGCAATAACGTAAGACGTCCGCGCAATTTCCAGAACAGGCCCGGTGGCCCGCAAGGCGGATTCGGCGGACCTGACGGAGGCTTCGGCGCTCCAGGAGCAGGCGGCAATTTCTAACCGTAGGCCGTAACCGGCAATTTAACCCAAATCGGTCGTCAGGCTTCGTCAAATTGCGTGCTTATGCCAGGCAGATAGCTTCCCGCCCGGCTGAAGGCGTAGCGGGCTGCGGCGAAGCCGGGCGCAAAGACAGATGACGGCAGAAGTGCGTAAGTTGGCGAAGGGCTCGCACTCGACGTTACTGCTTAATTCCTTAATGACCGTTTGGGAATTAATATCGTCCCCGTGTGTTTTTGTACGCGGGGACGATTTGTTTTTTGTTTCCCAAGACACTTCAGCCGTGACTTAATGCAATATACAAGTGCCCTAAAATCGAAAACTATTTATCTGAATACGAAAATATTCATATCTTTGCAGCCAAATAAGCTATATTGGCGTGAAAGTTAAGGAAATCATTGCGGCCCTTGAGCGCTTCGCCCCTTTGTCGCTGCAGGAAGACTACGATAATGCAGGACTTCAGGTAGGTTTGACAGAGACGGAAGTTTTAGGGGTCTTATTGTGTTTGGATGTAACCGAGGCGGTTATTGAAGAAGCCGTCAAATCGGGCGCGAACCTTATCGTAGCCCACCATCCTTTGCTCTTCCGTCCGCTGAAGTGCGTTTCCGACTGCGACGAGGCGCAAAGATGCACCCGCCTGGCCGTGAAACACGACATCGCAATATATGCGGCGCATACCAACCTTGACAACGCACGCGGCGGAGTGAACTACAAGATAGCCGAAAGGCTGGGGCTTGAAGTCACGGACTTTCTGCAGCCCATAGACGGAGACGGCGGAAGCGGGATAATAGGCACATTCGGCAAAGCAATGAATGCCGCTGAGTTTCTCGGCCTCGTAAAGAGCACGTTCCGCGTGAAGTGTCTTATGCATAACGAGTTGCTGCAGCGTCCCATAAGAACAGTAGCGCTATGCGGTGGAGCGGGGGATTTCCTTCTTAAGAACGCTATCGCAAAGAACGCCGACGCTTTCATTACGGGCGAGATGCATTACCACACTTACTTCGGGCACGAACAGGAAATACAGATAGCCGTTACGGGGCACTACCAGAGCGAGCTTTGCGTGGTCGAAATATTCCGTGCGTTGCTTGAAGAGAATTTCAAATCACTTAAAATAGTTACCACAACAACCGATACAAATCCTATAAAATACCTCTGACAAATGGCAAAAGAAATTAAGAAAAACCCGAACGACATGACAGTTGAAGAGAAGCTCAGCGCTCTTTACAAACTGCAGACACTTCTGTCGGAAATCGATAAAATCAAGATTATGCTCGGTGAACTGCCCCGCGAGGTGCAAGACCTTGAAGACGAGATAGAAGGATTACGTTCGCGCAACCAGAAACTTGACGACGAGATAACCGAAGTAAACCGCAACATCGCAACCCAGCGCGGTAACATAGAGAAAGCCAAGACTTCAATAGCACGCTATAAGGAGCAAATCGACAATGTGCGCACGCTCAGCAAGGAAATAGAATTCCAGACGTTGGAGATAGAACTTTCCGAAAAGAAAATAAACGAGGCAACAAAGCGCGTGGAGGACCTGCAGGAGAACATTAAGAAAAACAACGACCTTATTGCCGACCATACTTCGCACCTCGACAGCAAGAAGTCAGAAATGGACGAGATTGTGGCCGAGACAAAAGCGCAGGAGGAAAGCCTCCGCACACAGGCAAAGGAAATGGAAGAAACCATCGAGCCGCGCCTGCTCAACTCGTTCAAGCGCATACGCAAAAACAGCCGCAACGGCTTAGGCATTGTGTACGTGCAGCGCGACGCATGCGGCGGTTGCTTCAACAAGATTCCGCCCCAGCGCCAGTTGGATATACGCATGCACAAAAAGATAATCGTATGCGAATACTGCGGCCGCATATTAATCGACCAGGAGCTTGCAGGTGTTGAGACACCCAAGCCCGCTGAGGAGCAGCAGACCAAACGCCGCCGCAAAAAAGCAGAAAGCAAATAAACGCATTTCGGTTGTGTCGGGGCAAGGTATAGGCGTCCCGATAGCAGGCCGGCACATAAATAACACAAGGAAGGGGTTGCTGCAAAGTAACCCCTTCCTTTTATGAACAAACAGTAAGGAATACGAATTTATGGCAATCAACGAAGAAAACGTAAGGCAGAACTCATTAAAGGCGTGGTATCTGGCTGCGCGTCCCAAGACGCTCACGGCAGCGCTTATTCCCGTTATCGTGGCCTGCGCGCTTGCGTTGCACGACGATACGTTTAAAACCGGGGCGGCCGTGGTATGTGCGGTGTTCGCCTCGCTAATGCAGATTGCTTCAAACCTGGTGAACGACCTTTACGACTTTATGAAGGGCACGGACGGTTACGACCGCCTTGGTCCCAAGCGTGCCACGGCGCAAGGATGGATTACGCCGGCTGCCATGAAGGGCGGAATAATAGCTGTTATGGCGCTTGCGTGTGCAGCCGGCTGCATACTCGTGTCGCAAAGCGGATGGTGGCTTGTGGCCGTGGGCGCGGCATGCGTTGTGTTTGCCATATTGTACACAACGTTGCTTTCGTACCTCGGATTGGGCGACTTGCTGGTGCTTGTGTTCTTCGGCATAGTGCCGGTAAACGCCACATACTACCTTCAGGCCGGAATACTTACGCCCGAGGTCGTGCTCTGCTCGTTTGCGTGCGGAATAGTGGTCGATACGTTGCTTGTGCTCAATAACTTCCGCGACCGCGACAGCGACCGCCGCACCGGAAAACGCACCATTGTCGTTATGTTCGGTGAGAGATTCGGCCGTTTGTTGTACCTCCTCCTTGGAATATGTGCATATTTGCTTGTAGTGCCGCTCGTTTTTATGGAAATGTGGCCCGCGGCAGTCATAACCCTACCTTATATTGTGATACATACACGCACGTGGCGTGAAATGGTGCGTATCGACCATGGACGGGAATTGAATGTAATCCTCGGCAAGACGTCGCGCAACATGTTTGTTTTTGCATTGCTGCTGTCGGCGGGAATATTGCTGTCGTAAAAACCGAAATGCTTATGACGAAAGGCTGAGAGCCTTATTTGTCTGCCTTTTTCAAGAGAGTTTTCACCCCTCTCAGAGAAAAGAAAAATTATCTCTGAGATAATTCAAAATATGTCTGAGATATTTTAAAATATGTCAGACATATTTTTGGCTGTGCCAAAATGCGGGCCTGTTGATATTTACAACTGTGCGTATTTCGGTGCACGAGTTTTCATGCCGTAACGGCTGTTTTTATTCTTCCGGTCTTGATAATGTTGTTCACCCTAAGTTGCGCGTAATGTGTTTCCGCGCAACTTGGGATTTGCAGCTATATGCCCGGCGCGGGGGCATACAGGCTTCATTGTGACGCACCGAAAGTAATAAGAGTATGAAAGTTCCCCGGATTTCCGGAAATTTGACTTGAAAACCGGATTAATTAAATCAAATTGAAGTAAAATACTTATTTAAACAATCTGATTGTAAATTATAGACCCGATAAATGGGATATTTGTATCGTTTATGTAATGTTTATATTGCAAAATGCAACAATAATTTGTGATAAACAAAATTATTTCTTGTTATATAGCAATAAATCAAAACTAATATTGTATTTTTGTGTCATAAGATAACAAAAAGAAAACATTGCTGCTAATTTTTAAAACAAATGTAACATGAAGATGATTGAAGCTATTATCCGCAAGTCGCGGTTTGAGGATGTCAAAGAGGCGCTGCTTGCAGCCGACATCGAATGGTTTTCGTATTACGATGTGAGAGGAGTTGGAAAATCGAGGCAAGGACGCATATATCGCGGAATTGTCTACGACACAAGCTCCATTGAAAGGACGTTCCTTTCGATTGTTGTAAGGGACAAGAATGTGGAACGTGCGGTAACGGCCATACAAACGGCGGCCAAAACCGGCGAAATAGGCGACGGGCGCATATTCATCCTTCCGGTTGAGGACGCTATAAGGATACGCACCGGCGAACGCGGCAACATAGCCTTGTATAATGCAGAGCAAGAGGTTTGAAGCGGATTGTCGAACATGTAGAATTAGAAAAACAGGGAAATCATGATTACACATAAATTAGGATACAAGACAGGTTTGAAAGGATTGGTGTTGACAGCCTTTCTCAGTATGGTTTCGGTAGGCGCGTATGCCGCCGACGGCGCTCCGGCGCTCGACACCGGCAACACGGCGTGGATAATAACGTCGACGGTTCTCGTGCTTTTGATGTCGATTCCCGGCATTGCCCTTTTTTACGGCGGGTTGGTAAGACAGAAGAACGTATTGAGCCTTATAATGCAGACTTTGTTCATAGTGGGCGTAGTCAGTCTTCTTTGGGTGATTTTCGGGTACAGCTGGGCTTTCGGCACGGGATTCGCCGAATCGGGCAACCCGTTGGGCGCGCTGATAGGCGGATTCGACAAATGTTTCCTGAACGGCATAACGGTTGACAGCGTAGAGAGCAGCGGCATACCTACTTATACTTGGGTGATGTTCCAGTGTATGTTTGCGCTCATTACGCCTGCGCTTATTCTCGGAGCTTTTGCCGAGCGTATAAAGTTTAAAGGATATATGATATTTATAATACTGTGGGTTATTGTGGCCTACTTTCCCATGGCTCATTGGGTGTGGGGCGGCGGATTCCTGCAGCAAATGGGTGCTATTGACTTTGCAGGCGGTACGGTAGTGCACATAAACGCCGGTGTGTCGGCTCTCGTCATGGCGTTGATGATTGGCAAACGCGAGGATTACCGTGTTGGACACCCAATTATCCCGCATAACATCACGCTCGTCTTTATGGGAACATGCTTCCTCTGGCTTGGCTGGTTCGGATTCAACGCCGGCAGCGGTTTGAAGGCAGACGGCATTGCGGCCAACGCATTCCTTGTAACCCATGTGGCTACTGCAACGGCCGCCGTTACGTGGATGGTGATCGATTGGGTGTTCAATAAGAAACCTACTACGGTGGGCGCTTGCACAGGTGCTGTGGCCGGGCTTGTGGCTATTACCCCGGCAGCCGGTACGGTGGGCTTGCTTGGTGCGTTTGCTATAGGCATAATAACTCCGGTGGTTTGCTTCTTCATGGTGGCTGTCATTAAGCCAAAATACAAATACGACGACGCCCTCGACGCATTCGGCGTACACGGGATAGGCGGTATCGTGGGTTCTGTGCTTTCAGGCGTTTTCGCCACGCAGTTCATAACCGGCAGCGAAGGGCAGCAGGGTGCTCTTTACGGCGACTGGCACCAGCTTTGGGTGCAGATAGTTGCAACGCTCTTTACGGTGGTTTATAGCGGAGTTGTTACCTTCATACTTTATAAGGTCGTAGACAAACTGGTTGGCATGCGCGTTGACAAACGCGTCGAAGAAGAAGGCCTCGATGTCTATGAACATGGCGAAAGTGCCTATAACTGATTGGTTGCTTGAAGTCCTTCTAAAAAAGGTTTCATTTGATTGTTTTGGCATGGCCGGCGGCGTATCGCGCAACCGGCCATGCTTTTTGCGTATTTGAGACATACAAAACATTTTTTGCCAAAAAATGTTTATTTGTTGTGTAATTTGTACGGTTTACGCTAAATTTGCAAGAAACAACAGGTATATGGCTGAACATAACGACCTTGGACGGGACGGTGAAGAAGCTGCCGCGCGTTATCTGATGTTTCACGATTATTCCATACTCGACCGCAACTGGCGTGCGGGCAACTTGGAGATAGACATTGTGGCGCAGAAAAAGGGCGTTTTGGTTTTCGTTGAAGTAAAAACGCAGGAAACCGATGTCTTTCTCGAGCCAGAGGATAGGGTGGGTTACGAAAAACGCCGCCGCTTGGTAAGGGCCGCAAACGCTTATATACGTTTTCACGACATAGACCAGCAGATAAGGTTCGATGTGATAAGTGTGGTAGGGCATGGCCGGCCTTTCAGCATACGTCATATAGAAAACGCGTTCGACGCAAATTCCGACACGCTCCATAAGGGGTTTTGATACCTGTTGATACTATAGTTTAAGAGAATAATAAGGTTTTATGATGAAAGCATATAACATACGCAAGATTAGGCTTAAGGAAACAGACTCCACCAATCATTACGCTGCAACCCTTCCCGTTCCGGGCAATGAAGATATGGTTATAGTAATAGCTGAAAACCAAACGGCCGGCAAGGGGCAGGGCGGAACTTTCTGGGAGTCGGAAAAAGGGAAAAACCTTACGTTCAGCATAATGTGCGCCCCGCAATTTTTGAAACCGAAGATGCAGTTTGCCATCTTGCAGGCCCAGTCGCTTGCGCTTTACGACGTAGTAAGCGCAATTGTTGACGGTGTAAGCATAAAATGGCCTAACGATATATATATAAACGACAAGAAAGTTAGCGGCACGTTGTCGGAATGCCAGCTGGAAAGCGGTAAGATAGTGCGGGCAATAATAGGTACGGGGCTTAATGTTAACCAACGCCTGTTTATGTCGGACGCACCGAACCCCACGTCTTTGTCGTTGGAAGCAGGCTGGGACATGGACCGCGAATCGGTTCTCGACGACATAATAATAAGGTTCGTGGATTATTACAACATGCTTCGCGACGGATTTGACATAAGCGACATTTATTTCAAGGCGCTCTACCGCCGTGTCGGGGTGTATCCATATCGCGACAGGTTTGGCCGCTTTTCCGCAAGTATAAAAAAAGTGGAGCCGGACGGCCAACTTATACTATGCGATGACTCAAACAACGAACGCTCGTATTGCTTTAAGGAAGTTGAGTTTTTGCTGTAATTTCCTTGCATGCGTAAAATAATTACCGGATTCCCGATTTTTTAGAAAAGCAACTCTCTGAACGGCAGCGTATAAACGGGTGTCGTAAGGGCTGCTGCCTTGTCTGCGTTGAGCGTCCGCGCGGATCGTGTTTTGTGCGCCACGCCGGAAAATTTGTGTAACAGCTTTTTACACCATGCTTGGAGCTGCGAAAAAATATGTCCGACCTATTTTAAAATACAAGGCACATATTTTGAAATATGTCAGACATATTTTTCGGGGGCTTTTTTACGTGTTTTGAAAATGCAGACAAAAACGTATTTTACGCATGTACCGGCTGCAGTGCAAACCGTAATCCGGCGTACATGTGCCGGCTCTTGTGTTCCGTGTAGCACGCAGCATGTAAAACGGAACGGTTTTAATATGGGAAAATAATTTTTGTATTTGATTAAAAAGACGTACCTTTACACGTTCTTAATGAATATGTTGCCGCGTGGGCGCTCCGTGGGCGTCTTGTGTGCAAGCCATGGCGCGTGGGCGTAATGGCTCTATTTGCACGGACTTACAATAAAACAAAATATAAATAAAAACATGAAACCTACATTATTTTTGCTCGCAGCCGGCATGGGTAGCCGCTACGGGGGTCTGAAGCAGCTTGACGGGTTAGGCCCGAACGGCGAAACAATCATGGATTATTCCATTTACGATGCCATACATTCCGGTTTCGGGAAGTTGGTGTTCGTTATACGTAAGGATTTCGAAAAAGATTTCCGCGAGAAAATTATTTCGAAATATGAAGGCCATATACCTTGCGAACTCGTATTCCAGTCGCTCGACGCACTGCCCGAAGGCTTCAAATGCCCCGAAGGACGTACAAAGCCATGGGGAACAAACCATGCCGTGATGATGGGCAAGGACGTGATAAAGGAACCGTTCGGTATTGTGAACTGCGATGACTTTTACGGCCGCGATACTTTCAAGGTAATGGGCAAATTCCTGTCGGAACTGCCCGAAGGTTCGAAGAACACGTATGCCATGGTAGGATTCCGTGTGGGCAACACGCTTAGCGACAGCGGTACCGTGTCGCGCGGAATATGCACTACCGACGAGAAGAACCACTTGCAGGGCGTCGTTGAACGCACCAAGATTCAGCGCATGGACGGCGAGGTTAAATACCTTGACGACAACGGCGAATGGGTGGCGATAGACGAGAAGACGCCGGTGAGCATGAATTTCTGGGGCTTTACTCCCGACTATTTCGACTACAGCGTGGAATACTTCAAGGCGTTCCTGTCAGACCCGAAGAACATGGAAAACCTCAAGAGCGAGTTTTTCATTCCCCTGCTGGTCGACAAGCTCATCAAGGACAAAACCGCTACAGTCGAAGTGCTCGACACGACAAGCAAGTGGTTCGGCGTTACATATCCCGAAGACCGTCCCGACACTGTAGCCAAGATAGAAAAACTCATAAAGGACGGAGTATATCCCGAAAAACTGTTTTGATTAGAAGATACGAAAATTTATAATATCGCGCCGTGCACTTTAAGTGCGCGGCGCTTGTTTTTTTAGGGTAATGTCAATGGGCCGAAGTCGGGCCCTTTTGGGAAAAACAATATAAAAAGACGGAAATGGCTTTGCCGTGATACAAAAAAAATATAATTTCGCAAAATGCCGGGTTGCGGGCCGATGAATCAAAGAAGCGGACTGCAATCAGGGGTGACAGTGTAACGAATATAAAATACGAAATGAAACATCTGTTTAGTACAATGATACTTGCTACAGGTATGGCCGCAGCGTCGGCACAAGGCGGCGACGGATTCAAATATACCGACGAGCAGTTTGCCGACCTGCAAATGCTTCGGTACAAGGTTGAGGGATTCGACAAACTCTCGCTCAAGGAGAAAACGTTTATATATTATTTGCAGGAAGCGGCTTTGTACGGCCGCGATATACTGTGGGACCAGAACGGACGTTATAACTTGCGTATCAGGAAAATGCTCGAAACTGTCTATACCGATTACAAAGGAGACCGCAACAGTGAGGATTTCAAGAACATGGCGGTTTATTTGAAACGTGCATGGTTCAGCAACGGAATACACCACCACTACGGCAGTGAGAAATTCGTTCCCGGTTTCTCACAAGAGTTTTTCCGCAATGCGCTTAAAAGCGTCGACAAGGCTAAACTACCGCTGCAGGAAGGGCAAACTGTCGACGAACTTTGTGACGAGGTGTTCCCCGTGATATTTAATCCAGAAATAATGCCAATGAGAGTGAACAAAGCAGACGGGCAAGACCTTGTGCTTACTTCGGCATGCAATTACTATGGCGAGGGCGTAACGCAGGACGAAGCGGAAGATTTCTACAATTCGCGCAAGGACCCGTCCGACCCGCGCCCGGTGATGTACGGCATGAACAGCCGCCTGGTAAAAGAGAACGGGGAAATAAAGGAAAAGGTGTGGAAAGTAGGCGGGCTATACGGCGCTTCAATATCCAAGATTGTGTACTGGCTCGAAAAGGCCCTGCCGTATGCTGAAACACCCGAACAGGCGGCAGCCACAAAAAAGCTTATAGAATTTTACAAGACCGGTGACCTGAAAACATTCGACGAGTATTCCATTCTTTGGCTCAAGGATGTTAACAGCAGGGTGGATTTCACGAATTGCTTTACCGAAAGTTATGGCGACCCATTGGGCATGAAGGCTTCATGGGAAGCTATAGTGAACTTTAAGGACCTTGAGGCTACGGAACGTACAAAAAAACTCAGCGAAAACGCGCAGTGGTTTGAAGACCACTCGCCGGTTGACAAACGTTTCAAGAAAGAGAAAGTAAAAGGCATATCTGCTAAAGTTATAACAGCAGCTATATTGGGCGGTGACCTGTATCCTTCGACAGCCATAGGCATAAATCTTCCGAACTCGAACTGGGTGCGCAAGGAATACGGCTCAAAAAGCGTTACAATAGGGAACTTGACCGACGCATATAATAAGGCGGCTCACGGAAACGGCTTTGAAGACGAATTTGTGATAGATAAGGCCACGCGCGACATGATAGACAAGTATGGCGACGCATGCGATGATTTGCACACTGACCTGCACGAATGTCTCGGGCATGGTAGCGGAAAACTGCTCGATGGAGTAGACCAGGACACTCTGAAAGCGTATGGTTCCACTATAGAAGAAGCACGTGCCGACCTGTTCGGGCTTTATTACGTAGCCGATCCTAAATTGGTAGAACTTGGACTTACTCCCAACGGAGAAGCATACAAGTCGCAGTATTACTCATATATGATGAACGGACTGATAACGCAGCTGGTGCGTATCGCTCCCGGAAACAATATAGAGGAAGACCATATGCGCAATCGAGCAATGATAGCTCATTGGGTTTATGAAAAAGGAAAAGCCGACAAGGTCGTTGAACTGGTAAAACGCGATGGCAAGACATACGTTAAGGTGAACGATTATGAAAAGCTGCGTAATTTGTTCGGCAATCTTCTTGCGGAAGTACAGCGTATAAAAAGTGAAGGCGATTACGAAGGCGCGCGTCGTATGGTTGAAGATTACGGTGTGAAAGTCGATTCAGAATTGCACAAAGAAGTAATCGCACGATACGAGAAGCTACATCTTTCGCCTTACAAAGGATTTATCAATCCCGTTTATGAAACGGTGAAAGATTCGAACGGCAATATCGTTGACGTTAAAGTAACGTACAACGAGAGTTACGAACATCAAATGCTGCGTTATAGCAATGATTATGCAACCTTGCCGTTTATAAACAACTAATGACCCGACCGGCAATAATCGCGAACCATAATTTATGACTACGCAAGAGCGCATAATAGAAATAAAGAAGCAATTCCGTTCCATGATGAATGGAGTGGTTAGTAGGTCTATGCGTGAAAAAGGAGCCGACTACGGCATTATTTTCGGCGTGGAAGCTCCGCGGCTCGTAGGCATGGCCGAGGAAATAGGCAAGAACCATGATTTAGCTCAGGCACTTTGGAAGGAAAATGTCAGAGAATGCAGGATTTTAGCGATGATGATTCAGCCTTATGATAGTTTTCTTTCTGAGATAGCGGATATTTGGATTAGCTCAATGCGCAACCAGGAAGAGGCGCAATACGCTTCGATGTATTTGTTCCAGTATTTGCCTTACGCAGAAAGCAAAGTGTTTGAATGGATAGCCGACGAAAGGGATATGTATCAGTTGTGCGGTTTCCTTACAGTGGCGAGATTGTTGCTAAAAGGAACGCAATTTTGCCCACGCACGGAGAACGAACTCTTAGACCAGTGCCGTTCTGCGATAGCTTCCGAAAATAAGGCAGTGTCTAAGGCAGCATACAATACATTATTTAAATATTCACAGCAAGATGAGCTTCATGCAAAAACGGTGGAGCGAATATTGAAGGATTGCGACAGAGAATTGTTGTGAGGATTGAAATCAGAGTGCCATGTCGGAGAAAACAGATAAAAGCGAATTGCAATTGCGTGCCCGCAAAGAGTTTGAAACGTTCCTTGCATGCAACGGGCAGAGCCGTACACCCGAGCGTTTTGCAATTTTGAATGCCGTATGTGGTATAGATGGAGTTTTTACAGCAAAGACGCTTTTCGAAATAATGCACGGGCAGGAAAAGCTGCCGGTAAGCCTGGCTACGGTATATTCCACGCTTGCTCTGCTTGAAGATTCCCGCATAGTGATTCGTCATCATTTTGACAGGCGCACGGTAAGCTATGAATTTGCACTTGCCCGCCACGGATTTAAATATATGATATGCACGAAGTGCGGAAGGGTAAGGCGTGTTGAAGACGCTATGCTCGACAAGAGCGTGGAGAATGTCAAAACGCCGCGCTTTCATGTAGACAATTATTCGATATACATTTATGGCATTTGCGCTTCGTGCGCAAGTTTGCAGAAACGCAAGGAAAGACAGATGGCGCGCAGGGCAACAGCACACTTATGAAAAAGCCAAAGCGTATTATCCGGTCAATTATAATATGAGTAAAATAACAAAACAGAATATGAAAAAAGGAAAAGTAGACACTCTTCTCGGCATAGTGTTCGGTGATGAGGGAAAAGGAAAAGTTGTGGATTTTTTCACTCCGCATTATGATGTAGTAGCGCGTTTTGCAGGAGGTCCCAACGCAGGACATACGATTATTTTCGAAGGCAAGAAGTTTGTGCTTCGTTCCATACCTTCCGGTATTTTTGCGGAAGATAAGGTAAACATCATAGGCAACGGTTGCGTTATAGCTCCCGATTTGTTCATGGCTGAAGCCAAAGAACTCGAGGCTGCCGGTTACGAGCTTAAAAACCGTTTGCACATAAGCAAGCGCGCCCACCTTATACTTCCCACCCACAGGGTGCTCGACCGTGCATACGAGGCAGCAAAAGGTAAAAACAAAGTAGGTACCACCGGCAAAGGCATAGGCCCTACTTATAGCGACAAAGCAGCGCGAATAGGTTTGCGCGTGGGAGATATACTGGATAATTTCGAAAGCAAGTACGAAGCCTTGAAATCATATCACGAAAGGATTTTAAGGGATTTGCATTTCGATTACGACATTGCTGCCGATGAAGCCAAATGGCTGGAAGGCATAGAATACATGCGCGGTTTCAGACTTACCGATACCGAGATAGAAATAAATTCCTTGCTCGACGAAGGCAAGAGCGTTTTGGCCGAAGGTGCACAAGGCACAATGCTTGACATCGACCACGGAACATATCCGTTTGTAAGTTCTTCGTCTACTACCTGCGGCGGAGTATGTACAGGTTTGGGCGTAGCTCCCACGCGGATAAACGATGTGTTCGGTATCTTCAAGGCATATTCCACACGTGTGGGCGCAGGTCCTTTCCCTGTTGAATTGTTCGACGAAACTGGAGATACAATCCGTCACATCGGCAATGAATACGGGGCGGTTACAGGCAGAGACCGCCGCTGCGGTTGGCTCGACCTTGTAGCTTTGCGATATGCGGTAATGATAAATGGCGTAACGAAGCTCGTTATGATGAAAAGCGATGTGCTCGACGGTTTTGATACAATACGCGTTTGCATGGCATACGAGCTTCCCGACGGCACGCGCGTAAACAACATGCCGTTCGATACGGCCGGCTGCAAGCCAGTTTACACCGAACTTCCCGGGTGGAAAACCGACATTACGTCAATCAGGAACGAAAACGATTTCCCGAAAGAACTGAAAGACTACATCAGTTTTATAGAAAAGGAAATGCAGTGCCCGATTACGATTGTTTCAGTAGGCCCCGACCGTGAGGCTACAATAATTAGATAATACTACCGGTTTTTTTTGACACGGGACGTAGAAAAAAATATGTCTGACATATTTTGAATTATGTCAGACATATTTTAAAATATCTCAGACATATTTTTGGGGACTTCCTTTTGCCTGCCCAAAAAGGCAGACAAAAGTGGAATTACCCGTGTGTACGATTATATTAAACAGTTTCGGAATATGTTTAGCAGTAATGCATTCTTATTTAGAACGGCTGTGTTTGCCGCTATAATGGTTTTATCGGCTTTGCCGGCGTACTCGCAGACTCCCGACGGGGTAAGCGGCGCAACATCTATGTTACAGAGCTCGAAAGAAAAGCGAAGCACCGGCAAAGATAAAATCAAGGCACCGAAAGGTTACGAACTTGTATGGCATGACGAGTTCAACGACCCCGAATCCCCCGACGGCCGGCCGGTATTGCCCGACGCAAAGTCATGGTGGTACGAGGAAGGTAAGCACGGTTGGGGAAACAATGAGTTGCAGAACTATATTCCGGGTTTTAAGGACGGAGACACATTGGCGTACGTCTCAAACGGAACGCTTAAAATAAAGCAGATACGCACGTCTTCGGGCGAGGTGCGTTCCATAAGGATGAACACTAAGGCCCATTGGACTTACGGTTATTTCGAAGCCCGTTTGAAACTGCCCTCGGGCAAGGGTACGTGGCCGGCATTCTGGATGGTGCCGCATAAGGCCTCGCGGTGGCCGGATTGCGGCGAGATAGATATAATGGAAGAGGTAGGCTACGACCCGCATCATGTGCTTTCATCTATACATTGCGCAAAATATCATGGCGGCAACTCAAAGAGCGGAGGCCTTGAAGTAAGGGACTGCCAGACGGCTTTTCACGTTTATGCATGCGAGTGGACACCGGAGTATATAAAGTTCTTCGTGGACGGCAAGAAGATACATGTTTACAAAAATGACGGAAACGGACGCGACACATGGCCGTTCGATGCTCCATTTTATATTAAGTTGAACAACGCGTTCGGCGGTAATTGGGGCGGTAAGGAAGGCGTGGATTATTCCTGCCTGCCCACGCTTTACGAGATAGATTACGTAAGGGTCTTCCAGAAAAAATAAAATGCAGCAGTCCGACGTATTACTCACAGGCTTTTGCGGCAGCAGCTCCAACAGCGACGCCGTTTACCCGTATTTCCTTGTTCCGGCCGAGGGTGTACCCGTATATCCTTTCAGGCGCGGTACAAGTGGCGGCAGTTCGCCAGTTACCACTGCTTTTGCCGCCTGTCTGGAGCGTTATGTCGCACCTTACGGGTTCGAGGTCTTTGGTAATGCCTGCCTGAAGTTTACCGACGGAGGACGTTGCTATAATACCGGTATCGTTGTGGCCGGAAATTTACCCGGGGTGAACTTGCGTATCGACATAGAGCTGGACGAGCCGTATGATTTGCGCGATTTTGTTCCGCGCCATTATCTTGAGGACCGCAGCGACTCGCAGCGCGACAACCTTATGCTGCAGGCCGGATGGGTAGTGGTTCGTTTTGCGGAGAAGCAGGCAGCAACAGAGCCTCTTAATTGCACGGCTTTCGTAATAGACCTGATAAATTCTTTGGTTAAGGCGGTGTCGATAGAAATTCCCCGCGGGGCGCGTTTGCGGCCTGTTCCTGTGCGCAAGTGGACGCGCATTGCAGCCGAGCAGCTTGCCGGCAAGGGTTATCGCGAAGGCTACATCGGCAACGCAGGCTCTTTGTTCCCGGACAGTGAAAGGACGTATGATAATGCGCCTCTCAGCGAAGAGGAGAGGACGTATGCCGCGCTGCTGCCCGAAAAAGAAAGTTTTCCAGCCGAAAGCCGCGAGAACGACACGGGCTACAATGCCGAGCACAGGCATGTGCGGGATGCCGACATCGACTTCTTTCCCGAAACACATACTTATCTGTACAAGCGGCGCGATGTGCTGAAGTCGGTAACCACGGTTATATCTGAATACTTTTCGGCTTTTGATATGTATGCCGCGGCTGAAAGAAAGGCCGTAAGAACGGGGCAGAATGCCCAGACCCTGGTTGATTCATGGAAATATTGCGGGCGCAAGGCGGCCGAAACGGGTTCGTTTATGCACAAGCAGTTTGAAAACGTCTTTCTAGGTCATAAATGCGAACATGCGTTCGATTTCAGTTACAGCTCGTCCACTTTCTCGCGTGCAGAACGTATTGATATTTCGAAGGAGATGTCGATGTTTTCTGACTTTTTGCGTAAAAGCGGTTTGCGGCCGTACCGCACCGAGTGGAACATATACGACGCCGAAAAAGGCATAGCCGGTTCGCCCGACCTTATAGCTGCCTATGACGGCAAGTTGCTTATGTTCGACTGGAAGCGCTCTACAAAACTGGTCAGGGCTTCGGGCAATGCGTACCAGATTATCGACGACTGCTGGGGCAAGTATGGCTTCGGGGCGCTATCGACGCTGCGCGACAATGCCTTCGTGCATTATTCGTTGCAGCAAGGCATTTACCGTTACATCCTCGAGAAACATTACGGCATAAGGCTTCACGGCATGTATCTCGTTATTATACATCCCGATTACGAACGCTATTACTGTATTCCGGTAATGGATGTGTCGGAACAGGTGAGGCACATAATGGACCGCCTGTAACTTTCCTGCAATCCGTGGCGGCTTGAAATGTTAAATTGCGGATTCATATTTTTACCCCTTTCTGAGATAAAAAAAATTACAAGGCAGGAATTTTAAAATAGGTCGGACATATTTTGAATTTTCTCAGACATATTTTTCGCTACCTTGAAACCCGCATGAATAAAGGGCTTTAAGGAAATGTTAAAGACGGACAAAAACAGTCGGCTGCGGGAAACGTTACCGATAATTCGCATTTGTGTAAAAAAGTAGCGGCACATTCCAACGAATGTGCCGCTACTGTATGTTTGTTTCCCCTTTGCCGCTATGGCGGCTTGGGCTATGCGTTATACGCACAGGAAAAGTATCAGTATCTGCGCGCTCAGTATTCGCAGGAACATGGTGAGCGGGTATACTGTAGAGTAACCGATAGCAGGCGCGTCGTTCCCCGATGTGTAGTTTGCAAAAGCAAGTGCTGGAGGGTCGGTTGTCGCACCGGCAATGACACCCGTAAGGGTATAGTAGTTTACTTTGAACTTCAGCCTTGCTATTACTCCGATTATCAAAATGGGAATCACGGTTATCAGGAAACCGGTCCATACGTACTTAACCCCGTCGCCCGCAACTACGGTATCCCAGAAATTGGCTCCGGCCTTCAGTCCTACGGCGGCGAGGAACAGCACCAGTCCCACCTCGCGTAGCATAAGGTTTGCGCTCGTGGTGGTGTATGCCACGATGTGGAACTTGTATCCTTTGCTGCTTATCAGTATGGCCACAATCAGCGGTCCGCCTGCAAGTCCCAGCTTAACGGGTGTCGGCATTCCGGGAAATACTATCGGCAGGCTGCCGAGGAGTATGCCGAGGAATATGCCGAAGAACAGCGTGCCTACGTTGGGCACGTTAAGGCGTTTTTCGGAGTTTCCCAAACGGTTTGCCAGGCGTTTTACGGCGTCTTCCGGTCCTACGACCCTAAGGCGGTCGCCTATCTGAATGCGCAGGTTGCGGCTTGCGAACAGTTCTATGCCCGAACGTGTGACGCGCGTTACGTTAACGCCGTAAACGGTGCTGAAGTTCATCTGGCCGAGCGTCTTTCCGTTCACTTCCGACTGGGTTACTATTATGCGGCGTGATACAACGGGCTGCTTCTCCGTCTGCCAGTCAACGTGTATTTCCTCGCCTATGAATGCTTCGATGGGCATTGCGTCCTCTTCAGAGCATACAATGTTTATCTTGTCGCCGTCCTGCAGGGTAGTCTTGTCATTGGGCACAATGAATTCCTCGCCTCGCAGCATGCGTGTGCATACCATGTTGCGGCCCAGGAACTGGCGCACCGTGTTCATCGTCTTTCCGTTGAGCGCGTGGTTTGTTACTACCAGCGTCATGGAGTGCGGCTTTGTGTGTGCGTTGTCGTTGACTTCGCGCTCCAATGCGCTTTCCTCGTCTTTAAGGTTAACGCGGCATATATAGCGTATCAGTATGGTAGCGCCTATAATGCCGAGCACGCCAAGCGGATATGCGCAAGCGTAACCCGAAGCTATCTGAGGAATCTCCGCGCCCTGCATTGCTCCGGCCAGTGCTTCGTTGGCCGCACCGAGACCCGGGGTGTTTGTTACCGCTCCGAACAGCACGCCTACCATCATAGGCAGGTTGTTGGGATTGTTAGTGTCGAAGAACAGGTGGTAAAGCGCGAGCATTACCCCTATGTTCAGCAACACGAGCCCCACGGCGAGCATGTTGAGTTTCATTCCGCCTTTGCGGAAACTCTCGAAGAACGAAGGGCCTACCTGCAGGCCTATGCAGTAGACAAACAGCATTAGCCCGAAGTCCTGAATGAAGCCGAGCAGTTGCTCGGGGCAGGCAAATCCTCCGCCGGGCAGCCAGTTGTTGTATATGTGCCCCACGAGAATACCCATGAACAGCACGAAAGTTACGCCGAGCGAAATTCCGCCTACCTTGATTTTGCCCAGGCAAACGCCTGCCGCAATGACAATGGCGAAAATAAGAATTACATGTGCCACCGACGCTGTGTCGGTGAACAGCGAATTAATCCATTCCATTTAGAGTGTGCTTATTTCAGTTTTAGGTGTCGCAAATTTAGGCCTTTTTATTCAAATAACTTTCTTTTGTGCAATTAAATTCATTTTGTCGCTTTTTCGTGCATTCATTGCAGCCCTTGCGGCACGTGTTGTCAGGCTGTTTTTCCTTCATTCCGTTTTGCGGAAAAAACGGGGTCTGTTTATGTCTGCGTATTTCAGGCGAATTTCGAACGGGTTTTCAGGGGGCAAAAAATATGTCTGAGATATTTTAAAATAGGTCAGACATATTTTGAATTACGTGCCTTGTATTTTTTCTTTGCTCCTATGTGGGTTTAACGGAGTGAAAATCAGTTTTCACATTTTCCGCCCCAAAACGGACGTTTTATTGCTTCGGTTTTTACACGTGAAAGGTGCGTTATGCGGCGCTGCTGAAAATGGGTGCTTTTTGCGACACCGGTCTGCCGGTAAGGTTCCCGTGTTAATTAAATGTAAATCCGTGGATTTGTTAATATTTTCCGTAAATTATATTAGAAAATAAAACCTCGAATACATTATTTTTGCAGCCGAAAATCCAAAGAACAAGATATGTTACGTAAAATCCGAATCACGCTTGCCGCCTTGTTTTTCGCGGCCGTGACGCTGCTGTTTCTCGATTTCACGGGAACGCTGCACGCATGGCTGGGCTGGACGGCAAAAATCCAGTTCTTGCCCGCACTCTTGGCGCTCAACGTGGGCGTTGTTGTGCTGCTCGTGTTGCTTACGTTAGTGTTCGGGCGGGTGTATTGCTCGGTAATCTGTCCGTTGGGCGTAATGCAGGACATTGCGGCATGGCTGGGCAAAAAAAGCAAGAAGAACCGTTACACTTATTCACCGGCAAAGTCTGTGCTGCGGTATTCCGTATTGGCAGTGTTTGTGGTGGCCATGATAGCAGGCGCGGGTTCGCTCGCCGCGTTGCTTGCTCCCTACAGTTCGTATGGAAGGATAGCCAACAATTTGTTTGCTCCCGTTTACGCATGGGGAAACAATGCGCTGGCCTACTTTGCCGAGCGCGCCGACAGTTATGCTTTTTATGAAACGGACGTGTGGCTGAAGAGTGTGCCTACGTTCGTAATCGCAGTGGTTACGTTCGTTGTTCTTGTAGTGCTTGCGTGGCGTAACGGGCGCACGTATTGCAACACAATTTGCCCGGTGGGAACGGTGCTCGGCTTCATCGCCCGCTTTTCGTGGTTCAAGCCAGTTATAGATACCTCGAAATGCGTAAACTGTAAACAGTGTTCCAAGAACTGCAAGGCAGCCTGCATAGACACAGCTACTCATAGTATAGATTACAGCCGTTGCGTGGCATGCATGGACTGTATAGGGGAGTGCCACACGGGAGCCATAAGCTACAAACACGCTAAAAAGGCAAAGGCTGTGCCCGTAAAGGAAGAAATCAAGGAAAGCGGGAAGCAACCGGACGACACCCGCCGCAGTTTCCTTACCGCAACGGCCTTGGTTGCTACGACAGCCACGCTCAAAGCCCAGGAAAAGAAAGTGGATGGCGGGCTGGCAGTGATAGAAGATAAGAAAATACCCCACCGCAATACTCCCATACTGCCGCCCGGAGCACGGAGCGCGCGTCATTTTGCGCAGCATTGCACGGCGTGTCAGCTATGTGTGTCGGTATGTCCTAACGGGGTGCTCCGTCCTTCTACCGACCTTACAAGGTTCATGCAGCCAGAGATGAGTTATGAACGCGGATATTGCCGCCCCGAGTGCGCGAAGTGCGCCGAGGTTTGCCCGACAGACGCAATCCGTCTTACAGACCTGGCAGAAAAGTCTTCCACGCAGATTGGGCACGCTGTGTGGGTGAAACACAACTGTATCAACCTGACAGACGGCGTTGCATGCGACAACTGCGCGCGCCACTGTCCTACTGCCGCGATACAGATGGTTCCGTTCAACGGGCAACACCGTCACCGCCACGGGCACGGGGCCAACGCGAAGCATGGCGACAAGCCGGTGATGATTCCTGCAATAAACGTGGAGCGTTGCATTGGCTGCGGCGCCTGCGAGAACCTTTGCCCGGCGCGCCCGTTCAGCGCAATATACGTTGAAGGGCACGAAGCGCACAGCATGGTTTGATTACTACGGGCAAGTGTAAAATTCCGAAAACATATTATTCATGGACAATAAAAGCAAAAAACAAATATCCCGACGCGACTTCCTGAAAATAGCCGGAGCGGCAGGCGTAACAACTGCCGGGCTGGCGGCCTGCAACGACGGGAAGAACACTGCCGGCGCAGAAAATAATATTGATGGGAAACCGGGGCAGATGACGTACCGCACTAATCCGAAAACGGGCGAAAAGGTCTCGCTGCTCGGCTTTGGCATGATGCGCCTGCCTTTTACCGAAAAAAACGCCGAAGGACAGGAAGATATAGACCAGGAAATGGTTAACGAACTGGTGGATTACGCCTTTAAACACGGGGTGAACTATTTCGACACTTCGCCTGCCTATTGCCGGGGATTGTCGGAACGGGCTACAGGTATCGCACTTGCGCGCTATCCGCGCGACAAGTATTTCATAGCAACGAAACTATCGAACTTCGCTCCCTCTACCAGAACGCGCGAAGCCTCGATGGAAATGTACCACAACTCTTTAAAGTATCTGCAAACCGATTACATCGATTACATGTTGCTGCATAGCGTGGGCGGCGGCAGTGACTCGATGGCGGAATACGAGGAACGTTACATAAACAACGGCATTCTCGATTTCCTTATAAAAGAGCGCGAGGCCGGACGCATAAGAAATATTGGTTTTTCCTACCATGGAGACATAAGAGTGTTCGACCGCCTTTTGTCGGAGCATGACAAATATAAATGGGACTTTGTTCAGATTCAGCTTAACTACCTTGACTGGCGGTATGCAAAGCAGATAAACGAGAGCAACACCAATGCGGAATACCTTTACAACGAACTGGCAAAACGCAACATACCCGCAATTATAATGGAACCGCTTTTGGGCGGTCGTTTGTCTAACGTACCCGACAATATCGTAGCCTTGTTCAAGCAGCGCGAGCCGGAAGTAAGCGTGGCCTCCTGGGCTTTTCGTTTTGCAGGCTCGTTCCCGGGCGTGCTTACCGTGCTGAGCGGCATGACACGCATGGAACATTTGCAAGACAACCTGAAAACCTACAGCCCGCTCAAACCTTTGAGCGAAGAAGAGTTCGAATTCCTGCAGTTGGCCGCCAGCCGCATGATGGAGTTCGACACAATTCCGTGCAACGACTGTAAATATTGTATGCCGTGCCCTTACGGAATAGATATTCCGGCAATTTTGCTGCATTACAACAAATGTATAAACGACGGCAACATCCCTACAAATTCGCAAGACAGGAACTATCGTGAGGCCAGGCGGGCTTATCTGATAGGTTACGACCGTAGCGTGCCCAAGCTTCGACAGGCCGACCACTGCACCGGTTGCGCGCAGTGCAATCCCCATTGCCCGCAAGGCATCGACATTCCTAAAGAATTGCAACGTATAGACAAATATGTAGAGAAACTGAAACAAGAAACCTTGTAAGGTCCTTACGGCTTTACTTACAGAAATCATAAACATGGAAACAATAAGCAACGGAAAAATAAGCATAAGCGCACAGCGCTTCAGCGCCGAGCTTTGCAGCTTGCGCGACGCGGCAACCGGCCGCGAGTACTTCTGGCAGGCAGATCCTAAATTCTGGGGACGCCATTGCCCTATGCTGTTCCCGATAGTGGGCGGTTTGTGGGAAGGTTCTTACCTCCACCGCGGTGTGAGGCGCAATATGCCCAAGCATGGCCTGTTGCAGGAAAAAGTATTCGACGTCAAATCGCAGGATGCCGAGTCTGTAACCTACATCACGCACGATACAGCCGCCACACGTTTGGCTTTCCCTTTCAAGTTCGAACTTGAACAGAAATTCTCCCTGCACGACAGAATCGTGTCGGTTGGTTGGACGGTGCGCAACGTCGGTTGCGACGATATGCCTTTCCAGATAGGCGGCCACCCTTCGTTCTATTTCCGCGGTTTCAAGCCCGGCGACGAGGTTAAGGGATACCTTAAGTTCGACAACCCTTCGCCCGAGAGCGCTACGGTAGGAATGTCTGGCTGTCTCGGCATGAAACGCTATGCCCTGCCTGTAGAGGACGGTATGCTCGAAGTGCGCGACGAGTGCTTTGCAGGCGATTCAATCATAATAGACAACAGCCAGGTAAGTAATGTCACACTTCTCGACACGGAGCAGAAACCCGTAGTCCGTGTAAGCAGCAACGCGCCTGTGTTCCTCGCCTGGTCGCCCTATGGCTGCAACGCGCCGTTCGTATGTCTGGAACCGTGGTACGGACTTTGCGACAAGGAATGGTATAAAGGCGAGTTTTCGGAGCGTCCTTATACCAATATTGTCAAGGCCGGCGAAGAGTGGACGGGCGGCTACGACATAGAAGTGCTTGGCTGAGAAAATTAAAAAGCGGCGTTCCAATATGCCGTAGTATTAAAAAAAGCGATAATTTTGAAACCTGAAAGTGACATCGGCGGACATGTGTCCGCCGATACTCATGACTGAATAAGCAATACAACATAACAAACCTAAAATATCAAGACAATGAAAACGTTTTCAACAAAGTGCCGCAAGTCACTCATAACACTTGCATGCGTGATGGCAGCAATCGCGCTCGTTGCAGTTCCACAAAACGTATCTGCCAAGAAAAAGAAGATAGGCATACAGCTCTATTCCGTAATGGACGCGATGAACAAAAACCCGCAGCAGTCCATTGAACGCCTGGCCGCAATGGGGTACAACAGCGCCGAGCTGGTGCAGTGGGGAGGAGACCCCAAGGTGTTCGGCATGCCGGCCGACGAGTTCAAGAAACTGTGCGACGCAAACTCCATGAAAATCGTGTCCACACACTCCAGCATACAGGAAGACAAGAACAAGGAAGAAGAGATAATGAACCGCTGGCGCGAACTGTTCAAGATACAGAAAGCCTGCGGTGGCAAGTACTTCGTCATCCCGAGCTACGGCGTTGACTACACCGTACAGGGACTGCAAGACATGTGCAACTACTTCAACAAAGTGGGCAAGATAGCGCAGGAATACGGACTGACACTCGGCTACCACAACCACTCTAACGAGTTCCAGAAACTGAAAGACAGCGACGACGTGATGTGGGAATACCTCGTAGAGCACACCGACCCGCAGTACGTATGCTTCGAGCTCGACGTGTATTGGTGCGCCAAAGGCGGCAAAGACCCCGTGGAATACCTGAAGAAATACCCCAAGCGCATACAGCTGCTACACATAAAGGATGACTTCGTTATCGGCGAGGGAACGGTGGTTAACTTCGAGGACGTGTTCACACAGTTCTACAAGAACAAGATGAAAGATTTCTTCGTTGAGATAGAAATACCTCAGAGCCTGCGCGAAAAGACCAATGCCGACGGCAGCAAATACAACAACGACCAGATAATGGAAGAAATGTTCAAGGCTGCTGAAAAGAGTATGCAATATCTTAAGAACGCAAAATTCGTGAAATAAAATAAGGCAATCCATTATGCGTGCGTCCATAGGCCGCACGGCAGGATACGCCGCAGATATTTCGGCCGGGGCAATCAATGTTGCCACGGCCGGAACTTTTAAAGAAGGTTATGTTGTTGCTTTCTTACTTCGGCTAACAGGAAAAAACAACCACATTCCGCACCGGTAAATATTACATCCTGTGGTTCGGAATAAGCGTGTCTGAATTTATCCGCGTTTTTGCCCCGGTTTTCAAACGGGTTTTCAGGGGGCGAAAAATAGGTCTGAGATATTTTAAAATAGGTCAGACATATTTTGAAATATGTGCCTTGTATTTTTTCTTTTCTCCCAAGGGGGTATAACCGCCTGAAAATTAGTTTTCATTTTTTCCTGCCCCGGAACGCCTTTTTTGCACCACGTTTTTGCGTCGTCTGATGTCCGTTTAACCCAAATCGGTCGTTAGGCTTCGTCAAATTGCGTGCTTATGCCTGGCAGATAGCTTTGTTCCCGCACTGTTCCGGCATTTGCCTGTTGCTGTTGCCGTATTGCCGCCGGTAAGGCACGACAGCCGTGTTATGGCTATTTGCAGCCGCCAACGCCGTTGTTACAGCATTTTTAATACAGTTGCGTTGCGTATATCGTTAATTATAGGTACTTTTGCGACATATTAAATATATTATGCGGCAAAACCGTATAAACCTATCTGAAATCAATGGAATTTACAGCCGAACAAATAGCCGGATACCTCGGAGGAGAAATCGACGGCAACGCTGGCGAACGTGTGTCTACCTTTTCAAAAATTGAAGAAGGCAAGCCCGGTTCGCTCACTTTTTTATACTCAAGCCATTATGAGCATTATCTTTATGAAACAAAGGCAAGCATAGTGCTCGTGCCCTCCGACTTCAAGCCGTCGCAACCCGTGAGCGCCACGCTAATCCGCCTTGCCGACCCGCGCGAGGCTGTGGCCCGCCTTCTCAACTTGTACGAGCAGAGCAAGCCGCGCCGCACCGGCATTAGCAAGCAGGCATACGTAGCCGAGAGCGCTACCGTGGGCAAAGACTGCTACATAGGCCCGTTTGCCTACATAGGCGACAACGTGGTGATAGGCGACAACACGCAGATTTATCCTAACTCAACCATAGAGGAGGGCGCGAAAATAGGCAACAATACAATAGTATATCCCAATGTGTCGGTTTACCACCATTGTGTGATAGGCTCTAACGTGATACTCCATTCCGGCTGCGTGATAGGCGCAGACGGGTTCGGGTTCGCGCCTACCGCCAACGGTTATGAGAAAATACCGCAGATAGGCATAGTAACCATAGAGGACAATGTGGAAATAGGCGCAAATACATGCGTAGACCGCTCCACCATGGGCTCAACCTACGTGCGCCAGGGCGTGAAGCTCGACAACCTTGTGCAGATAGCGCACAACGACGACATAGGGGCAAACACCGTTATGTCGGCGCAGGTAGGCGTGGCCGGCTCTACAAAGATAGGCGAGTGGTGCATGTTCGGCGGGCAGGTAGGCATAGCCGGCCATGCCGAAATAGGCGACCGCACCTACTCGGGCGCGCAGGCCGGAATAGCAGGCAGCATACGCAAGGGCAACGTAACGGTGCAAGGCTCGCCCGCAATCGACGCGAAACGCTTTGCCCGCGCCTCGGCAGTGTTCAAGAACCTGCCCGAAATCTTCCGCCAGATAAACGAAATGCAACGCACGCTCGACGGAATCACCAAGAAAACAACGGAACAATAATAAGACACACTTAACATATCATGCTGAAACAACAAACACTGAAAGGCAGTTTCTCGCTCTTCGGGAAAGGGTTGCACACAGGTGTCAACCTGACTGTTACTTTCAATCCCGCACCCGAAAACACGGGATACAGAATACAAAGGATAGACCTCGAAGGCGAACCGATAATCCCGGTAATCGCGGAAAATGTTGTCGAAACGACACGCGGCACCGTGGTAGCCAAGGGAGAAGCGCGCTGCTCGACCATAGAGCACGCCATGGCCGCACTCTACGCCATGGGTATCGACAACTGCCTCATACAGGTAAACGGACCGGAATTCCCTATACTTGAAGGCTCGGCCGAAACTTATGTCAAGAACATAGAACGTGTGGGACTGGAAGAACAGAATGCGCCAAAGAACTTTTATATCATCAAAAAGAAAATCGAGGTAAAAGACGAAGAGAGCGGCTCGTCAATAATAATCCTGCCCGACGAACAGTTCAGCATAACAGCCATGATTTCGTTCCAGTCAAAGTGGTTCTCCAGCCAGTTCGCCACCTTGAATGACATGGCCGACTTCCCGAAAGAAGTAGCCGGGGCGCGCACCTTCGTGTTCCTCCGCGAGATAGAACCGCTGCTTAAGGCAGGCCTGATAAAAGGCGGAGACCTCGACAACGCTATCGTTATATACGAAAACGAAATGCCGCAGGAACGCCTCGACCAGCTGGCCGACCTAATGAAAGTGCAGCGTGTGGACGCAAAGAAACTCGGATTCCTTTCCAGCCACCCGCTTACCTGGACTAACGAACCCGCACGCCACAAGTTGCTTGACATTGTGGGAGACATGGCCCTCGTAGGCCGTCCTATAAAAGGACGTATCATAGCAACACGCCCCGGACATACGATAAACAACAAATTTGCACGTCAGCTGCGCCGCGAGATACGCGCACACGAAGTGCAAGCTCCTACATACGACCCCAACGAAGCACCGCTGATGGATGTAAACCGCATTCGCCAGCTCTTGCCGCACCGCTACCCCATGCAACTCGTGGACAAAGTGGTGGCAATGGGCCCGACATCAATAGTTGCAGTTAAGAACGTAACCTCGAACGAGCCTTTCTTTACGGGACACTTCCCCGAAGAACCCGTTATGCCGGGAGTATTGCAGGTTGAAGCCATGGCGCAGGCCGGCGGACTGCTTGTGCTCAGCGGCGTTGACGAGCCGGAACGCTGGAGCACCTACTTCATGCGTATCGATGACGTGAAATTCCGTCAGAAAGTAGTTCCGGGCGACACCCTCGTGTTCAAAGTTGAGCTTCTCGCACCTGTGCGCCACGGTATATCCTCGATGAAAGGCTTTGTGTTCGTGGGCGAAAAGATAGTTTGCGAAGCTACATTCACCGCACAAATCGTAAAAAACAAATAAATTAACATTGTTGCGCACTTCTGAGAAGTTGCGCACATTCCAACTGAAATAAAATGAGCCAAATAAGTCCTCTGGCATACATCGACCCCGAAGCAAAAATAGGGAAAGATTGTGAAATAGGAGCTTTCTGCTTTATTGACAAAAACGTCGAAATAGGCGACAACAACGTATTGATGAACAATGTTACAGTCCTGAGCGGAGCACGCATAGGGCGCGGTAACATTTTCTTTCCGGGTGCAGTGATAAGTGCCATTCCCCAGGACCTCAAGTTCAGGGGAGAAGAAACAACCGCAATAATAGGCGATAACAACAAGATACGCGAAAACGTGACAATCAACCGCGGCACGGCGGCAAAAGGAAGGACCATAATAGGGTCTGACAACCTGCTTATGGAAAATAGCCACGTGGCACACGATGTAACGATAGGCAGCAACTGTATCATAGGCAACTCTACCAAGATAGCAGGCGAAGTAATCATTGACGACTTTGCAAACATAAGTGCCGTGGTGCTTGTGCACCAGTTCTGCCACGTAGGCGGATACGTAATGATAGGCGGCGGCACACGCTTCAGTCAGGACATACCGCCTTACGTGCTTGTGGCACGCGAACCGGCCGCTTATCAAGGCATAAACATAGTTGGTTTGCGCAGGCGCGGCTTCTCGAACGAAACAATCGAGAACATCCACAATGCTTACCGCATACTTTACCAGAGCGGCCAGTTGAGAGAGGAAAGCCTGGCGCAGATAAAAAGGGAGCTGCCCATGACAAAGGAAATTGTGTACATCATCAATTTTATCGAAACCGCAAAACGCGGGATAATAAAATAAGTACGCAATATACGCTTGCATAATCGTCCTACATTTGTTCCAGAACAAATAAACACAAAACGAAAATGATTTACCGTTTTACTATTGTAAGCGATGAGGCCGATAATTTCCTAAGGGAAATAAAAATCGACGCCGACGCTACGTTCCTCGACTTGTGCAAGGCTGTGCTTGCCTCGTGCAATTACTCTGACGACCAGATTACAAGTTTCTATATCACAAACGATGAGTGGGAGAAAATAAGCGAAGTAACCCGCGAAGATATGGGCACTTCCTATTCTGACGAGGACGTGTACGTTATGGAAGACACCAGGCTGCGCGATGTTATCGAAGAAGAGCACCAGCGCATGATGTTCATCTTCGACACCTTCGAGCAACGCGCACTTTATATGGAACTGAAGGAAATTATTCCCGGGACCAACCTGAAAGAGGCCGCTGTTTCGCGAAGCATAGGCGAGGCGCCGCAACAGTTGCTTATGCAGGAGCCGGCAAAGCAGAAAAAAGTGCAGCAGGCAGATACCGACAGCGGAGAGGATTTTTACGGCAGTGACGGGTTTAACGAAGACGACCTGGACAATGAAGGCCTCGACATAAGCGAGAACATACCATACTGATAAAAGAAAAACTGACCGTTAAAGGCTGCGTTTGTTAATAGTAGGGAAAAATATGTTCACCGCTTGTTTGGAACAGCTGCAAAACTTTCTTTTCCGAAACGGACAAATATAACATGCCCTTATTTACACCCCAAAAAATATGTCTGACATATTTTAAAATACAAGGCACATATTTTGAAATAGGTCAGACATATTTTTTCCCAGCTCAAAGGGGGCTTTAAAAAACTGTGTTACTTAAACTTCAAGACAACGCTGAAAAACGTGGAAACTTTACCGTTTTTCCCCCGTTTTTCAAAACACGTAAAAACTTCGATTCGCCCGACCATTGCTGCTGCAAATCTTATTACATATCTCTGTTGGCGGCAGCGGAGTATAATGCAAATTACTGTATTCCAAAAATAAAACGCATAAAGTGAAAGCCCTTGCTGTAATCATAGGCCCAACGGCAGTTGGCAAAACCGACATCTGCATACGCCTGGCGCAACATTTCAGCACACCGGTAGTAAATGCCGATTCGCGGCAGATATACAAGGAGTTGAACATCGGAACGGCGTCTCCCACGGCAGAAGAACAAAGCAAGGCAAAGTTCCTGTTCGTTGGAAGTCTTTCCATCTCGGACTATTATAATGCAGCAATGTATGAACAGGACGCACTGGAAGCCATAAACGGCATACTGTCCACACGCGACATAGCTATACTCTCGGGCGGCAGCATGATGTACGTCGACGCCATAACGAAGGGAATAGACGACATACCCACCATAGACGAGACAACGAGGAACTTCATGCACGAAAGGTTGGAAAATGAAGGGCTCGACTCACTCGTGAGCGAATTGCGGGTAGTAGACCCGGAGTATTACGAAAAGGCCGACAAGAAAAACGTAAGGCGCATAGTGCACGCCCTTGAGATATACTATGCAACAGGCAAGCCGTATTCTTCGTTCCGCACGCAAAGTGTCAAGACCCGGCCGTTCAAGATAATAAAAATAGGACTTTCGCGCCCGAGGCCCGAATTGTACGCAAGAATCAACGCGAGGGTCGACAAAATGTTCGACGACGGACTCGTAGAGGAAGCACGCGAATTGTACGCTCGCCGTAATCTTAATGCGCTAAATACAGTCGGATACAACGAACTGTTCCGCTACTTCGACGGCACAATGACGCTCGAGGAGGCAAAGGAAAAAATAAAACGCAATACCAGGGTATATGCAAAGAAACAAATAACATGGCATAAACGCGATGAAGCAATAACATGGTTTCACCCCGACAACTACGATTCTATCGTAAAATTTATAAACCAAGAAACATCCGAAAACACGTAATTTGCTACATTTGCAATAAAGAAAACACGTTGTGGAACGCCTTGTAAGGCGTATGCCGCGTAACACCGCAAATGGAGTATCACGCCTAATCACGCATAAAAACTTTGTGATGAAAAAATATATTGAAAACATAAAACGGCTGCTCTCTAAAGTAAAACAGATACTCAAAAGGTTCGGCCATTGGTACGTACACCGGTTTAAAGGGCAACCCTGGTGGTATAAAGCCATAGCAGGGATAATCTCTTTTGTTGTGTTCGTAATACTTTATTTTACTGCCGTAAACCTGAATTTCCTGTGGCTGTTCGGAAAATCTCCCACAATACGCAGCATTATGCACCCCGAAACGAGCGAGGCTTCCGAACTGTACAGCGAAGACAGCGTGCTGATAGGCAAATACTTCAACGAGAACCGCACGCCCGTAGAGTACGAGGAAATAAATCCTGTGTTCTTCAAAGCCCTGATAGACACCGAAGACGAACGCTTTTACAGTCATCACGGAATAGATTTCCAGGGATTGTTTGCCGCATTTAAAGACATTCTCAAAGGACATGCCCGCGGCGCGTCAACACTAACGCAACAGTTGGTAAAGAACATGTTCCGGGTGCGCACGCAGTACTCCACCGGATTGTTAGGTAAGATTCCGGGAGTGAAGATACTTATAATGAAAAGCAAGGAATGGGTTTTGGCCGTGGAACTCGAGATGTTCTACGAAAAGAAAGAGATACTGACCATGTATGCCAACACCGTGGACTTCGGTTCAAACGCTTTCGGAATAAAGACTGCCGCAAAAACATACTTCAATACCACGCCCAAAGACCTTACGGCCGAACAGGCGGCTGTACTGGTGGGTTTGTTGAAAGCTACAAGCACATACAATCCAAGGATAAACCCGGAAAACAGTATTATGCGGCGCAACGTGGTGCTCGACAATATGCAAAAGCACGGACATCTGACAAAGCAGGAATGCGATTCGATAAAGAAACTGCCGCTCGGCCTGAATTATAAAGTCGAGACCGTTTACGACGGCAAAGCCCTGTATTTCCGCGAAGCCGTGGCCAATTACCTGCGACAGTGGTGCAAGGACAACGGAATAGACCTTTACAGCGCGGGGCTTAAGATATACTCCACGCTCAACTATAAAATGCAAAAATACGCCGAAGAGGCTCTTGTAAAGCAAATGCGCACCGTGCAGCGCAATTTCCGCAACCATTGGGGCGACCAAGACCCGTGGCGGGATGAGAACCATAACGTCATTCCAAATTTCATAGAGGATCTTGCGAAAAAGACCGACCATTACAAGGCGCTCAGCCAGAAATACGACAACGAAGACTCTATATTCTACTACCTCAACCAGAAACACAAGGTAAAACTTTTT
>URSZ01000002.1 GCA_900550635.1 uncultured Prevotella sp. | reverse complement strand
CGTAGGTTTATACATAGACTCGGATAACGAGCAAATAAAGAATGGCGCAGGTTACGACCATTGCTTTGTATTAAACAAGCATGAACCGGGCGAATTGACTTTCGCTGCTAAAATCGTAGAACCTGTTTCGGGACGCTCTATGGAAGTTTATACAACAGAACCAGGAATACAGTTCTACTCTGATAACTGGGCTGACGGCTACAAAGGACAAAACGGAGCAACGTTCCCGCGTCGTAGTGCATTGTGCTTTGAAGCACAGCATTTCCCCGATAGCCCCAATCACCCCTACTTCCCTTCTGTTCTTCTAAAACCAGGAGAATTGTATTCACAAAAAACCATATATAAATTTGGTGTGGAGTAATAAGCAAGCAAAAAAATCAATAAATTAATAATTAAAAATATAGAATTAATGGCACAAAAAACAAAACAATGGGCTGCGATTATAATGATGATCGCACTTTTCGCTATGATTGCCTTCGTGACAAACCTTTGCTCACCTATGGCTGTTATCGTACAAAACCAGTTTGGGGCGTCTGAGGTACAGTCACAAATCGGTAACTACGCAAACTTCATCGCTTATCTCGTAATGGGTATTCCCTCGGGTATGCTTATCGTGAAATTCGGTTACAAAAAAACAGCGCTTCTGGCTCTCATAGTCGGAATCATCGGAATGGTTCTCGAACTGCTTTCCGGAACACTCGAAAGCATGTGGATTTATCTTCTCGGCGCATTCATTGCTGGCTTCTGCATGTGTATGCTTAACACCGTAGTAAATCCCCTTCTTAACGTATTGGGTGGTGGCGGCAACACCGGAAACCAACTCATACAAATCGGCGGCGCATTCAACAGCGCTTCGGCCGTGGCAGTTTATATTATATTAGGAGCGCTTATAGGCGAAGTAACTAAAGAAACTGCAATCGTTGACGCTGCTCCTGCTATGTACATTGCACTTGCAATATTCGTTGTAGCATTCATTGTATTATTGTTCACAAAGATAGAAGAGCCCAAACAAGAACCCGTAAAGGTAGAGCTTATAAAAGGCGCATTGAAACACCGCCACTTTGCTCTCGGCGCTTTGGCAATATTCCTTTACATGAGCGTTGAGGTGGGAACACCTACTTATATGATTAAATACCTTATAAGTGATGTAGGCGTTTCAGCCGGAGTAGCTTCGCTTATTGCTGCCGTATATTGGTTTGCAATGTTTATCGGCCGTACAATTGGCGGTTCCATTGGTGGAAAAGTTTCGAGCCGTGCAATGGTATCTACAGTGGCCGTAGCAGCAATAGCTTTGCTGGCGTTCGGTATGTTTGCTCCAAGTTCTTTGACCGTAGAAGTTCCTGGCGTAGACTGGGCAAACCTGTCTGTAATTTGGGTTCAAGTACCTGTTGGCGTAGCTGCTTTCATTTGTGTGGGACTTTGCACCTCTGTAATGTGGGGCGGTATATTCAACATGGCTGTTGAAGGTCTTGGAAAATACACAGCAGCAGCATCGGGTATTTTCATGACCATGGTATTCGGTTGTGCAGTAATGGTTGCCCTCCAGGCTTTGGTTGCAGAACAATCCGGCAGCTATCTGGTTAGCTACATTATCCCGCTCGCTTGCGCAGCATACATACTTTTCTATGCCCTCATTGGAAGCCGCGTGAGCAAAAAAGACTGAACATTAGTAATTAACCATAAACATACACAAAAACGATATGAGACTAAAAGTTGAAGATGTAAGAAGTCGCTTTATCAAGCATTTCGACGGTTCAACCGGAAATGTATATGCTTCACCGGGACGTATAAACCTTATAGGCGAACACACCGACTATAATGACGGATTTGTATTCCCCGGTGCTGTAGAGCAAGGCATAATAGCAGAAATCAAACCAAATAAAACCCGCAAAGTCTGCGCGTATTCCATTGACCTTAAAGATTACGTGGAGTTCAGCTTGGACGATGAGCAAGGGCCTTCGGCAACGCACTTCCGTTTTGTATACGGAGTTTGCCGCGAAATGATGAAATTGGGTGTGCCGGTAGAAGGATTCAATACTGCGTTCGCCGGCGATGTGCCTTTAGGAGCAGGTATGTCATCTTCTGCTGCATTGGAGAGCACATTTGCATTTGCCTTGAATGATTTGTTCGGAGAAAACAAAATCGACAAGTTTACTTTGGCTAAAGTGGGCCAGGCTACAGAGCACAATTACATCGGAACGAATTGCGGTATAATGGACCAGTTTGCTTCTGTTTTCGGACAGGCAGGAAGTTTAATGCGTCTCGACTGCCGTTCTTTGCAATATAAATATTTCCCGTTCCACCCCAATGGCTATAAACTCGTTTTGCTTAATTCGCAAGTAAAGCATGAACTTGCAAACTCAGCTTACAACCACCGCAGAAAAAGTTGCGAGAACGTTGCTGCTGCATTGGCAAAACGATTCCCCGGAGTCAAATCTCTGCGTGACGCAACCTACGATATGCTGTGGGCTGTGAAAAATGATGTAAGCGAAGAAGATTTGCTGCGTGCTAAATATGTAATCGGTGAAAAGTACCGCGTGCTCGAAGTATGCGTTGCTCTTGAAGAGGACGATTACGAGGAGGTTGGCCGCAAGATGTTTGAAACTCATCACGGTCTATCCAAGGAATATGAAGTGTCATGCCCAGAAATAGACTTCCTTAACGACGTGGCAATGAGTTGTGGAGTTACTGGTTCACGCATAATGGGTGGCGGCTTCGGCGGTTGCACTATCAACCTTGTGAGTGAAGATTTGTATGAAAGTTTTGTTACTACAGCAAAACAAGCCTACAAAGAAAAATTCGGCAAAGAGCCTATCGCAATAGATGTCGTTATCGGTGACGGTTCTCGCAGACTTTGCTAAGACGTCTCATAACATTTGAAAAAAGTACTGCAACAAGAGTGTTGCAGTACTTTCTTTTTTATGCTCAACAGACAAAACTGTTTTTGTCTGCATTTTCCGAACGTTTTTGAAATGGGTTTTCAGAGGGCGAAAAATATGTGCCTTGTATTTTAAAATAGGTCAGACATATTTTGAAATATGTGCCTTGCTTTTTTTCTTTGCTCCGACGTAGGGTTAACACGCTGAAAAAGAGTTTTCAATTTATTGTACCTGAAATCGCATTTTTATGGGGATTATTTTTCAATCTTTTTGAGCTTTTCAGCAAAAGGCCGAACGCGATACAGTATATAGGGATTCAGCCTTGCGTTATCTGAACGCAAGGCTGAATTGTAAATTAAAACAGTTCCCCTGTAAGCCGGGTTTTGTACTTCTAACCATATAGGTAAAAAGCATTTGCCATTTATCTACGCAACACGTCACCGCGCTGCTCTATCGTTCTACCCTCCGGCGTATAGACTAAAGCCTATACTTTGTTCTTTATAAATTGATATAAGAATCAAATCGAGCGAGCAACTCTCAAACGCCGGTTTACGCGAACTTTCAACATCCGATCTGCACGGCTCATACATCACTGCATGACCGGTGAGCTCTTACCTCACCTTCTCACCCTTGCCTTCAGTAAACTTCAGGCGGTTATTTTCTTCTGCAGTAATTCACCCTCGCGGGTAACTTCCTGTTAAGAAGCGGACTGCTCTGTGTTGCCCGGACTTTCCTCTTATAAAGTTTTATATAAGCGGCAAATCAAGGAACTGTTCTATTTTGGGTGCAAAGTTACCTATAAATGCTGACAACTGATAATGAGGTTGTCAATTTATTAATAATTAAAACACTGTGATGAAATCTCACTTTCGTGGATTACTTTTGCAAATCGCCATCCCACATGAGTTTCTCGCGCAAGGTATCGAAATACGTTTTGTTAATGCAACGCGCAATGTTTATGTCGTAAGGTGCCCTGCGTATTGTAAGGATGTCTTTCTCGTCACAACGGATACTGCGTCCGTCAACTGACACGAGGTAATTGTGTGAGCGGCTCTTAACCTCTAATTTTACTTCTATATTGTCGCACAAAACAATAGGTCTTACATTAAGGCTATGCGGTGCGACGGCTGTTATGACGAATGATCTCGATTCGGGGACAACCACGGGACCGCCTGCGGAAAGAGCGTAACCGGTAGAACCTGTGGGCGTGGCAATAATAAGACCATCGGCAGAGTAAGTAGTCATGTACTCCCCATTAACGGACACGCGGATTTTAATCATGGAAGAAATGTCCTGTTTCAGAACGGCAACTTCATTCAGGGCAAATGGGTAAATCCCAAGTCCGTTGCCCGACAAGGCGGCTTCTATTACACTGCGTCGTTCTATTACATAATTGTCGTTGCATACGTCTTCTATTACAGTTTGTATATCCGACGGGTTAACTTCGGCCATAAACCCTAAATGTCCTATGTTTATTCCTAAAATAGGAATGCCTTTCTCACGCACAAAACGTGCTGCGCGCAAAAAAGTTCCGTCACCGCCCAAACTTACGGCCAAATCTGCGTCGAAATCAAAGGAATTGAAAATGTGGCGTTCATCGAAATAACCGATGTTTTCAGCTGCGCATTTGTAAAATTCCTGCTCCACAAAAATTTCTGCCCCTTTTTCCTTGAATAGTTTTACTACCAAAGACGCGTAATGGCTCTTTTTTGTTTGGTGCGTATTGCCAAACAATGCTATAATAAGTTTACTTTTTACCATATTCGGAGTTTGTGTGGAGTATGTTATGTTTGTTTTCGTTACATTTGCAGCCTAATTACTGCAAATGTACAACAATTTGTTATTATACATAATAATATGACAAGACTAAGCGTAAACATCAACAAAATAGCAACATTGCGCAATGCCCGCGGTGGTAACATGCCCAATGTGCTTGCTGTAGCTGCCGATTGCGAGAAGTTCGGTGCAGAAGGAATTACAGTACATCCCCGCCCCGATGAACGCCACATAAGATATAATGATGTAAGGGAACTAAGGCAACAAATAACCACAGAGTTCAATATCGAAGGCTACCCTATCCGGAAATTCATCGACTTGGTTCTGGAAGTGAAGCCAACGCAAGTAACCCTTGTGCCCGACAAACCCGAGCAGCTTACTTCCAACCATGGCTGGAACACAAAAGAAGAACAAAGCTTCTTAACTGAAATCGTAAGCGAGTTCAAAAAAGCAGGAATACGTACTTCTTTGTTTGTTGACCCGGTGTTGGAATACATCGACTATGCAGCCAAAGCAAACGCTGACCGCATAGAACTTTACACTGGCCCTTATGCTGAAAGTTACGCGCACAACAGGGAACTTGCAATAAAACCTTTTATTGCTGCTGCGGCGCATGCCAAATCAATATGCTTGGGTGTAAACGCGGGGCACGATTTAAGCCTCGAGAACCTTACGTACTTTCATAATTGCATTCCGGAGACTGACGAAGTAAGCATTGGTCACGCACTTATTTGCGACGCCCTTTACCTTGGTTTGGAAAACACGATACACAAATACTTGGAATGCCTGAAGGGCTGACTACGTTTGGACTTAATATCACAGACTTTGAAATAAAAGCGTAATAAGAGCGCGGCGGAGTTTTATTACTCCGCCGCGCTGGTTTTTGTAATAAGGGAATAATCAACAAAGTAAAATTCCCGGTATTTATTGCACAACAACCTTGTAACTCTTTCCGCTTACCGTTATGTACATGGCTTTGCGGGGCACGTCGATAACGTCGCTCTCGCCCCGGTACAGCAACCTGCCGCCCGTGTCGTAAACGGCAACGGTATCGTTCTGCTCTTTACCCGAGACGGTTATCCTGCCGTTAGCGGCAAGTACTGTTACCTTGCTCGTTTCAATGTCGGCAATGCCGTCGATGAAAGTAACCGTCACCACGCAAGAGGCCGACACGCCGCTGCCGTCGTTAGCCGTGGCCGTAATCGTTGCCGTCCCTTCGCTTACAGCCGTAACCAACCCGCTCTCGTCAACGGTTGCTACTTCCTCGTTGTCGCTCGTCCATGTCAGGCCGGGGTAGTCTGCGTAATCGGGCGCTACTGTTGCCGTGAGTTGTTCCTTCGTGCCATACTCCATTGTGAGCTGTTCGGTATTTAAAGTAATCGAAGTAACCGGATTTTCAATGATAATCTTAATTTCAAAGTCTTTCCAACCTTCTGCATTTTGATAGGTGGTCTCGCAGCCTTTAGGTACGAAAACTACCATATCGCTGTTTGGCAGGAATACTTCATCGTCTAATGTAGGTGGATTTTCAGATAATGTTATCAGTGTGTCGAGTAAAAAACAATCCCTGAATGCTTCATAGCCAATATTGGTTATTTTATCGGGCAAGGTGATAGTATGAAGTCCCCGACAACGATAGAATGCTTTTTCGCCTATGCTGGTTATGCTATTGGGTAAGATGATAGTTTTAAGACCAATACATACAGAAAAAGCGCGGGAGTCTGTACCTGTTGCACGTCCCACACTTCGAGGCCTTCGCATAGCCCAGTCTGATAGAACGAGCAACGCAGAAGCCCACGCTGTGTATGTATACGCCTATAAAAGCGCAATGCAAACTGGCATACGCAATGAAGGCTGTATAAAATACACCCATGAACATCTACTGTTGCCGTGTTCTCGACCAGACTTGGAAGTTTGCGAAGTTTCGAAGTGTCAAGAACAAAGCGTCAAGTAAACGCCTTTTATATATGTACCCATACCCGCTCGCTGCCCGGCAGCGTTGGCGTGGTCGGGGCAGTTGCAAAGTTAGCATATTTTGCAATAAAAACCGTTGTGGCTTAAAACTTTCTGATCTCAACCTAATTTTGCACGACACGAGTACGGAACGTACGGGCGGCGCGGGAACATTGTGGATATGGACAAAAAGGGCGACATTTTATGTCGTTTTTCAAAACCCGCATGGCAAGCGGGTTTCAGCGGGGTTTGGAGCAAAGAAAAAATTAGTGGCTCGGATTTTAAAATCCGAGCCACTAATTTTAAAATTCAAGGCACATATTTTTTCCCTTATAATTTTTGGAGTTTTTCGATGGGCAATTCAATGGTCAAAAAACTTGTTTTTTTCGGTTACATTTAACCCTATACGATCATTAGGGCATTAAGTAGTAACGTCGAGTGCGTTCCCTTCGCCAACTTACGCACTTCTGCCGTCATCTGTCTTCCCGCCCGGCTTCGCCGTAGCCCGCTACGCCTTCAGCCGGGCGTAAAGCTATCTGCCAGGCATAAGCACGCTATTTTACGAAGCCTAACGACCGATTTGGGGTTAAGCAGGCAATGTGTTTTGAGCAATTAAGCCCTAAACAGTTTGAACAGAAGTGTGGGGAGGTATTAATTTCTTGCGGAAATAAAGCATGTCGGTAAGAATTTTCCCGTCTTCGATTATTGTATGGTCATAATTGACGGTAAAAAAGTCAAGCACCGTATGAGAATACTCAAAACCGCAGCTTTTGTAAAAAGACACGGTACGTGTGCTTTCGCCAGTGCCGACAATCATATACGAAAACATTTCACCGTACATGGCGCACAGATGCTCTATCATTTTCCTACCGTAGCCTTGTCTCTGGAATTGCGGCGCTACGGCCAAGTTCTTAAGTTCGCAAACACTTTCACCCTCGTCAGTAACGACGGCAACACATATTATTTCTGAAGTGTTGCCGACCATTACATACATGTCGCCTCGTTCCAAATACCTGTCTATCATCGATTCTTGCTCATCTGCAAGCATAAGAAGCTGGAGATATTGCTTCTTGTTTGTTTTTATCTCTCTTATATTCATACGTTTTATGAGTGTTTGATGACGAAACTGTTGCTAATAAGAGTTTGTATAAACGAACCTACAGATTATAAAAAATACAGGCACAGTGTTATGAATGCCTGTATAGCGATATGTTATTTTGCGTTAACGAATTAATGGTGCCCAATCAGATCCAGGAACTCGGCCCTGGTTTTTGATTGTTTAAATGCGCCGGAAAATTCACTTGTAACGGTTACTGAATGTTGCTTTTCCACTCCCCGCATTTGCATGCACATGTGCTTTGCTTCGAGAACAACCATTACGCCAAGAGGATTCAGTGCATTTTGTATGCATTCCTTTATTTGGAATGTCATACGCTCCTGAACTTGCAAACGGTGCGAATAAATGTCTACAACACGTGCTATCTTGCTCAAACCGGTAATATATCCGTTTGGTATATACGCCACGTGAGCTTTTCCATAAAACGGCAGCATGTGGTGCTCGCACAACGAAAAGAAGTCAATGTCTTTAACGATTACCATTTGGCTGTAGTCTTCTTTGAATTTAGCCGAGTTTAAAATGGCAGACGGATCCATGTCGTAGCCGCTCGTAAGTTTGAGCATGGCTTTTGTTACCCTGCTTGGGGTTTTGAGCAAGCCTTCCCTCTCGGGATTTTCGCCCAGCAATGACAGTATGCGGTGGCAATGCTTTTCAAGTTCTTCTTCGCGTTGCTGTTGGGAAAGTTCTTCTATATTCATGATGAATTCTACTTTGTAATGAAACTATAAATGTTGGAAACCGCGTAAAAAACGTGGCTTCTGCAAGTTCGGCCGTAACACAATTATAAACTAAACCTGCTAATAAGTTGCCTGTACTGTGGTTTTAATTAATGTAACAGCGGAAAATATTTTCAAATCCCGAATTTGAGCCAGATAATTTTGTGCTTCTTCTACTGTTCTAAAATCACCCACCCTGCAAATCCACCGTGGCGGATAAAAGTGTGTATATACCGGTAATTCGGGAAAAAAGTTCTTAATCCGCTGCCCAGCCCTCGTTGCCTCTATACGTGATTTCCTGGAGTTATTTCCGGCATAGATTTGTATTCTGTACCCTTCTACCTTATAACGCCGCGTGTGAGTAGATAAATTACTTTCACCGTTGACTTCTGCTGTATTTAATGTGTCGGATTTATGATTCTTTGATGTTTTTGCATTTACGCCTTTTATGTTATTTAAAGCACTGTTGTTGCTGTGAGTATTATTTTCTGGTTTTGTAAATGCAGAATCCGAATTCAACAAACTGGTTATTCTGGAGTCTTGATGAAATACAACCGTCCCTTCATTTATTGAGTTCTTAAGCAACTTCTCAACGTAATTTGATTGAGAAAATGCTTGTAATGAAACAGTAAATGACAAAACTATTAATAAGATTTTCATGTCTGATTAATGAATTACATACTAAGAGGACGGTTCGTTTATCGGCTTTTTAGCAGGATTCAGTATATAAAAAAGCAAACCGTTCCCTAATATTGATTTAGGGGAACGGTTTGTTGTATTTGTATTATTTCCAAGCGTCTATAATAGCTTCGAAGTCTGCCGCTTTGAGTGCTGCGCCGCCTATGAGGCCGCCGTCAACGTCAGGCTTGCTGAAAATTTCACGTGCGTTCGAAGGTTTGCAACTTCCACCATAAAGTATGGAAACGTTCTCAGCAGCTTCCGCACCGAACTTGTTTTCTATTGTCTTACGTATAAATGCGTGCATCTCTTCTGCTTGCTCGGCTGTTGCCGTTTTCCCGGTTCCTATAGCCCAAACGGGTTCATATGCAAGAACTATATTTGAGAACTGTTCTTTTGTCAAGTCGAACAAAGAGCCTTCTAATTGTGCGCCAACTACTTCATTCTGTTTGCCGGCTTCGCGCTCTTCCAATACTTCACCAATGCAGAAAATTACTTTCAAATTGTTTTGCAGGGCAAGGTTTACTTTTTCTTTCAAGATTTCGGGAGTCTCGTTGTAATATGCGCGGCGTTCGCTGTGTCCCAATATTACATAGTCAGCACCTGTAGAACGAACCATGCTTGCCGATACTTCACCAGTGTATGCGCCTTTTTCTTTGTCAGCACAGTTCTCAGCGCCAAGGCTCATTACTTCTTTGTTTATAACATTAGCGATAGAAGCCAGATGAATAAAAGGTGTGCAAATTATAACATCGCAGTTAGGCTTGTTCTTGCTAAGGTCGTTTGTCAGTTCTGTTGCTAAAGCAATTCCTTCTTGCAGGTTCATGTTCATTTTCCAGTTACCTGCGACAATCTTCTTTCTCATTATTAATTTGTTTAAGATATTTTATTTGGCTTTTTGAGAGATTTTCGTCTTGCCCTGTATTTATCCGCGAAAATAAGAAATATTAGCGGAATAAGGAAATAACATAGATATTTAAAAGCTCCTTTAATTCCGTTTTCCTTAGTTCCGTAAATTGAAGTTAGCTTTTCAATGCGTGCTGTTAGAATTTCATCGTCCGGAAGGTTGTTCTTGCTCCATTTATTTATTATGTTCCCGCCGCGTAAAAGTAGCAGACCAGGATTTGAACGTATAATCGTTTTTAGCGTAATATCGTCGGCCTGGCAAAACGGGAAATCTATTCCGGCATTATGCTTCCATTCTTGAATTTGTTCTCTACCGGAAGATGTCATACCGTAAATGTTATAACCGTATAGTTTGCAGTAGTCGTAAATATCTTCTACAGCGTCGATAACCCCGTTGTCGGCTTTTTCTATATATGGCATAACGAGCCAAAAAGAGAAATTCTTATCATTTAAAACCGTTGTTGTGACTTCCTCTTCTGTCTCTGAATCGAATAGCGCGAAGTTGTTTATTTCGGGTTCGTAACCTTTTTCTATAAGCTTCGTATCTGAATCTACAAACTGCCAAGTTGAATCAGGATAATTCTCCAACGTGAATTTTTTCACTTCGTTGCCTTTTCTGAGTGTAAAGACGGTTTCGTAGACCGGCGGCTTTGCGTCTTCGGGAATTTCCATTCCTTTTATGATATTTTGCCCGATGTAAAATGGTCTAAAGTCTATTATAGGCAAATAGTGATAAGAGTACAAACTTACTACAATTATTACTGAAAACGAATATACTTTTGTAATCCATTCGCTTTTCAGCCTTAGTGCCTTGCGTATCTTCATCGGATTAAACGCAATCACAAGCGACATTGCCAGTATTACAACGTTCTTATAAAACGTGTCCCAATTATTTAAGCTTACTGCGTCGCCAAAGCAGCCGCAATTCGAAACAGCATTGGTTTTTGCTATATAAAACGTCAGTAATGTCATAAACATCATTATTACCAGTAATAACAATGATGTTAGTTTCCGTCGCATTCCAAGCAGCAGATATATTCCGACCATGAACTCGATTGTTGATTGCAGAATGGAGATACCTCCGAGCAATCCGTCGTTATTCATTACATTTAAGCCGAAAGCGTACAGGTACTCACCTATTTTTATTCCTCCGCCTACAGGGTCCACTGCCTTAGTAAAACCGGAGAAAATAAAAATTGCAGCTACCATGAAGCTGCAAATATTTACAAAAGCCGTTAATACATGTGCTTTGTATTTCTTAATCGCCATACTTGATTTTTATTAAAGCGAAAACCGCGTAATTTATTATATCGTAGTAGTTGGCATCAATGCCTTCGCTTTCAAGAGTCTTGCCTTTTAGATTTTCGATTTGTTTTGTACGGTAAAGTTTCATTAGAATAAGGTCGGTAAACGAACTTACCCGCATACCTCTCCACGCCTCGTCGTAGTCATGGTTCTTGCGTTTCATCAACTCAAACGCGCTTTTTGAGTATTTGTCATACAGAGCCGTTGCTTCGCTTTCGTTGATGTCTTCTTCCAAAACGGGATGAAGCTCAAGCTGTATTAAACCTATTATGCTATAATTTACAAGTCCTATAAATTCCGGTTCAATGCCTTCATTTACCAATGTTACTCCTTTTTCCTCGATAGAGCGTATTCTTTTTGCTTTATTGAGCAGTTGGTCGGTAACTGAAGGTATGCGCAGTATTCTCCATGCGGTTGAATAATCGTGTAGCTTCTTTACATAGAGCTCGCGGCAACCCTTTATTATTTCCTGGAATTGCGTTTCGGTATTCATGTTTACTTGCTATGTAGTCTTTAGCGTTACAGGCAAAGATTACTCCTCGTACCTCAAAATCTGACCCGGGCGTAATGTCTGTCGTTTTGTTATTCGGTTCAAGCTACATAGTTTGTCTATGGTAGTACCTACTTTATTTGCTATCGAGCTTAAAGTCTCCCCGCGTTTAACCTTGTGGTATTTTACCTGACTTACTTTCTTGTCAACGGCAAGCGTTTCGTCTTTCTGCTCTTTCGGCTCTACTACCGACGAGAAGTACATGTCTTTGTTCGTAATTCCGTCTTTGTAGAATGTAAAATAGTCACTTACTATATCTTGTTGTTCAAAGTCGAACATAAGTGCCGGGTTTATGGTCACACCCATGAACAATATTTCGAAATGCAAGTGCGAGCCTGTCGAACGTCCCGTATTTCCGCCCAATCCTATGGGATCGCCTTTCTTTACGATATCGCCTTCGTTTACCAATTGCTTCGACATGTGCCCGTACACGGTTTCCAAACCGTTGTTGTGGCGTATTACGATATAATAGCCATAACCTCTGCGTTCATAATCGCGTATTCTCACTTTCCCTGAGAAAGCTGCACGTATTGTATCGCCAACATAAACTTTTATATCCAGACCTTTATGCATGCTTCTGAATGAACGGCGGTATCCATAATTTGAAGTTATCTTCCTGGAAGGAGTCGGCATACAGAAGTCCCTCATGTCTATCTTGAAAGAATCCGGAATTGCGTCCAAATCCATTGAATGTACCGTTGTATTCGACCAATCGGTATATAAATTACGTAGTTCTTCGGTTCTTTCCGCCTTTTTCAAATGTTGGAGAGATACTGAATCTACAGCATGTGTCTTGCGGTCGATAGGTGCTTGGCGTGCTATAAGATCTTGCGCGTGAATTGTAGTTGAGGTCAATAATATAAACCCTAAGAATGATAATTTATGTCGAAAATTCATTACGAGAGTAAACTAAAGTAGGCTTTATTTGATTCTGATGTTGCAAATATAGTCGATTTTGTTTTATGTAGACTACAAAATAAGGGATTCTATCGAGAAATTACGATTATTTAACTTAATCCACCCGCCCTGAATTGTAAACTGCAGTTTAAAAAGCGAACAGGTTGTTCTTTAAGCAGTTTATCGGCGGATTTATAACGCTACTAAAGAGTGCAAATCCTGCTACTTGCATGATTTATGAATACAGACAAAAAAGCCGCGATTTTACAGCTCTGCGCAAACCCTTACGTAATGGGACTTTCGGAACGCCTATGAGCAAAGAAAAAATACAAGGCACATAATTCAAAATATGTCTGACATATTTTAAAATAGGTCAGACATATTTTGGGAGTTCATAAATTACCCGAAATTCTATAGTCACTTCGAAAGCTTGAAAAGCCGTGCATAAAGTTTGAAAATAGAAAGCATTCATCGAACGCTTATCTACACCTTGCTCAAATCGACAAATTTCCCTCTTTTGCGACGCGATTCTATTGCTGTGTTCAACAGGTTATGGAATTTGCGTTCTATCAGTTTACGGGCAAAGACATTAGGTATAGCTACACCTATTGCTATTGCGAGTATGGTTAATGTTGCTGCCATTCCGAATTTTACGGCATTTGTAACCTCCCCTATTATACCGTCCATTTCAATCAAGGCTACCAAGAAGCGGTACATAAGTACTCCCGGTATCATTGGAATTACACTTGGAATGGTAATAACATGATTCGGAACCCTGAACCATTTGGCAAACTTAACTGCGATTAGGCTTATAAGCGTGGAACCAATCAAAGAGCCTATCACTATACCCATGTCAAGACCGATGTTGTTTGTAGATGGGCCTAAGTTTACGAAATTCCTTGTACAAACAGTTATGATTCCACCTATGGCCACTACTGGCAGCAGACGCTTGGGTATGTTGAATATCATGGAAAATCCCATTGCGGAAATAGCAGCAGCAACGGCATATTCCCAATATGAGTGGTGAGGTGTCATCGGTATGTTTTCGAATAACTGGAACATGAATAATGCTATTCCGAACGACATGGCAATCAACATCAATGCCGTATGTATGGCGCGCGAAGTACCGACCGATATGTAGTTGTCAAGCATGTCGTCTACGAAATTAATCAGCGGTACACCTGGTACTATAAACAAGGCACAGGCCATAAGGGGGTGCAGCGGAGTATTGCTTGTCTGTGGCAACAACATGTATGAGCTCCATGCTATTATGGTGCTTATCAAAGTGGCTAACGCCATACTCATGTATGAGTTAAACCCGCGTTTCATCATTATATCCTTAAACCTGAAACCTATAATTGCCGCTATCGAGGCATATAGAAAAGCAATCCAGTCGCAACCGAATTGTATGCAAAAACCGCCGCATGCAAAACCGGCACCAATAGCCGTAACCCAAGGAGAGTAATTGCGTTTACGGTTCGCTATCTTTTCCAGTTCCTCTTCGTAACGGTCTATTGAATAGTCGTTTGTTATAGCTTTCCATGAAAGGTTGCTTAAGTCGCTAAGTGCATGCATGTTTATGCCGTGCTTGTTGCAATGCTGGAATTTTGTGTATGAATGCGCCTCGTCGCCAAAATTAACCATCAGCATATTATAGTCTACGTAAATATGCAGTTTGTCTTCCGGCAGACCAAGGAAAGCTGCCACACGGTTCAGGCTCCTGTATATTCGGCTCGTATCGGCAGCACTTTCCATAAGCAACTTACCGGTACGGAGCAGCAAATCAAGCCTTCGATGTAAGAACTTGGTTTTGTTTTCAACGCCGGCAGCATCTCTTATGGCGCGCTCAATATTGTCGTCAGTAAATCTTTCGTAATTATAATCTTTCATTTTTACACTAAAATAAACGTGTCATTAATTTGTTTAAGATTAATGACACGTATGTTTGGCCATTCGTTTATTGGTAAGTTGTATACGAATTTAGTCTAATTCAAGGTCGCAGTCTTTTATTTCATGCCAAGGCAACCCTTGCTCATTAAGTTCTTTCATGAAAGGATCGGGATCGAACTCTTCCACATTCCAAACTCCAGGCTTTTTCCATATACCGTTGAGGTACATCTTGGCTCCTATCATGGCAGGAACTCCGGTAGTGTATGAAACGCCTTGCATTCCGGTTTCCTTATATGCTTCCTGGTGAGAGCAATTGTTGTATATATAATACGTGTGCTCTTCTTCTTTTATTTTTCCTCGTATCCTGCAACCTATTGATGTTTCGCCCTCATAGTTCTCGCCGAGGTCTTGTGGGTTTGGCAGAACTGCTTTCAGGAATTGTAAAGGAACTATTTTATGCCCTTCGTAATCTATAGGAACAATTGAAGCCATTCCGATGTTCTGTATAACTCTTAAATGAGTAAGATATTCCTGCCCGAAAGTCATCCAGAATCGAGCACGTTTTATTGTCGGGAAATTTAAAACAAGGCTTTCTATTTCTTCATGGTGCAGAAGGTAGCTTTCGCGAGGGCCTATGTTGGGATAATTCAGCGTTTTGTGTATTTCCAACGGCTCTGTTTCTACCCATTTACCGTCTTGCCAATACAAGCCTTTCTGAGTTATCTCGCGTATGTTTATTTCGGGGTTGAAATTAGTTGCAAAGGCTTTGTGGTGGTCGCCTGCGTTGCAATCAACAATATCCAGATAGTTAATCTCGTCGAACACATGCTTTGCTGCGTATGCGGTGAATATGCTCGTAACGCCCGGGTCGAAGCCACAACCCAGAATAGCCGTCAGTCCTGCTTTTTCAAACTTATCACGGTATGCCCATTGCCAGCTGTATTCAAAATGTGCTTCGTCGCGCGGTTCATAATTTGCCGTATCCAGATAACTGGCTCCAGCGCGCAAGCATGCATTCATTATTGTTAAATCCTGGTATGGCAAAGCTAAATTAACAACCATGTCAGGCTTATAGGTTTCCATCAGTTTTGTCAAATCGTCTTCATTATCTGCGTCGATTTGAGCGGTTTGAATGTCGTTTCTTCCAATAGATTGTACAATGGTGTCGCATTTAGATTTTGTTCTGCTTGCCACCATTATGTCCGTAAACACGTCCGGATTCTTCGCCATTTTTTTTATGGCTACTGTTGCTACGCCTCCGGCTCCTATCACTAAAACTTTTCCCATGATGTTTATGTTTATTTGCGTGCAAAAATACACTTTTTTGCGGACAAATATTCATTTTTCAACAGATAAGACCAAGCCATAAAACAAAGGGGTATAATTTTAAAAGCGCAACTTATAACAAGCTGCGCTTTTAAATGATGTATGCAATTAACTGAATTTGTTGCAATAATGATTATTGAGCTGTCAGTTCCACTACCCTGCTTTGGGCTTGCCCTTGACTAAATACGTCTATACCTACTTTCATAAGGAAATCGCCTGAATAAACCTTGCCGTTAGCTTCCATTCCTGATTTTGCAGAAGGCATTAGATTTATTTCTTCTACTTTATATTTTTTATTCGGATTAAGTCCTTGCAGTTTTACCTTGAACAGCTTTTCTGAAAAGCGAGGATGTATGTCATAAGCAAAAAGAACGGCTTTGTTAGCATCTTTGCTAACGTAATTAAGTGCCATGTGGTTAGTTTCATAAGGTGATACCAATCGATATTGTTCACCGTCTAAAATAACATTTTGCAAACGTTTCCAGTTAGCTACTGCCGTTTGGCAAAAAGCTAATTCGTCTTTATTTAAATCTTTCAACCCTATATCGAATCCTAATTTACACATGGAAGCTACATCGGTGCGAAATTTTACAGATGTAGACCTATTCCAACTGGTAACATGCGCACACATTGCCTTAGACGGGAAGAATTGTGAGAAGCCCCATTGTATGTATATGCGCTCTATGGGGTCGGTGTTGTCGCTGCACCAAAACTCTGTAAAATATTTCAATGCCTCATAGTCGCAGCGCGCTCCCCCACCAGAGCATAACATCATTTGTACTTTAGGGTAGTTTTCTTTAACACGTTTCATAACGTTATACACACCTCTAACGTGGTCAATGTATAATTGTCCTTGCTTATCTTTTAAGTAATGGGAATATATATTTGTAATAGGACTGTTACAATCCCATTTGAAATATACTATTTCAGGATTCTCTTTCATAATGTTTTCTACAACACCGTAAACATAATCCTGTACTTTGGGATTACTAAGGTCGAGAACCAACTGATTCCTGTAGTAGTAAGTGTCCCGGTTAGGCAGAGTTATCGCCCAATCAGGATGTTTCTCAAACAATTCACTGTTGGGATTAATCATCTCAGGTTCTATCCATATACCGAATTTCACTCCAGCATCTTTTGCTGCTTGTACCAAAGCAGGAATACCACCGGGCAACTTGCTATGATTTACTTCCCAGTCGCCTAAACCAGCACGATCGTTATTCCGCGGGTGTTTGTTTCCAAACCATCCGTCGTCCAATAAAAACATGTCAACACCTAAATGTTTGGCTTCTTTCATTAAGTTCGACAGTACTTCCTGATTGAAATTGAATCCTGTATTCTCCCAGTTATTCAAAAGAGTATAGCGACTTCCCATACCATCTTTTAAACTATATTTCCGCGCCCATTCATGTATGTTGCGGCTTCCTTGGCTTGCGCCGTTATAGCTTAGCGTAAAAATAAATTCTGGCGTAGTGAATATTTCATTGGGCTTTAATTCATACTCTGACGCGTATGGATTTATAGATGGTATTACGCGAAGATTTCCCACATTATCTACTTCAAATGTAAATCTAAAATTACCCGTCCATCCGAGAGTACCCATTAAAACTGTTCCTTGATGTTCGTTTACGGGTTGCTCCAATCCTATTTCAAAAAAAGGATGTGTCAACATTGCAGCACGACTACCTAATTTGGTGTCTATCACTTTCTTCCCAAACTGCAGTTGTTGACTGCTCATTCGTGCTTCTTTTGCCCAATCGCTACTGAATTCCGTTAAATAATATGCAGAATTACAAAAATAGAGCATCGTCGTTGCGTATGCAGACATGCGTATGGGCTTTTTTTCATTATGCTTTATTTCGCTCCACGTTTTTATAACGTTCTCTTTATTATACGCTACATAGTGTAGTTTTACGTCAACAGGATAACGATTGTCGCGTAAATTGATTATAGTTTCAGTTCCACCATCAATTTGTTTCGTTTCTGAAGATACATAATAAAGATATGTAGAAGGATTTCCGTCATTGTGCGTTATTGCTATTGCGGGTTCAAAGTATTCTTCATTTCCCGAGCCGGAGTAAACTTCCCAGCCACGACGTGAAACACTTCCGTCGGAACCTGCATGTACATACCATTTGAAGTTTTGTGCGTCTTCGGTATGTAATAGTCTTTCACCCAAATATGTTTGGTATAGACGACCGTTGTCGCCTACTTGTAAAATCAAATCCGTATTATCAGTAGAGATACGGATTGTTTTTTGTTCTGCTGCATTAATAATTCCAAAATTCAGCAGTGATAGCAAAATAAAAAAAAGTTTTTTCATGTAATACATATATAAGTTTATACTGTACACAAAAGTAAACTTAAATTTTGAATTATCACTCTCATTATGCTAAATAACGAATTAAGATATATAATTTTGTATTCATACGTATTTAAATCTTACGACCACTTTAAAATATCCTAACAAAGTCATTTTAATAATATGAAAATAACTGTACTTATCGACAATACACCATCTGACAACAAGATTTTTTTTGCAGAGAAAGGACTATCTATTTATATTGAAACTTCACGTAGAAAAATTCTTGTTGATACAGGACTTACCGGCAAGGCTTTTAATAACGCGGCTAGTATGGGTATTGATATTTCAGATGTTGATATATTAGTACTTTCGCATGGACATATTGACCATACAGGAGGGTTAAAACGTTTTATTAACGCAAATAATAAAGCCAAGATTTATGCCTCATCTCTAATTTATAGTTTAGAATACTATTCGAACCGACATGGTAAAGTTCATAGCTTGTCGCCGGATTATGAAGTTTTTAAACAGAATTACAACCGCTTTGTGCTGCTTAAGGATAATACAGAAATATGCAAAGATGTTTATGCTGTGTTCAATAACACGCATTTGCAACCAAGGCCTTTAGGCAATAAATATTTGACTGTAGAAGAAAGAGAAACATTAAAACCATATGTTGCTAATGATGAAATAGCATTAGCAATAAAGAAGAAAGAAGGATTGGCTATATTTTCACCATGTACACATTCGGGTTTGTTAAATATTATACCATCGTGCGTTGAATACACCAAAGAACAAACCGTACAGTTCTTTTTGGGAGGATTGCATTTACTTGATGAAGAAGCAGAAGTAGAAAATAATTATATATGTTATATGGCGGATTCGTTATTAAAGTTATATCCTAACATAAAGTTGTACACAGGGCATTGTACGGGGGAAAGAGCCTGTTATTATTTAAGCACTGTTTTAAAAGGAAACTTCATAAAATTCAAGACAGGAGACGTTTACAATCTATAGGCTATTATATATTATGGCAATTAGTCTTGTTACTTCTTTATAAAAAGATACTTTGATGGTATTTTTACTAATTTGCGTTTAACGACTTTCCTCATTACTTGCGGGCTTTTCATTTCCAACGAAAAAGTATCGGCTGATACATGCTTGAATGCGATTTCTTGCGTCTCCGAACCGAAATCGTTTGATAGCCTTATAATTGCAGTTTTATCCTTTATCTTAAAACTTGTTACAATCCATGTTCCATATACATTACCGTTCATATATCCGTTAGTTGGCCCCAGCATACTGAACCCCGGTATGTTTATTGTCTCTTCTAAAAGATTTAAATGTAATGCAATATCATTGCTTTTATTGTAGAAGTCTCCGCTAAATATTTTAGCTTCCTGCGCCGGAGAAGTTACATATGAAAAGGAAAATAGAATTAACGGCCAAATTTTCATGTCTTATTTTATTTTCATAACCCATGCGTCGTACGCAAAATCATGATTGCGCAATTCTCGTAAGGCACTATTTGCTTCTTTTTCACTTCCATACCTAGAATATATTATGCGCCTCATGCTTTTAGTCTTGTATATTTCGGCTTTCTTAAATCCTTTATTTTCTATTTCACATATGAAATTCTTAGCATTCTTTTCTGTTACGTCGCTAGCCAATACTATAGTGTATTCATCTCCTTTGTCTACAGATATTATTGTAGCCTGCTTGGGAGTGCTTTTGTTGATGGATACAGGGCTCGCCTTTGCAGCATTCGTTCCTTTTATGTTCTCAAAAGTTTCTTGTTTGCTATTGCCTTTCTCGTTACTTTTTATTATTTGAGGGGCTTCATATACAACGTCGTATAAAAGCGAAGCGTGTGATGTCGTTTCAGAATAATTGCCTAATGGGAAGGAAATGCACAAGAAAGAAACAATAAATACAACAAACACTCCTATTACGTGCACAAAAGAGCGCCGCATTGAGAAAGTATAAACCTTAGAGGTGTTGTTTTCGCTATTTTGAGAGAGGGCTGATTTTTTTATGTTTGGTAAATTGACGCCTTTTAATTCTATCGTTTGCCTGCTCTGCATAAATGTTTCAGCATTTACACCAGGCAACGCATACAAGCCAGGTGTTATTATATCAACTGTTGATGTCTTAAATTGATAAGATCCGTTTTTTTTGCAGAAAAGCACACCTAATCCCTCGATACAGAAAGTGCCATTATTATCAAGATTATAACGGACATTCTGCAAATCTTTGTTTAGCAAGCGTAAAGCGTCTGGATAGTTTAAATCATGAATTTGCATGTATGCCTGAACCAACAAACCGTCATTTAAAGTTATCGCACTATTAAACCCTATTATTCTTTTAGGTGATGCAAATGTTTTATTTGCTATATCATATCTTGCAGGTTCATAACTTGCAATAAACCCACCAATACCCGGAAGAATAACACAGTCGTTATCTGCTAACAAGCATACTATGCAACGCGACAATTCATTCATGATACAAAGATACGACTTTTTACATAAACTTTATTATGTATCTATTTGTTTTAACGCAAATTCCGAATAATGATTAAATAGTACTATGTTAATTTGTGTATAAAGTCGGTGAAACGTTTCAAACCAACTTTTAATGTGGAATGAGGACAAGCTATATTCCAGCGCATAAAACCTTCGCCGTCTGTACCATATATTGTACCGCCATTAAGCCATAACTTTGCTTTGTCTATAAGCTCCTGCTCTAATTTTTCAGACGAAAGTCCTATTGCACGACAATCCATCCAGACAAGATAAGTTCCTTCCAAAGTGGCAATTGGATACATTGGAAGATTCTCCTGACAAAAGGCTTTCATATAACAATAGTTATTATGCAAATATTCTATTAGTTGCGTAAGCCATTCTTCTCCTTCGTTATAAGCGGCTTGCGTAGCAATAACGCCGAAAGGATTGACATCGCACACCTCGTTGTCATTTATTGCACGGTCTATCTTTGATTTTATTGATTCATCAGCACAAACAATGTTCGCTATCTGCAATCCTGCTATATTAAAAGCCTTGCTTGGCGATATACATGTCACTGAACTTTGAAGGAAATCATCGGAAATAGACGCAAATGGCGTGTAAAAATAGCCAGGGTAGACTAATTCACAGTGTATTTCGTCGGAGATTATGGTAACATTATTCTTAATACATATTTCACCTATTTGTTCTAATTCTTCGCGCTTCCATACACGGCCAACCGGATTATGCGGATTGCATAGCAGCATTAGTTTGACTTTTGGGTCGGAGACTTTACTTTCTAAATCATTAAAATCTATAGTATAAGTGTTATTTGCATAGACCAAAGGTGAATATACTATTTCGCAGCCGTTATTTCGGATTGAAGAGAAAAAGCAATTATAAACAGGTGTTTGCACAAGCACCTTATCTCCCGGAACGGTTAGTGCTTTAATAATGGCAGATATGGCAGGTACAACACCTGAAGTATAAATAAGCCAATTACGGTTGATTTTCCATCCGTGACGTCTCGAAAACCAATTTATAACAGCGTCATAATATTCATCAGGTACGCGGGTGTAACCGAATATTCCATGTGTTATACGACGTTGCAATGCGTTTACTACAGGCTGTGCAGTACGAAAATCCATATCTGCCACCCACATAGGTAAAACGTCCTGATTCGGTATGCTATCCCACTTATAGGAATTCGTTTTACGTCTTTCTATTTGCTCGTCGAAATTGTATTTCATTTCAATTGTTTTGGTTGTTATCACAAGAACGTTCGTTCCTTATATGTATTTTGCAATCGGCGGGAGCTTTTATGTTATTGTCTATCGTAATAGAACCTATTTCATCTGCGGTAATAAATCCAGACTTTGGGTTCTTGATATTCGTAATACTTCCTTTGATTTCAGCGTGCACTGTGCTGTATTCAAAGGCGCGGTCGCAATCTGGTCCAAAGGTACAATTTTCCAAAACAAGATCATGCGCGTAACACAATGGTTGTTCACCCGTAATATGGCAGTTTACCAAACGCAGGTTCTTAGAATGCCAGCCAAGATACTCACCGTTAAGTTCAGAATCATAAATAGTAACGTTCTCTACTTCCCAAAAAGCATCTTTCGTGGTTATTTTAGCATTGTGTATCTCGACATTCTTTACATACTGGAATACATATTTGCTGTCACTTTCCAACCCGTCCACATAGATGTTATTGCTAAACATGAATGGGTAGGTTCCGTCGTGCAAATGAATATTCTTTATATGTATCCCGTTGCAGCGCCAGAAAATTTCGTCTGCGTCATTAATTTCAACATTTTCAATGTTTATGTCATTCATTTCGCGAAACATTTTAGGCGCGTCGATACGGGTGTTTTTCATTAGCAGATGCTCCGAATACCATAGAGCCGAGCGGCCGCCTACATCAAAGAAACAGTTTTCTATCACAAAACCATGTACGTGCCAGAATGGATAGTTTCCTTCAAAGCGGCAATTCGTGGCCTTGATATTACTGCATTCTTTGATAGCCGATTCGCCTGCCCTAATTATCACATTGTCTAAATGCAGGTCGTGCGAAGCGAACAATGGACGCTCGCCTCCAAATTCAGTGTCCTTTATCAGTTTCATGATCCAACTTTTGTTACAATGCAAAAATACTTCATAAATGTCTTGCCGCTTGTATATAAATTACAGATGTTATGACCTATATTACATGCGTATTACTTTATTAGTAATAAATCACACATTACCGAATGCCTTTGTCATCCAACTTCTTTTAAATAACCTTATAAGAAAAATAATACCACGAAAGCACAATTCTATGCACATGGCAATCCACACACCTTTAAGTCCCATAGTCGGAGCTAACAAAGCAGCAAGCGACAGCCGTATAGCCCAAATGCTGAAGAAATTCATAAGACAAGGAACCAGCGTATTGGCCGCTCCGACGAATACTCCATATGCAACAATAGACGCAGCAAACATAGGCTCGGCAAACGCCTCTATGCGTAATGCCATTATACCTAATGACCGTATTTCTTCAACAGGAGTCATCAATCCAATGATTTGTGGGGCAAAGATATACATGAGCAAGCCCATTAATCCCATTATTATCATGCCCATAAATACAGTTATGAAAGCAAAGCTGCGGGTTAGACGTCTGCGTTTTGCGCCTACGCTTTGGCCTACCAACGTCGTTGCTGCGTCGGAAATGCCGTATCCTGGCATATAACAAAGGCTTTCTGCCGTAATAGCGAACGAATTTGCTGCTATGGCGAAAACTCCAAGCGGCGCAACAATTACGGTAGTCATAATTTGAGCGCCGCATATTACTACGTGTTCAAGTCCCATAGGTAAGCCTATGCGCAATGCTTTTTTTAATATATTAACTTGAGGGCGGAAGCTGCCTTTTTCTTTTGTTAGTTTAAGTTCCGAAGAATGTGTGCATAAATACCACATTTGAATGGTCGCTACTACCGTTTCTGCTGCGACTGTCCCTAAAGCCGCTCCCTCTACTCCTAATCCTGCCCCTGGTATAAATATATCTATCCCTGCTACAACTGCATGACGGGTAGGAAATATAAGAAAGAAATTGAAAATAATATCAAGAACGCACATTACAACTCCCAACAAACTCGGTATTCGCATATTGCCGCTACAGCGTAGCATACCACCTGCAAGGAAGTTCAATTGCAAGGCGGGTAAGAACAGAGAAAAAATAAGAAAATATAGCGAAGCGTCGTGATGTATTGATACATCGCCGCCCAACCATTCAGGCAAAACACCGCTGATAGCAACGCCTATAGCTGCCAGTGCAAAGCTAAACAATGTTGTTGAAGTGACGGCTTGCCGTAACACATTGCGTGCACCTTGCATATCGCCGGCTCCTATCCTGTGTGCCACTTGCACTGAGAATCCGGTAGATGACGCTATGCATAGCCCCCAGAACAACCATGTTGTAGTAGAAACAAGACCTATGGCGGCAGCTTCTTCTGCGCCAAGACTACCGACCATTGCCGCATCAATATATTGCATTACAATTGAGGAGAGTTGCGCTACAACAGCAGGCACACTTAACATTACCGTCAAATGTATTTGCTGGCCTAAGGTCATAGGTCTGCCTTCTCGGATAAGAGCAAGTAAACCGGTGCTTGTTTCTCTTCTAAGGGTCATCAGTTATTATTAAATATTGTATCGCATTACCGATAAGTAAGTCCACAAAATTTTCAAGTTGCAAAAATAGGCGGTTTTTCTTGTTTATTCTGTATATGGATTACGGATAATACGACCATAATTTCTGTGTGCAGCTATACTATCAAAGTGTACTTTTGTTGAGCCAAAAATGAACGAGATTTTAATAACTAATATAATGGTTTTGTTTGGTTCGTTTTTCTGTACTTCAAAATGCACCCTAAAAAAACAAGGCACATATTTTAAAATATGTCTGACCTATTTCAAAATATCTCAGACATATTTTTTCTTTGCTCAAGAAGTCTTGGAAAACGCTTTGTAACAGGCACTCTTGTGAACGGCCTTATGTGTCTGTATTTTAAAAGACAAAATACAGACATGCTACTTAACACAGAGAAGCTTCATGTCGCTTTCTTATAATTCCAAAGAAGATAAAATCAAACGGGGATAATGCTTCTTTTAATTTTTCGCAATAGCAAATAGATTCTTTGGTATGTCTGGAATGTTTTATAATTATTTGTCGGCCAATATGGCGGACGCAGTTTCAAACTTAACGGCAACAGTGAAAAGTCTATGCTTTCTATACATTTTTGAATTAAGGAATTAATAGTGGATTTTTCATCATCAGTGAACTGTTGTTCGCTGTTTTTCAACAAATAATAATGGGCGATAATATTTTTCCACCTATGCTCTTCCAACGTTTTTAATGCGTCTCTTTGTGCACCGGCCTTTCTTGCTTCTGACGCGAGTTTTAAATTGGCAATCAGGTAATCGAATCTGTTTATATTGATTTTATGTGTTTCACTTTCATTGTGTTGTCTATAAAAATATTTACCTTTGCTTAAGCAAACTGTTTTGGACGTAAGTATATGCAGACGCGCTGTACTGTCATCGGTATATAGCCTGCAAGAGTCATCTATTGGAATCCTTTTGTATGTGCCGAGTTTGGTTAAATAAACACTGTGCAGTTTACCTTCTATACACAAACAGAACGCTTTGTCTCCGCTCATGACTCGCGGCAAGCAATCTTTTACATAAGGCTTGATGTTCTCTTTGTCATAATACATTTGCAAGTCCATTAATGCTATGTCGGCTCCGTTGTTTTCCAAAGCCTGTACTGCTTCGGACAAAGCATTGCAGGACAGGAAATCATCAGCGTCCAACAGTGTTACATATTCTCCACCGGCATTTTCTATTGCTCTACGCCGGCTTTTGGTTAGCCCGACATTGACATCATTGTTTATTATGACAAAGCGCTTGTCGTTGTGCGCGTATTTTTCTAATATTTCAAGAGAATTATCGGTAGAAGCGTCATTAACACAAATTGCTTCAAAGTCTTTTAATGTTTGCTTTTTCAATGAATCCAAGCAATCATTCAAATACATGCTTTCGTTATATACCGTAATAATTACACTAACCTTAGCCATTGTATCCGATTAATTATTTAGTTTTTCTACGTTTTATGTACGACTTTACCGCATTCCATGAAAGGTTCAGCTTTTTTACGCTATATAAAGCCGAAAATATAAAGATTGTACAACCTACTATGCATTTTTCCCAATTATGCCCCATGGCGAACATGGTTATTACCGGTAAAAGGAAGCACCCTTGAACAAGAATTATCTTTAATGTTGCATAGCTTAAGCAGAAACCGTATATCTTTCTGTACAAAACCAATATAAATGCCAGGTCTATGATATAGGAAACGGTCAACGCCATTCCTGCGCCGCACAAACCGTATAAATCATACCCCACTATAATCAGGCATACGAATATAATATCGTAGGCCAGTTCCATAAGCAAAAATATCTTTGAGTCGTTGTTTGCCAATGGAATATATTCAATTGGAGAAACTATTGCTTTAACAAACAGATACCCTCCGGCTGCAACACACATTTCTATGGCGGGGATAAAATCCGAGGAATAAAGCAGTTTGACGATTACTGGCAAAAAAGTAATAAATGCTATAAGCATCGGTCCCATAAGCAGTACACACACGTCTATTTGCCGGCATACAGTAATATTCCGTTTAACCTTGCTCTTGCATATCGCTGAAAGCTTGGGAAAATAGTCGGCGTCCATGGCAATGAATATGATACGGGTGTAGGTTACGCATAAAATAAAGCCCGAAGCGTAAAGCCCTACGTCTGTTTTTGACCCTATGCTGCTTATAAACGCTCGTACAGCTATCTCTGCTCCGCTTCCAGCAATGCTTGATATTATATAGGCTATTCCAAGGAATAATAATGTTTTACCTTTTTTGAAATACCTTTTTGAAAAGATGTGTAAAGCCCAAGGATATATCTTATGAGTCACCGCTAACGCCGTAGCCGTCATAGCTGTCGTACCTGCCAACAAGGCATACGGAACGCCCTTCAAGCCGAGAGTCAAATAAACCGATACGGTAACAACAAGTGTAAACACGGAACTTATGACAGAAACAATAGCCAGTTTTTTAAGGTTACGTGTACCTTTTAAAACAGCTATTTCTCCCCCATACACGGTGAGCATGGCTATCATGGGCGAAATTACCAGAAAGGCGGGCGTTAAATTTGTATCGTTGAAGACATACGTACTAATTATTGACGAAAATAAAATACATATCAAACATCCTATTATGCCTGTTCCAACGCACCAGGCACGTATAGTGTCGATGGTGTCGTGTATTTTCTGTTCTTCACCTGTTGCAAAATCTTCGGACAGTTGCCTTACGCCGCTGAAAGAAAGTCCGAGGTTTGTAATAGAACCGATGAAATCAGAAGTTCTGTTTAAAATATCGGTCAAACCTATGCCGACAGCCCCAATGAGCATGGCTGCACATTTATTTCTGATGATTGAAATAAGTATGTTGAACCCTTGCACGCCACCGAACAGTCCGGTGTACTTCAAAATACTCGTATACGAACTGCGGTTTTTGTTCCTTTTCTGGTGTTCTGCTATTGTACTCATTTAATTACAAAAATAGTCTTTTATAACAATAAAAACAAAGCGTCGGTTACATAACGCACATGGATAGGCATTTTTCCAATTTAGCAGATGAAGAATAATGTACTCGAATGTCCGTTTTCAAGTATGGAAAAGTGAAAACTGATTTTCAGCGTGTTTTACCCACCTGGGAGCAATGAAAAAATTAGTGGCTCGTATTTCAAAATCCGAGCCACTAATTTTAAAATCCAAGGCACATATTTTTTGCTCTCTGAAAACCCGTTCGAAAACCGGGGTAAAATTGAAGACTAATTCTGACACACGGATTCCGTATTCATTTAAATAGAGTTAGCGCCTTTTACAAACAGAATCGGTACAGACATAACGTTGCCTGTACCGATTCTGTTAATAATCAAGCTGGCTATTTAACCAGGATTTTCTTACCGTTAACCACATAGATTCCTTTTGGAAGGCTTTCTATTGCCTTGTCTTCATGTACTTTGCTTCGAATCAAGACACCGTCAATCGTGTAAACATCAACAATTGGTGAATCAACTGTTATGTTGTCGATTTCGAGAACTTTCTCTTCTTCTGCAGTAACTATGTTTGCATTGCCAATCTTTGTGTAAGCTGACATAGGGATTTTTACATCCTGACCGTTTTCGTACAAATACAACTCCAAGGTATAAGTCATACCTTCCTGCAATTGTGAAGTTGACCCTAAGGGAACCATAGTTAAAACTCCGGTGTAGTCCTTTTGCATGGAAGGAATAACGCCGTATAGTGTTCCGGCAACTTGCCCATTCCACGGCTGGCGGAAGTATGCGCGCAATTCCACGTTTTCTATATTCTCAAGAGCTTGCAGTTTGACGATGAGTTTCAAATTTTCTATAGACGTAAATTCACCGTGTTCAAAGCTGATAGGCTCTGTAACGTAAAACTTGGGAGCCTCGCCGGTTATTGTAAGCATGGGCGGCTCGTCCTGTCCGGCGTTGGCTTCTATGCGCAGCCATTCGGATGTACCGCTAATCTGATAAACGGGCCACACTGCGTAAGTTCCGTTCGTTACTATGTCGATAGTACTTAGCAACAATCCGCTGAAACTATTGCCCGGAGCAAAGGTATAGTCTGTTATGCCGGTTATGGTTTTCTTTCCGGTGGCAACATTAGTAAGTTCGATACCCATGTAAACTTCGCTGTCGCTCAGATTCATCATGTAGCCCGATATGAACAGTTCCTCACTGTGCGTGGCCGAGCTTTGCGAAATGGTGAGGACGTCCTGCGCAGCAACGCCGCTTCCGGGCTTGGCCGGTTTCAGTCCGGTAATAATGTATTGGTTGTTCCTGTAACCCTCGCCCGTTAGCCCTGCTCCGCCGTAAGGGTTGAGGGCGTCAGCACCGCTTACGCTGAAATATCCGTTGAATGTTCCGTCCCATCCCCAGTTGATATGGTAGAGGCCGTCCTTGTAACCGTCGCAGACAAAGGCGTGCCCGCTGCCATCGTCGGTGCTCCCGGCGTAAAACACCGGCAAACCGGCAGCCAGGTCGTTATATATCAGGTTCTCCCACTCGTCTTCACCCGCGAGTTGATCCTTATTTACTCCCCTTGCCAAGGGGCTGTAACCGAAGTAGTCCACCATGGAATATACAACACTGGTTCTTAAGCCCGGAGTATCGGTTGCGTCGAACTTTGAATTTACGCTAACGGCGCAGTCGTACATCAGGAGGGCTACAGCTTCGGCTTGTGCGGGAGTGTAGCTTACTGACCTGTACGACGGCAGCATGTTGTCGTAGTCGTAAGTATGTTCGGCAAAGTTGCTTTCTTTGTGCTGCGGTATGTCCTTGCCGTTTACGTTCAGGGTGTAATCGTAACTGTACGAGCCAGTACCTTTTTCCGGCCATTTGTGGTAGTACATTATCTGTGCCATGGCCGTTGCGGTACATCCCGTGGCCGATTCCGAAACGCCGGTGCCGTTGTCGTAATTGCAGAGCCGGTTGTACGGAGCTTCCTGCGACCATTCCGTCTCGAGCATGGGCGCTATTTCTGCCTTTGCGGCCTTGGGCACGCGCGTATGCTTTACGGCGGTTTCGGGCATGTTGCATACAGCCTTTATTTGTCGGGCGTATTCGCCCAGCCACCAGCGCATGTTGTCTGGCAAGGCTTCCGGCTCAAAAGAGCCCCTGTCTACGTAAGCAAGTATTTCGGTAGCGCGGTCGTCAGCTGAAGTTATGATAAATCCCCCACTCTGTATGTTGAAAACATAATAAAGCGGTGTGTTATCATCGCTTTCAGTGTGAGCCAATTTCAAATCGTTAGCCACAGCTTTCTTGTACAGCTTGCTTACTTGTTTGTCGTCAAGAAAATTAAGCGCTATGTTCTTCGCTTGATTTACTTCTATCTTTTTTGCGTCGACCATTTGCACATAAGTGAACGCAAAAAGCAATGCCACAAATTGGAGTAAAAATTTAGTCATAGCATAAAATATTTTGAGTTATTCTATACGCAAATATAGGCATTTTTAAACTATATGCACAAAAAAGTGCTAAAATTGTTGTAAAATAAAACCCTTGATGTAAAAAAAGGCAGGGTTGTATTCAGCCCTACCTTCAATGTCGCATGTAATATATTACAAGGCTCTATTTATTGCATAGTAATTTGTAATTGCAATAAGTGCACGAATCCTTGTATCCCTCTCTAAAGGGTTTGTCAATGTCAAAAATTTCGTTTAAAAGTTCTGTTAACCGATCTTTGAATTCGTTTTTAACCTCTGAAAAGTCGAGTAATTTGCCATTTTTTCCATAATTGATATATGGCTCAAAGTCTTTTTTAGAACAAGCGGTAATAAAAAATACGGCAGGTGCGATTGTTTCATTAACATTGGCTTTATTCTCAATATTGTCTTCGAGGGCAAGGCAATATAGAAATGTTTGAAAAATATAATCGTAGTGCTTGTCTTTTTTAGGTTGCCCGAAAATCGACTCGACATCTTTTGTTTCCAATTGTTTTTTCCAACGGCTTGTTTTGTAATCAACTACCCGTAGAATGCTTTTGTCTTCAATATTTATTTTGTCGACACGGTCGAATTTTCCTCCGATTCTAACATTTATAATTTCTCCGTTTTTAATTTTTACAGGAATCGTTGTATACAAGAACTTTTCGATGAATTGCGGTTGTATCTGAAAAGGTGCGTTGTTCATATCATATTCGAGAATTTTTCTCATGTATTCTTTTACAACCTTTTTTATTATCGTATTATCGGGAACATTATTGTTGTTGAATGCGTTATTGATAAAAGAATCCAATGCTTCTCCGTTGTTCTTCAATGCATTTTCAAGAGTTTCTTTTGTTATATTACTTTTACTGTTTTTTGATTCGTAAAAAAGTTGCATGGCTTCATGGAAAAGCGTACCGAATAAATTAGCCGGCATTTTGCTTGCGTCGGGTTTTGGAGTACGTATTCTTGCAACTTTGGAATAAAAGAACATCAACGGGCATAATATATATTGATAAAGTGAAGTAGCTTCAAGATGTTTCATTTGCCTAAACATTTCTTGTGTTTTGGCTATTTCATGAAAATCCTGTTTCTGAGTTACGGCTGGATGTACAATATTTGCTAATGTGTACGGAATAACATCTTCGCCTATAATTTGCATTATGAATCTGGACGGTTCTTTGTTTATCAGTTTTGACTTTTCTGAAACATATATCATAGATACATTTTCTGCACGTTGGAGCAAACGATAAAAATTATAGGCACATATGGAGTTCCGTTTTTCGGTGTTCGGTAAATTGTATATTGCCCTTATATGATTTGGAATCAACGAAGGTATGTGCTGCGATGGTGGCAATTCACCTTCATTGCACCCTAAAATCAAAACATTATCGTAGTCGAAGAGTCTTGTGTCGTTCAGAGTGCACAAATCAATACTTTCGGCAACGCGCGTAGACTTTGTTTCTTGTTGGTTTGTTTCGATTAAACTGTTGCGAATCTGTAGTTGCAAGATAGCTTTGATTGTTTTTATGCTGGCATATAGTAAACCTCTCTCGATAAGAGTTTTTATTTTTTCAACGATAGCCATAATTGATTCGCACGCTTGGATTTCCAAAGCCGATCGCAACGAGTCGGAAGTTGAAGCAAGAACTTCTTCTGTTTTGATTTTATTAGAGTCTTCGTTTATTTCATTGTATATATCAAGTATGAAAGCCGAACAAGGATTTTCAATTATTCTTTCATTGTAATCCTCCGCTTTTTTGTCAATGAATCTCATTATATGAGCACATGTGGCTGTTATGTTTACCGGAAACTTTACGTTAAAAACGTATTTCGACGGTTTGTAAATCAAACTATGTATCAGTAAAGGTAGAATATCTATATTTGCTGATACGATTACCGTTTTCTCATCGCTTTTTGGGGAAACGTTATCCAACCAAGTTTTCGCATAATAAATGCTTCCGCTTTTTGTGGGAGATTCTATTATATGAACCTCATTACGTTTTGATAAGTTATTGAAATGATTTGCGTCTAACCTATTCTCAAAAATCTCTATGTTTTTAACAACAAATTGCCCGGCCTCGTTTATGCCATTACAATAAGCTTTGTCATAATCCCAATAAAAAATGGCTTTATCGGATTTTTTATAGTATAACATTAGCTCCTTTTCTACTTGATTAAGAGCATTAAATCCGATAAAGACATATTTATCTATTTGGTTTAAAGGAGCCTTTTTTAGTACATCTAACCCTTTTTTGAACATTGAACCTTCGTATGCAACGCCGTCTTGTTCATTTATAGCGTTAAACTCGTCATAAATTTCAGGAAGTAATCTCCATATATTAAGGTAATTTTCTTTTAAGAAACTGTTTCCAGCGTGTATAAACGTTTTAAAGAATTTATGAAGCGTCGTTTTTTGTTCTTCAGTCAGATATTCTTCACTGCTAATGTCTTTTATATTTGAAACTTCTTTAAACAAGAGTTTTGCATTGATAAGTTCTTTGTCTACATCATTGAAATCATTTACAATCATTTCACCCCACTTGTAAAACTCATCAAAGTCCATCAATTTTATTTTCTTGCTTTCGTGTTCGTTACATTTATGCAGAACGTTTTTATATGCCTTGTATAGTCTGCAAACAAGTTCCAGTTTATCCGATACTGTTAATCCAGAAGCACGTTTGAACAGTTCTGAAATTGTTGTATAAATAGGTTTTGTCAAACTTTCATTAGTTTCTACGAACAAATAATTTGACATACTTATAATAGGCGCACTGTACGGGAAGACAAGAACAAAACGACTCAGATTTGCACCATATGTTTTTATTAAATCGGCGGCGACTAATTTCAGGAATTTCTCTTTCATGTTTATATTATAATGTATAGCTATGATAAATAGCAAATGTGTTATTTTTTATACTGAAACTTATTTGTGTACATGTATTTTGTGCCATATTTTAGTTGAATGCCACATCTATGTTTTTGCCAATCATAGAAAAATGTTCAACTTTATTTAAAATTACTTGTTCGCTGTTTATTGGGCTAATTTTTCCATATGATTTTCTTACGAGATTTACGTCATCGTCCATTTCAATCTTTTTTGTCGACATTTTTAAACATTTATTAAAGCGATCATCGTTAAGTGTTTCTGTTATAACGTTTGAAATCCTTTCGTTTGAAATTTTGTCAACGAATGAAGGCTCGGCGATTTCCACCATTAAATTAGTTTTTGCTCGAGTAAATGCCACGTATAGCATATTAAGATTATCAACCAAAATATTGAAATTTTCTTTGTAATAGTCGTTTGCATAGATACTTTCTGCACTTTTTAATCTATATTCGATAGGTAATAATGGAGCTTCGTTGTAAGGTTCTTCTTCAGGAGAACACCACAATAAAGAATTTTTATTTGGGATAAATTTCCAGTCGCAAAACGGGACAAAAACAGTATCAAATTCCAATCCCTTTGCGCTATGTACTGTCATGGCTGTTATACCATCTGTTTCAGTAATAGATATTTTTTGTCCATCAGCTTCAACTTCCCAATCTTCCAAGAACTTCCCTATGTCATAGGCATTGTTTTGTGAGTAATTATCAACGTAATCAAGGAAAGTATAAATGTAAGCACTTTCGTTTTTTAGCTTTTTTATTTCCAAGGCATCTATGAGTGTCATTACCAGTTGGCTAATCGGAAGTTGAGATAAATATGTTATTTCGTCAACAAAACAGCTCGGTAACATTCTTATTATGTAACTATAAACACTATCTATTGCGTTATCTTCCTGCTTGGCGCCTAATATACAATTATAGAAAAGTTGCCTGTCAAATTTTTCACCTAACAACAAGTTCTGATATTGGTATGCAAGGAATGTTGCACATAGCGTTTCTTCAATTCCATTTATATATCCGTTAATAATTTTTATGGCGGCTATAATCATTTTGACACTTACCGCATTTGCTACACTGTACGCCTCGTTAGTGTTGATCTTAATAGGAATTTCGTTCTCTTTAAAATAATCTGTTATTATAGTCAATTCACTGTTCTTACGTACAAGTATAGCCATTCTAGAATATGAAACCCCATTGTTATGTATACTTTCAATGTTTTCAATCAAAATTTTCAGTCGTGCTTTTTCTAAGTCGTGGTACTTTAATGAAGTTTTGTTGTTTTTATCTTTGTTAGTAATTAAGGTATCTATTTGGATGTACCCGCATAATTCTTTTTTTAAGGACTGCTGTACGACATCATTGTAAAGGTCGCCAAATCTATAATCTGCGCTGTCACAATACTTATGAGCTTTTGTGTTCATAATTTTAGAAGCTGTATAAAAGAATTGGCTGTTGAAGTTTACAATATTCACTTCACTACGAAAATTGAACCCTAATGTATTTACTTCGATTCTGTCTTTGAACACTCCTTCGGTTTTTTCGTCTGTTAGACCAGCTAATATTTGCCAATCACTATTGCGCCACCTGTAAATACTTTGTTTTATATCGCCTACTATTACGCTGCGCCCGTTAATGTCGGATATGACATTCAACAAGAAATTATTTAAATTATCCCATTGCATATGTGAAGTATCTTGGGCTTCATCAAGCATAATATGACTATATTGTTTTCCTGCCTGCTCAAATACGAATGAAATATCTTCTGTATCTCGAATCTCACTTTTAATCAGTTCTTGGCTTTTAGACAGTAAAATTCGATTGCTTTCCTTGGATTCTCTTTTCACTATTTCATCTATCATTGAAAGCATTCTCATGTCATTCATGTTTGCAAGAGTAAGATCAGCGCTGTTTATTTTATACTGTAAAGAATATCTACTATCTTCTAAATTTTTAAAAGCTGGGAATAAAATTTCTTCTATCTTTTGCGCTATTCCGCTATTATAAGCTTTATTACTTTTTTTCCAAGAATCCGACGAGGTAAGAAAATCGTTTATTCTTTTATTTATATTGACATTATCACCGTTTTTTAAGTCTACCAAGTATTTATTTAAATGATTTCCGTACTTTATATTTTCGAATTCCACGTTATTTTCACGCATGAGTTCAATAAAAGTATCTGCTAACTTAATTTGGGCCTTTTCACATTTATATTTTATTGCATGTATTTTTTTTAGATAATCGTTTGCCTTCGTATCATCGTCGAAAAATGAATTTATTTTTTCTGAATTCATCATGTATATCTCACGACATATATTCTCTCCGAAATTTTTTAGCTCACGTCGGAAATCCCAAGAAGTCTCTTCCTCTATGTGATTTTCAATATATTGATTCAGTAAATACAAATAATGTTCTTTCTTTTTGCTGTTTACTAAAGCTACACCATTTATAATATTATCAACGGCGTTACTTATTGCTTCACTATCGTCAAGATATACCTCAAGACTTGAATTGAATCCCACCAGAATCGCTATATTGTTTACGATTCCTTGATAAAAGGCATCAATGGTTTTTATGTTGAAACTATCATAGTTGTGCAAGATACCGTATAAAACTTTTTTTGCACTACTTACTATCTCTTTTTCAGAAAACTTGTTGTCAAGCAATTCTTTTATCTTATTAATATATCCGTTTTCTTCTGCTTGATTGTGCGCTATATCATAAAGGGTATTCAAAATTCGGATTTTCATTTCCGAAGTAGCTTTATTTGTAAATGTTATGGCCAGTATCTTGCCAAAAGAAGAGTTTACTTTATCATTAAAATCATTGTTGTTACACAGATATCCTTTTATGGCCAAAGCCAAATATTCAGAGACTAAAGTAAATGTTTTTCCAGAACCAGCAGAAGCTCTATATATTATAAGATTCTTTTTATTGTTATCTTTCATACTAATAATCGCAGATTTGTTTGATTCTTGTTTTCCTATTGCAATATTCGCTATTTTTATTGATATATTTGTTTTAAGAACAATAGGTTTTTATTGATAGACAGAAATCTCATCATAAAATATCTACGCATATAGTGTATAATATCGTTAACACTTTGTTGTTACGTCCATGATATTAAAATTGAAATCTCTGCATAACATTCTTGGTGAAAAAATTATCAATTCACGATTTTTATACTACTTTTGCATTAGGTTATAATACAAGATATATAAAATCAACATTTATGGAAACAAAAAGAGTCTACCTGTTTGGCAACGGAAAAGCCGAAGGAAATGCCACTATGCGTAATTTGCTTGGCGGCAAGGGTGCGAATATCGCCGAAATGAACCTTTTAGGAATCCCGGTGCCCCCAGGTTTTACAATTACCACCGATACATGTAACGAATATTATCGTATAGGTAAAGAACAGGTCGTGGCTCTGCTCAAGGAAGAAGTCGAGCGTTCAGTAGAGCATATCGAGAAATTGATGAAAAGTAAATTTGCAGATCCGGAAAACCCTCTTCTTCTTTCAGTTCGTTCTGGAGCAAGAGCGTCTATGCCAGGTATGATGGATACAATTCTCAACCTTGGACTTAATGATAATGTCGTTGAGGGTTTGGCGAAGAAAACCGGCAACCCGCGTTTTGCTTACGACGCATACCGCCGCTTTGTACAAATGTACGGAGATGTAGTTTTAGGTATGAAACCAACAAAAAAGGACGACATCGATCCTTTTGAATCAATTATACAGCAAGTAAAAGCAGAGAGGGGTATTAAACTTGACAACGAGTTAACTACTGAAGAATTAAAGAAACTCGTCACTCTGTTTAAGAAAACTATAAAAGAACAAACCGGTAAAGATTTTCCGAATGATCCAATGGAGCAACTGTGGGGTGCTATATGCGCTGTATTTGACAGTTGGATGAACGAGCGCGCAATTCTGTATCGCAAAATGGAAGGAATACCTGCAGAATGGGGTACCGCTGTTTCTGTAATGGCTATGGTGTTTGGCAACATGGGTAATACATCTGCAACCGGAGTTTGCTTTAGCCGTGACGCCGCTACGGGTGAAGACGTTTTTAATGGAGAATGGCTCGTTAATGCACAAGGCGAAGACGTTGTAGCCGGTATACGCACACCGCAACAAATAACCAAGGCAGGTTCGCAAAAGTGGGCAGAAATGCAAGGCATAAGCGAAGAAGAGCGAATAGCTAAATATCCGTCTATGGAAGAAGCTATGCCTGAAATATATAAGCAGCTTGATGAAATTCAAACAAAGCTGGAAAATCACTACCGAGATATGCAGGATATGGAGTTTACTGTACAAGAAGGCAAACTTTGGTTCCTGCAAACTCGAAACGGCAAACGTACAGGAACTGCCATGGTTCGCATTGCAATGGAATTGTTGCACCAAGGCATGATAGATGAAAAAACGGCTATAGAGCGCTGCGAACCAAACAAATTGGATGAATTATTACATCCTGTTTTCAACAAAGAAGCTCTCCAAAATGCAAAAGCGCTTACGCGCGGTCTTCCGGCTTCTCCAGGTGCAGCAACTGGTCAAATTGTTTTCTTTGCAGAAGACGCTGCTAAATGGCGTGCAGACGGACATAAAGTCATAATGGTCCGTATAGAAACATCTCCTGAAGATTTGGCCGGAATGGCTGTTGCCGAAGGTATTCTCACAGCGCGTGGTGGTATGACATCCCACGCCGCAGTCGTAGCACGCGGTATGGGTAAATGCTGTGTGTCTGGCGCAGGTGCCATAAACGTAAATTACAAGACACGAACCGTTGAAATAGAAGGTGTAGTTTTGAACGAAGGTGATTATATCTCGTTAAACGGTTCAACAGGCGATGTCTATAAAGGTGAAGTACAGACACAAGCCGCAGAACTTTCCGGTTCTTTTGCTGAACTAATGCAATTATGCGATAAACACACGCGTCTTGTTGTACGCACAAATGCAGATACTCCACATGACGCAGAAGTTGCACGTAAATTCGGAGCTGTAGGTATAGGATTATGTCGTACGGAACACATGTTCTTTGACAACGAAAAAATCGTTGCAATGCGTGAGATGATACTTTCTGATACAGCCGAAGGACGTAAGAAAGCACTATTTAAGTTGCTTCCATATCAAAAAGCAGACTTCAAAGGTATTTTCAAAGCTATGGACGGCTATCCTGTTAATGTTCGTCTTCTTGACCCGCCCTTACACGAATTCGTTCCTCACGACGCAAAAGGCCAGGAAGAAATGGCTAAAGAGATGGGCGTTACGGTTGAATATATACGTCATCGTGTAGAAAGCCTTTCAGAACACAATCCTATGTTAGGACATCGCGGTTGCCGTTTAGGAAATACATATCCCGAAATAACGCAAATGCAAACTCGCGCAATACTGGGCGCCGCAATAGAGTTGAAACGTGAAGGATATGACCCACATCCCGAAATAATGGTTCCGCTTATTGGTAACCTTTACGAGTTCGAAGCACAAGAAGAAATTATTCGTGGTGAAGCTGCACGCTTGTTCAATGAAGAAGGTATGGAAATACCGTTTAAAGTTGGAACAATGATTGAAATACCCCGTGCAGCTCTTACTGCTGATAAGATTGCATCACGCGCTGAATATTTCTCATTCGGAACAAATGACCTAACGCAAATGACGTTTGGCTATTCGCGCGATGACATCGCATCGTTCCTTCCTGTTTATTTGGAAAAGAAGATATTGAAAGTCGATCCTTTCCAAGTTTTGGACCAAAGAGGCGTAGGCCAGCTCATAGAAATCGCAGTGAAACGTGGTCGTGCCGTACGTCCCGACTTAAAATGCGGTATATGTGGAGAACATGGCGGAGAACCGTCTTCCGTTAAGTTCTGCCATCATGTAGGCTTAAATTATGTTAGCTGTTCGCCGTTCCGTGTACCTATTGCACGTTTGGCAGCGGCGCAGGCTGCAGTGGAAGGTAAATAATTAATCTTTTCAACTTAATCACCCGACTATTGTATATAAATAGTCGGGTGATTTTTTATAAAAACTGCTATTTTACATAACCGTTTATATACATATCCTTTAAATTAAAAATAACTCGCTTGTAACGTTCTAACAAGTTGAGGCCTGCAAAACCGTCTTTTTTCCCGCTATCACCGTAATTCACTTTTATTGAATCATTGCTATGCAGATCAATTCCGGTATCGACGCGGACTGAATCCAAAACGGCTGTACCTTTGCCCAATGTGTATGTAAATTTTGGCAGGATATAACTTTTCCTTCTATTTATTCCCCCTATACCTGCTACTGTTATGGAATCAAGTGTGCCGTGTTTTTCAACATATTCGCGGTGTAGAAAATACCAATGGGGGCTAAGGTCAGAAAAATACGATCCTGTATCAAACGCCAGGTACATAGCAGTACCTTCATAGTCTTTACCTTCTATGACAAGGTTTCCTTCGTCTCCTAACATTACATTACTATAACCTATTGGATTTGGTGTCGGTTTTGCAGGCACAATCAATTCATGCTTAACAAAGTCAAACTGTATCTCACCCATACTTTGCATTATTGGAAGTCCTATTACCGGTGGCAACATTGTACCTGCGGAATCAGTCTTAGAGTCGCCCGTTTTCATATCAACAATAAAAAAAGGTACGTTTTGCCACGACATATTGCCGATTCGTATGTAGTCAGCCCATGCCAAATGTCCTGTTTGCTTCCCCACTCCAGTCATATCCATTGTTATATCAGTTGCCTGTATTCCGAATTTCTTTGCATCGCGGCTACTTATTATATTTATGCCTGCGCCTGTATCAAATACCATATTCGCTTTTTTACCGCAAATATTCCCGTTTATCATTATAGCGTGTCCATCCCGTCCTACTGCCTCATGCATATCATTGAAATACGTAAAAGGAATGCGATATCTTCCGGGCTTATGTAATGCATTGCATACATTACCTTTTTTAGCAAAGGCTTTAAAACGCTTTTCCATTTTGCGGTAATTGGCAATCGTTACGCTGTCCTTACCGTACTGTTCCAATTGGTCTATCAAAATTCTCATCTGCGTTGCAGCTGTCTCATATTGTTTTTCTCTCGCAAAATTCATGGCTAAAATCACTGTCATATTAATTGAATTATCATATCCGATTTCAGACTGATATTGTGTAAGCAGTTCATATATTGAACTGCAAGCTATGTCCGAACGATTAAAATAATGCGACACTACTGATTTCGCCATTAAATAAAGTCCGGGAGTTACCGAAACTGGCGAGATGTTTGATAGTTCTCGATTCAAATCAAACCATTTCCTGTTGTTTATCAAATAAGATATGCGTGCGTCACCACTACGTCCTATTTCATTTGGAATACTATCATGAACAAGTGGCATCATTTGTATATATGACGGACGATAAAGTGAACAAATACCAGATAAAGGCATGAGGGATATTATTCCAACAACCATTAAGCGGGATAAGGTATTCTTTTTCATAACCGTTTATTTTAATCTGTTGTAAATATACTAAAATTTGGAAGCGCCTTAATAGGCAAGAAAAAATTATGTCTGAGATATTTTAAATTATGTCAGACATATTTTAAAATATCTCAGACGTATTTTTCACAGCATAGGACCCCTGACTTTTATGTAAATTAATTCGTGCAATAAATGTAAATCGAATTGTACATGTTTGCTTTATTAACCAATACCGTCGGAACAGAGCGACGCAATTTTAAAATACGAATTAATATCTGAAATCATATAATGTTGTTTTTTTGCAACATCCGGTTTTGACTGTTATATACATATTACAAAAACTTTTATCGTCTTAATCATTTTGTTGTTGTATCTTTGCAAGTGAAAATAAAAGACAACCATTATACTATAATAATTATGAGCATATTATCAAACATATTCAAAAAGAAGGATGAAACATCCGACGGACACCGTATAGGAGGCCTTGAAGATTTCATGACTTTGATACGGGTTTATTTCCAATCCACCATGGCGGCAAATCTCGGCATTACGAATCTGGCAATGTTGCCCGATTTGAGGGTGTTTAAGCAAACACTGCATGTGCCTACATTAAACAACCGCTTAGGACACGGTGAAAAAATACGTTGTCGTAAAATGCTTACAGAGCTCTACGATATGGATGAGTCCTTTTTCCGCGAAATAGATACAAGCATAAAACAACATTGCCGCAGTATCAACGATGTACGCAATTACCTTTTCTTGTTTCAAGGCTTTTCACAGGACTTGCTAATGCTTATGGGAAATGTCATGAAATGGAAATTCCGCATGCCATCCTTTTTCAAAGGAACGATAAAGGCCATGACTCAGCGCGCTATTTCCGATATAATGACAAGGAACACGTGGAAAGACGACGGAGTAAGAAATGCATGTGTTTCAATACGTAAGTATCAACACGCATTAGGATATTCACAAGCGTGGATGACTGAATATGTATTCCGCCTGGTAATGCTCGCAAAAAAAGAGCCAAAGCCAAAAGACGTTGACACCGGGGAAAAGAAATAAAGACAGGTACTTGCGTGTTAATTAAACATTTTATAAATTTGCAAGTATAACCACATGCTTCACTAATGGCGTTAGAGAATAAAGATAACATACTTCAGGTTTTTCAGACAAGAGCACGACAGCTCATGTATGAGTACGAGTCGGTTCGCAAACAGCGGAACGAATTGGTTAAAACCGTGGAGCAGAAAGAACTTGAGATTAAAAAACTTCACGAGAAGTTGGAAAACCTCGAGCAATCATATCAGAATCTCAAAACGGCCAAGATGATAGAGATAAACAATGGCGACGTGGCCAAATCAAAACAGCGTTTTGAGGCACTCGTGCGCCAAGTGGATAAATGCATCGCATTGTTGAATGTTTAAAACATTGACAACGAAACGATGAATGAAGTAAGCGAAAAATTCGTTATACAATTAAGGATAGACAATCAAACATATCCTATAAAAATACGTCGCGACGAGGAAGAGATTTACCGCGCCGCCGAACGTAAAATTAACGATAAATTGAACTTATACAAAGAGCATTTTCCAAATTTGGAAGAAGAGCGGTATATGTTCATGGCTATGCTTGATTTAAGCGTACAACTGATACGCAGCGAGAAAAGGAACGACACCGAACCTTATGAAGCCGTATTGCAAAACATTACTGCGGAAATCGAGTCGACATTAGCATCCGAATAACTTACTTGTTCGCTATCCACATCTGTTTGTTTTTCTTCTTTAGCCGGTACACAATGCCTTAGTTTGCAGCAACAAACAAAAGAAGAAACTATAATTTATTCATAAAAAACAAAACAGATATGAGCACTATAGTCTTGACTATATTTATATTTATTGCGCTGATAGCCGGCTGCGGCATTGGATACTTAATATTCAGATATGTCATTACCGGTCGTTACAAACAGATGATTAACGACGCAAATAAAGAAGCTAATGTTATAAAAGAAAAAAAACTTTTAGAAGTAAAAGAGAAGTTCTTAAGCAAAAAAAATGAACTGGAAAAGGAAATCCAGTCGCGTAACCAGCGTATATTCCAAATAGAAAATAAACTCAAACAACGCGAAATAAGTTTGAACCAAAAGCAAGAAGAACTGTCGCGTAAAAAAGCAGAACAAGAAGAAATAAAAAACAGACTCGAGCAAGCTCAAACAGCAATAAACCAAAAAGGAGAAGAGCTCCAGAAAATGTTGCTGAAAGAGCGTGAGAAACTTGAAGAACTTAGCGGACTGTCGGCAGAAGAGGCAAAAACATACCTGATAGAATCTTTAAAGGATGAAGCAAAAAGTGATGCCCAAAGCTACATCAATGAAATAATTGATGACGCTAAAATGACGGCCAACAAAGAAGCAAAGAAAATTGTAATACAAACAATTCAGCGAGTAGCAACAGAAACAGCCATTGAAAACAGCGTAACAGTTTTCCATATAGATAACGATGAGGTTAAAGGCCGCATTATTGGCCGTGAGGGAAGGAATATCAGAGCACTTGAAGCCGCTACAGGTGTTGAACTTGTAGTGGACGACACACCAGAATCCATTGTTATTTCTGCATTCGACCCGGTGCGCCGTGAAATATGCCGTCTCGCTCTTCACCAATTAATTACTGACGGAAGAATACACCCTGCACGAATTGAGGAGGTTGTTGCCAAAGTAAAGAAACAAGTTGAAGAAGAAATAATAGAAACAGGAAAACGAACGACAATAGACCTCGGCGTTCATGGTTTGCACCCCGAATTGGTCCGTTTAATAGGCAAAATGAAATATCGTTCTTCATACGGCCAGAATCTTCTGCAACATGCGCGCGAAACGGCTAATTTATGTGCTATAATGGCTTCGGAATTAGGATTAAATCCCAAGAAAGCCAAGCGGGCCGGATTATTGCACGATATTGGCAAAGTGCCTGACGAGGAGCCTGAAATGCCACACGCACTCTACGGCGCGAAATTGGCTGAACAATACAAGGAAAAAGCAGATATATGCAACGCTATAGGTGCCCACCACGATGAAGTAGAGATGAACACATTATTAGCTCCAATAGTACAAGTCTGCGACGCTATCAGTGGTGCCCGCCCGGGAGCCCGTCGTGAAGTTGTTGAAGCATACATCAAGCGATTGAACGATTTGGAAAACATAGCAATGAGTTACCCCGGAGTAACCAAGACTTATGCTATTCAAGCAGGACGAGAGTTGCGCGTAATTGTTGGTGCGGATAAGATAGATGACAAACAAACAGAAAATCTCAGTAACGAGATAGCAAAACGCATTCAAGATGAAATGACATATCCGGGACAGGTAAAAATTACAGTTATACGCGAGACTCGTTCCGTAAGTTACGCAAAATAAGGCCGTGCTTATATTTCATCACCTCGTACAAAGAAACGTAGGAGTTGTTTTTATAGTATTAATCCTATGTGGAAGATGGACACCCATTCAAGCCCAATCGCGATCCAGTGCTTCTTTGGGCTTGAATGAGGTTTATGTCCCTACAGATACGACAGAATACATAAAAACACCACTTGAAGATATTGAGTACAAATTAGAAGCCTTGGGCAATTATTCGTTTGACACCAAGCACACACCATTTTGGCTGCATTCCAACCGATATGGATTGGGAGGTATAACGCCGAGGAACGGGCATGTACGTGCCGGTATATCCCGCTCATATAAAAACGATTCGAATCGAAATTGGAAAGTCGGTTACGGTTTGGACCTTGTAGCGGCTCACAATTACACAAGCGATGTTTTCATCCAGCAATTATATGCCGACATCGCATACAAAAACGTTCTGCTATCAATAGGGGCAAAGGAACGCTGTGCAAATTTGAAGAACGATGAACTCAGCACCGGTAGTCAGACGCTTGGTATAAATGCGCGCCCCATTCCTGAAATAAGATTTGAAATACCCGAATATATTTCTATATCAGGGAAAGACAAATGGCTTTCCATTAGAGGACATGTAGGCTACGGCTTTACAACAGACGGTGGATGGCAAAGGAATTTCACAAAGCATGACAATCGTTATCTTAGGCAAGTTCTATACCACAGCAAGTCCGGGTTCCTACGGATAGGCAATGAGGATAAGTTTCCACTGACTTTGGAAGGAGGCGTAGAAATGGCAGCCACGTTCGGTGGTAAGTTATATGACCAATATGGAATTTGCACAAACCTATACGGTGGATTAAAAGACTTCGTAAAAATCTTTTTTGTAAAAGGCGCGGATGTCGGCGAAACCGTATACAAAAACGCATTAGGCAACACTGTCGGCTCTTGGTTATTCAGCCTTAAATACAAAGGTCCGAATTGGAGTGCAAGATTTTATTATGACCATTTCTTCGAAGACCACTCCGCATTATTTTGGGAATACGGCTGGAAGGATGCAATATACGGACTTGAACTCTCCCTTCCAAAGAACCATTTTGTCAGCACCGTTGTATACGAATATATGTATACAAAATACCAAAGCGGCCCAATCTATCACGACCACACAGCCGCCATACCCGACCAGATAAGCGCTGCTGACAATTATTACAACCACGGCATATATAACGGGTGGCAACATTGGGGACAAGCTATAGGCAACCCACTCTACATCTCTCCTATATACAACAACGACGGCAATGTTAAATTTAAGAGCAACCGTTTTTCAGCTCACCACATAGGAATTTGCGGTGACCCTACCGATGACTTGCATTACAGGCTCTTATTCACATATTCACAACATTTAGGAACATACGCAGAACCATTGGATGATAAAAAATACCAACGCTCATTTCTGTGCGAATTGACTTATTCCCCTTACCGCATCGGCCGCTGGAATGCAAAGGGCTGGAGCGCCACAGCTGCATTCGGAATCGACCGCAGCTCACTTACCGGCAACAACCAGGGCATTCAATTCACTATAAGGAAAACCGGTTTATTCTCATTGTAACGGATAGTAGAAAATATGAAAAAACATATTGCATATATAATAAGCGCGGCCGCTATTTTGTTTTCCGCCGTTTCATGCGACAAGCTTCCAGAAAACGGGAAATTGGATGGCATGTGGCAAATCATGTCTGTTAACTACGCCCACGGTTCCGAATACGATTCGCTCGTTGACATTAAATCTCAAAAGGTATACCTGAGTTTTCAATTAAAACTCGCACAAATCCGTACAGGCACATTCAGCAATGAAGTACAAACCGACGTTATATTATCCCGTTTCAAGTACAAAGGTTCATCGCTGAGCTTATATAATTTTTACCGCAAAGGATTCGCAGAAGATCAACTGCTTACCGATTCAGCCACCACGTCGCTCAGATGTTTCGGTATAGACGGAATATCAGCCGACTTTCATATCGACAAGTTGAACGGTAGTGAAATGCAACTAAGTTCGGACTATGCACGGATAATTTGCCATAAATTCTGACACTGCGCGCTTTTGGTACTTTCATACACAGAACAAATTTCCATCTCCTCCGATATTCTACGGCAAATGCGGCTTTTTTGTCTACGTTTTCGGGGCGTTTTTCGAACGGGTTTTCAGAGAGCGAAAAATATGTGCCTTGTATTTTAAAATATGTCCGACCTATTTCAAAATATGTCGGACATATTTTTTCTTTGCTCCCATGTGGGTAAAAAACGCTGAAAATCAGTTTTCACTTTTCGGCACGAAAAATGTCTGTTTCGAGGTGTTTTTTGCGCCGTCACGCAATGTCTGTTTTCTGACTTTTTGCACAACCATGAATACTGGCAAAATAATGCGCACATATATTATTCATTGCAGGCAATACCGGATATGTACCTACCTGCCGCCTTGAACCAATTCTGAATCGAAGTCCAAATAGGGATTGTCGCCATTGTCATAATCTGGTTTTGTCTCCTCTTGTTCTTCGTCGCACCAAGTGTAGTCCTGCAAATCATATACGCCGTAAGTGCGGAAATAGCTCTTTATCGTTCCCGAAACCAATATCAGCCGTCCTTTGTTTGCGGGATTGTCCTCCAGGTTAAGTTCTGCGCGAAAGGGTGTATCTTTCACCAGTCTTACAGGCATACATCTTTCGGGTTGCGTTTCGGAAATATCGTCTGCTATAAGGATGTTGGAGTTTGAATTATACGGAGGCCCGAACACGGCGTTAGATAGTGATGTGCCGGGAATGGCGCCGACTATGTATCCTATTATCCCCACTGCATTTATGGCTGAAAGGTCTTCGTCGGAACCATACTCGGCCAAATACAAGGCTTGCGCCACACTAAGCGTATCGCTGAGTTCTTCTTCGGGCAAATCGGTTTCGGGTTCGCCTTCGGTCTCGTTGAAATCCACTTTTTCGCAGCCAACAAAAAACAGTAGCGAAAAAATAAAAGATATAAGTAAAAATTTTCGGCACATCGTTACAATACACCTTTTGACGAAGGCAGGTAATAATGCTGCAAGTCGCGATGTACGGCCATTTTTACCGCGCGGGCAAAGGCCTTGAAAATACCTTCTATCTTATGGTGCTCGTTTTCTCCTGTGGCTGAGATGTTAAGGTTAATCAGTGCGTTATCCGACAAACTCTTGAAGAAATGATAAAAGAGTTCTGTGGGAACGTCCCCTATCCTCTCCCTTTTGAATTCGGCGTTCCATACGAACCAGGGACGACCGGAAAAATCTATTGCCACATCACACAGGCAATCATCCATAGGCAACTGGAAGCCATAGCGCTGAATACCTTTCTTGTCGCCTAAAGCCTGTTTAAGGCATTGGCCAAGTACGATTGCGGTGTCTTCCACTGTGTGATGTTCATCTACATGCAAATCACCTTTGGCTGAGATTTTCAAATCGATGTTGCCATGGCGGGAAATTTGCTCGAGCATGTGGTCGAAAAAGCCGAGGCCCGTAGATATGTCGCTTTTGCCTTCGCCGTCGAGGTTTATTTCCATATAAATATCGGTCTCGCCGGTAATGCGGTGTACGGCAGCTTTTCGACAACCTGCAACAACGATGTCGGCGATTTTATCCCAATTCATGGTTTCCGTCAGCTTCAGCGCTTGACAAGAAAGATTTTCCGCAAGTTTTACATCCGTATCGCGGTCGCCTATAACATAGCTGGCAGCCAAGTCATAATCGCCGTTCATATATTCTTTAAGCATTGCCGTACCCGGCTTGCGCGTCGGCGCGTTGTCTTCGGGGAACGTGCGATCGATAAATATCTTGCTGAACTTTACACCTTCATCTTCCAAGGCGCGTATAACGAAGTTCAGTACCGGCCAAAAGGTTTCCTCCGGAAAGGAAGCTGTTCCCAGCCCGTCCTGGTTCGTTACCATTACGAGTTCATAATCGGTAAGATTCGTTATCTTGCGTAAGGCGTTGAATACACCGGGAATGAACCTCAGTTTTTCAAAAGAATCTATCTGTTCGTCTTCCGGCTCGAATATGAGCGTTCCGTCACGGTCAATGAACAATGCTTTCTTCATCGTTGCTAATAATTAAAAACGGTTATGAGCGGTATTTTCGCATTGCCGCCAAGAGTTTTGTATTGTCTGCAGGTGAGCCTACTGTAATGCGAAGGCAATCTTTACATAGCACAACGTTGGAGCGGTTGCGCACGATAACTCCGCAGCTTACCAGATAATCGTACACAGACTGGGCGTTTTCAAAGCGTGCAAGGAAGAAATTGGCGTCTGTGGGGAAAACCTTTGTACAGTAAGGCAGGATAGACACGGAATCCATAAGCCGTACACGCTCACCCAGAATTATGTTCACCCATTTGTCGACATCGAAGCTCTTCGCTATAATTGCCATGGCCTCACGCTGCGACAGTTCGTTGATATTATACGGATATTTTACGTTGGTGAAAATGTCGATAATATGCTTTGAAGCGTAGGCCATTCCTATACGTATACCGGCACACCCCCATGCCTTGGAAAAAGTATTCAGCACAATCATGTTGGGGTACTTTGCCAGTTCGCTTCGGAATGTTTTCTTTTTCGAGAAATCAGAATACGCTTCGTCGATTACAACTATACCTTCGAAAGATTCAAGCACTTTTACAACCTCGTCATAAGGGAGTAAGTTCCCTGTGTGATTATTAGGCGTGCACAAGAATATCAGTTTCTTATTTTCGTCTGTTGCATTCAGAAGCTTTTCGGCCTTGAAACTGAAGTCGCTTTCAAGTTCAACAGGCCTGTATTCTACATTGTTAATATCTGCCGAAACCTGGTACATTCCATACGTAGGTTCTATTGCGACAACATTGTCCTTTCCCGGTTCACAAAATATCCGGAAAGCCAAATCTATTGCCTCATCGCTGCCATTACCTAAAAAGATGCATTCCTCGGGTACATGCTTTACCGCAGAAACGGCCTTTTTCAGGTCACGCTGCAAAGGATCCGGATAACGGTTGTATGGCTCGTTGTAAGGATTTTCGTTTGCGTCGAGCAATACTTCAGCGTGACCGGTAAACTCGTTCCTGGCACACCTGTAAGGTTTTAATTTCAAAATATTGGGACGTACAAGTTTATCTAACGGTTTCATCTTTGGTCTACATTTTTATACTATTCAATCGTAAGGTCATGGCGTTTTTATGTGCGTCCAGACCTTCTGCTCCGGCCATAAGTTCAACGGCGTGCCCAATAGATTTGATTCCTTGAGGAGTTAACTCCTGCAAAGTCATTTTTCGCATAAAACTGTCCAAACATAATCCGCTGTATGCTTTTGCATAAGCTTTTGTAGGAAGAGTATGGTTCGTACCCGAAGCATAGTCGCCGGCGCTTTCACAAGCATACTGCCCAAGAAAAACAGAACCGGCATTCGTGATTTTTGAAGCTATGTCATTGTAATTTTTTACTGACAATATCAAATGCTCCGGCGCGTATTCGTTGGTTATGGATATGGCGGTTTCCATATTGTCAACATAGATAGCCTTGCTGTGCGAGATTGATTTTGCTGCTATTTCTTTTCTTGGGAGTTCTTCTAATTGTTTTTCCAATTCAACCACGACCTTA
>URSZ01000001.1 GCA_900550635.1 uncultured Prevotella sp. | reverse complement strand
TCCCAAATCGGCCGTTAGGCTTCGCCAAATTGCGTGCTTATGTTTGGCAGATAGCTTCCCGCCCGGCTGAAGGCGTAGCGGGCTACGGCAAAGCCGGGCGGGAAGACAGGTGGCGGCAGAAGTGCGTAAGTTGGCGAAGGAACCGCACTTGACGTTACTGCTTAATTCCCTAATGACCGTTTTGGGATAAATGCGTGCAGTTCAGTTGTATGCCGGTATCTCGCGTTTGCCGCCGGCAGGCTGTGGGTGATACGTGAGAAAGTGGAAAAAACAAGGCGGAAAATGGCACTTTTCGGAAGGAAAAAGTGAAAACTAATTTTCAGTGCGTTATACTCCCTTTGGAGCAAAGAAAAAACACAAGGCACATATTTCAAAATATGTCAGACATATTTTGAAATATCTCAGACCTATTTTTTACCCCCTGAAAACCCGTTTGAAAATTGCCCCAAAAGTGCAGACAAATACGGACTCGCGGATTTTATATGTCCGTAAAGGGTTATCGCAGGGGGAGCCTGTGGTCTACGAAACCCTTGTCGTATTCGTTCACTTTTATTGCCACGGAATCGCGTCCCGGTTTCAGGTTGTCGATGTAGCCGTGCAGTGCGCACGACACGAATGTCTCGCGCGAGAAATACTCGTCGTCGTTTCCGCTGTTGTTATACAACATCAGTTCGAGCGTCTGCGCTCCGTTGTCCGCCTCGGAATAGCCCAGAAAGGCGAACCCGATGGCGTGCGCCGAGCCTTTTGTGCGGAGCAGAAGTCTTAGGTTCAGGTAGTTCCCGCCCAACCATGCCGATGTTACGCTTACGGGGTCGGCATACACGATGTTATATCGCAGCGGGGGCAATGTAAGGATTTGCCCCAGGGACGTTACCTCGACAACGCCGTTGTCTGCCCCTCCGGCAGGCCTGTACACAGCCTGGCAGCGGCATATCGTGTCGGGCAGGAAGCCACCTTCGGGGTGAGTGAGGCGCAGCGTGTCGCCGTTGTCGAGCACCATTTTGTGGGAAAGCCCGTTTTCGTCGCTTATGAAGTCGACAAGGTCGAGCCGTTGGGTTGCAGCGCGGTAATTATCGTCCTCGCACGATATGAAAAACGCCGCTGTGGACGCTACGAGGGCAGCATATATAAAATGCGTCACATTAATGGGCGTTGGTTTCGTTTTGTGCTTGCCGTTACTCTTCAGCAAGGGCGCGTTCCTTGTTTATTACGGGGTTTGCATACATGGTGAGAAGCCTTTCGCGCAGGAAAGCGGTGTCCTTGTCGGGAAGGTCTACCATTTCAATGCGCGAGGCGATGTATTTTTCAAAGTTTTGCAGCTCTTGTTCAGAATATTTGCCTGCAAATCTTTTATCGCCGAGCAGCAGGTCGGCTGCGGCATAGTTCCCGGGATACAGGCGGTAGCCTTTGTATATCTCGCGGTCGATGTGCTTGGCTGTTATGTCGAAAATCTCGTTCCTGTGTATGCGGCTGTCGAGTTTTGCGAGCCATTCGTCAAGGCATGGCGCGGGTTTGTAATGCACATGTCCTTTGTAGCCGAAGATTCCCGTTTGCATGTTTCGCAGGTCGTCTTCGCGGGTCTTTACGTAGTCGGGATTGTCGCGCTTTTGTTGGAATTCTTTAGCCTTGAGGAAGTCGCAGGGGTCGTACTCGTATGAAATGCTCAGCGGCACGATGTGCAGGTCGGTAAGGCTCTCAATCACATCTCCCTTGCCGCCCATGGCCATCATCTTCAGTATCGAGTCCTGGGTGCGGTCGTTGGAGTCTTTGGCCCGGCCTTCGCGCTGTGCTATCCAGATGTTTTCTTTTTTCACGTTGATGGCATAGTGCATATAGCGGCTCATCCGTGCGGAACTCATTAGCATTTCGCGCATTTGCAGCGAGCGCTGCACGATGAACGACTTGTTGACCCTGACAACGCGGCGAATCCACGGATAAATAAGCAGGTTGTCGCCTATGGCAATCTCGACGGTGCATGGAAAGTGGTGGCGCACCAGTTCGCGCGACAGGTAGGCCGAGTCGAGCACTATGTCGCGGTGGTTGGAGACGAATGTGTATCGTTTTTCGGGCGAAAGCCCGTCGGTGTCCATGCTTACGCCTTTTGTGCATTTCTTCTCTATGTCGCCGAGCAAGCCGTAAGCGAATGCTTCCTGCACTTCCTGGTTTGTGCGGCATGCGCGCAGCCTTGCTGCAAATGCTTCGAAAGGCATTGCGGGGAATACCTGTGAAATTACCTTGCGGAAGTCTTCGTCGTTTATAAGTTCTTCGAAAACTCCGGGCAACTCTTCGGGATTATATGGTCGTATCTCGTCGAATTCGGATGGAACGTTCATTTCGTTGTTTCTGTATCTGTATTTTTATGGTGGTCGTCCCGTGTTTGCCGTGCGCTGCTTTTGCTTCGGGCATTTGGGGATTTTTGTGCGGGCTCAGCAGAAACTGTCCTCTATTATGTCGCTAAGCACGTCGGACATCTTAAGCCCGGCAGCCCTGACTTGCTGGGGTATGAAGCTCGTGGCTGTCATGCCGGGCGTGGTGTTTATTTCGAGCAGGTTTATCTGTTCGTTTCCTTGCGTGCCCGTGAGGATATAGTCAATGCGTATTATTCCGCGGCAGCCGAGAAGGTCGTAAATCTTCGACGTTTCTGCCTGTACGCGGGCTGTTGTTTCTGCGCTAAGGCGTGCAGGAGTGATTTCCTTTACCTGGCCGTTGTATTTGGCGTTGTAGTCGAAGAATTCGTTTGACGTAACAACTTCGGTAATAGGGAAAACAACGCCGGATGTCTTTGTCTTGTAGCAGCCGCAGGTAATCTCGGTGCCTTGCATGAAACTTTCTATTATGACTTCGGGACTTTCGGCCATGGCTTTATCGATAGCTGTGTCGAGGTCTTCGGCATGCTTGACTTTTGTTACTCCGAAACTGCTGCCGCCTGCGTTGGGTTTTACAAAGCAGGGCAGGCCTACCGTGTTTATAATATCCTTGTCTGTGGGGCGTGAGGCTTGCCCTTTGCGGATAAGCACGCTCTTTGCTATATTGACTCCCTGTGCGCTGAGAAACTGGTTAAGGGCAAATTTGTTGAACGTCATGGCCTCGACCAATACGTCGCTCGTTGAGTATGGTAGCTTTATGAGGTCGAAATATCCTTCGAGAATGCCGTTTTCGCCCGGCGTGCCGTGGATTGTGATGTATGCGTAGTCGGGTTTTACCTTAGTGCCGTTGTCTATGAATGAGAAATCGTTCAAATCAACCTTTGCGCGGAGGCCGTTTCCCGTATGGGCTTCCCATTTCGTGCCTTTGATTTCAACGATGTAAGTTACATATTCTGTTTCTTCAAGGAACGATTTTATACCTTGTGCGCTTCTTAACGAAACATCGTGCTCAGAGGAGTCGCCTCCTGCTACAATAGCTATTGTGCGTTTCATTTCTTTTGTTTTTGGCGGCCTTGTTGCCGTATATTTGTTTTTTGTAAGGGTTTTGTGGTTGGAAATTTCTGCAGCCTTAATATAATAATGTGTGTCTGCTGTTGTTTGTGTTTGCGAAGTTCATTGCCTGTCGGCGGCGCTGCCTGCGAATTTTCTCCATTTCCCGATTAGCTCGTCCATGTCCTTAGGTAGCGGCGCTTCAAAGTCCATCTCTTTGCCAAGGGCCGGATGTAGGAATCCCAAAGTTCGTGCATGGAGCGCCTGGCGCGGGCATATTTTAAAGCAGTTAGTAATGAATTGCTTGTAACTGTTCGATGTTTTGCCGCGCAGTATCTCGTCGCCTCCGTATCGTTCGTCGCTGAATACTGGGTGTCCGATATGTCGCATGTGAGCACGGATTTGGTGTGTGCGTCCTGTTTCAAGACGGCATTCGAGAAGGGTTACGTATCCGAAGCGTTCGATTACGCGGTAGTGGGTAACGGCGGTTTTTCCTATTCCAGAGCCGGGCGGAAAGACACTCATCTGCAGGCGGTCTTTGGGATTGCGTGCTATGTTTCCCTCTACTGTGCCTTCCTGTTCGGCGAAGTCGCCCCATACGAGCGTCTCGTATCTCCGTCGCGTAGTTTTGTTGAAGAACTGCAGGCCCAGGCTTGTTTTTGCTTCAGGTGTCTTTGCTATTACGAGCAGCCCCGATGTGTCTTTGTCTATTCTGTGTACCAGTCCTACGGCCGGGTCGTTCGGGTCGTAGGCCGGGTTATTGCGCATGTGCCAGGCTATGGCGTTAACGAGTGTGCCGGTATAATTCCCGTGCCCCGGGTGTACCACGAGCCCGGCTGGTTTGTTTACAACCATCAGGCTGTCGTCTTCATAAACTATGTCGAGGGGAATGTCTTCGGGTTCGATGGTGGTTTCGTACCTCGGGCGGTCGAGCATAAGCGTTACGACGTCGAACGGCTTTACGCGGTAGTTGCTTTTTACCGGCTTGTCGTTAACGTGCACGAAGCCCACTTCGGCCGCCTTTTGTATTCTGTTGCGCGATGTTCCGGGCAGGTGGTCGAACAGGAACTTGTCTATACGCAGTAGCTGCTGCCCTTTGTCGGCTGTTATGCGGAAATGTTCGTATAGTTGCCCGCTTTCGTCGTCGGCAAGGGCTTCGTCGTCTGGTGTAAAGGTGTCTTCTGCCGGAATGGGCAGGCTTTCGGTTTCGTTACTCGGAAATTTCATTTTCCTTGATTTCGTCAAAGTTTACTTCTTCGCCGTAACTGTCGTCGTTCCAAAGCGAGTCGTCTTCAAACTGGAAGTATTCGTTTGTCATCCCGTCTCCTGCCACGAGTGTTATTTTCGAGGTAATGGATATGCGTGTGCCGGCGGCAATGTTTTTCCCGTCGCATTTTACTTCGTACACCCAGTCTTTCTCTCCGTTGATGTATTCGGTGGGTGTAAGGGTCAGTCCTATGGCGCGCAGCCTTGACTGGGCTTCCCGCAGCGAACTGTTGTCGGCCAGGTCGGGCATTACGATGGTGGGCGGCGTTGCCGAGTTTATGGTAACGTTTATAACTCGTCCTTCCTTGACTTTGCTGCCTGTCTTGACCGACTGGTCGAGCACTGTGTTAGCCGGCAGCCGCGGCATGTAGCCCGAGTCGGCGACGTTGCATTGCAACTTGAGGCTTTCAAGCGTTATCTTTGCTTTCTCGTACGACATGCCTTTCAAGCTGGGTACTGTTATGTCCTGGCCGTGGCGCGTGTAGATTTCCAGCCCTTTGAATGTAAGGAACACCAGCAGGCATACTACCACCACCATGGCAAGCAGGTTGCCCCACAGGTAAAGGCCTGAACGTTTCGGGCTTTTTTTCTTTTTACTCATGCCGGTATGGGTTTGTCGGAGGATTTGGATTTCAAGCAAAGATAGCAACAAAATGCAAAAGAAGTAAAGGTTCAGCTGTTCAAACCTCTACTTCTTCTTGTTTGCTTGGCGTTTTACAAGCCTTTTTAGCGTTTTCCGTGAACTTCGTCGGATATGGTGAGCTTCTTGCGCCCTTTTGCGCGGCGCGAAGCCAAGACTCTGCGGCCGTTGGCCGTCTGCATACGTTTGCGGAAACCGTGCTTGTTATGTCTTTTGCGGTTGTGTGGTTGGAATGTACGTTTCATTGTTTTATGTTTTATTTATTTTTTGCGTTTTGTGCGTGCGCCGGGCCGCCAGCTTGCGCCAGGGTGTGCCTGCTGCGCGTGCTTTTTATGTGTTCCGGCACTTTCGGGGTGCAAAGTTAGATATTATTTCCGATATGTGCAAACTGAAAAGACTGTTTGTTTGATGTTTAAATCCAACTTTTTCATTGTGCGGCCGTTGTAATCCGAAAGAAAGTAATATCTTTGCACCGTTTTTACGGCAAGCCTGCCACGAGACGCGTTTGCCGGGATGTGGAAAATATTCAATATAAAGATATGATTAAATCACAAGACATTAAAAAAGGTACTTGCATCCGCTTGGACGGCAAGCTTTATTTCTGCATTGATTTCCTGCATGTAAAACCTGGAAAAGGCAACACAATCATGCGCACCACGCTCAAGGACGTGGTGTCGGGCCGTGTCCTGGAGCGTCGCTTTAACATCGGCGAGGCTCTCGAGGACGTGCGTGTGGAGCGCCGCCCCTACCAGTTCCTTTACAAGGAAGGCGAGGAATACATTTTCATGAACCAGGAGACTTTCGAGCAGATTCCCATTGCGCACGACCTCGTAACGGGCGTTGACTTCATGAAGGAAGGTGACACCGTGGACGTAGTGAGCGACGCTTCGACCGAAACCGTGCTCTATGCCGAAATGCCGGTCAAGACAGTGCTCAAGGTGGCTTACACCGAGCCGGGACTCAAAGGCGATACCGCTACTAACGCAACGAAGCCCGCCAAACTCGAAACAGGTGCCGAGGTGCGTGTACCTCTTTTTATCAATGAGGGCGAAATGGTTGAAATCGACACCCGCGACGGCTCTTACGTTAACCGTGTGAAGTAAAAAACACATTGCTATAGGGCATGGCGGCAGGCAGCCGGAGACATTCCGGAAGCCTGCCGCTTTGTTTTTCATCCCATTGTGCGGAACGTGCGTTTCCGCTTCGGGCAAAAAAACGCGAAGCCTTCTTTTTCGTGGCGTGTTATTGCCGCAAAAGGGACGCGAGTCCGTATTTGTCTGCACTTTAGGGGCAAGTTTCAAACGGGTTTTCAAGGGGTAAAAAATAGGTCTGACATATTTTAAAATATGTCAGACCTATTTTGAAATATGTGCCTTGTATTTTTTCTTTTCTCCCAAGGGGGTATAACGCACTGAAAATTAGTTTTCACTTTTTCGCCTTCGGGATGTCCGTTTTCAAGGGTTGTTTTTTTGTTCTTTATATGTCTGTTCCCGAATAGCAACGAGCCTGGCGGAAATTATATTTCCTGTGTTGTGCCGGGGTCGGTGGGAACAATCAGGCCGTCGGCCATGTGGATTGTGCGGTCGGTTTGGGTGGCTAAGTTTTCGTCGTGCGTTACAATTACGAATGTCTGTCCGTAGCGTTCCCGCAGGTCGAAGAAAAGCCGGTGGAGTTCCTGTTTGTTTTTGCTGTCGAGGCTACCGGATGGCTCATCGGCCAGGATTATGGTGGGGTTGTTGACCAGCGCACGCGCCACTGCCACTCGTTGCTGCTCTCCGCCCGACATCTCGAGCGGCTTGTGGTGGCTGCGTTGCGACAGTCCCACGAAATCGAGCAGTTCTTCGGCCCGGCGTTTGGCCTCGCTGCTGTCGGTTTTGGCTATATGTGCCGGAATCATGACGTTTTCGAGCGCCGTGAACTCGTTTAGCAGCTGGTGTGACTGGAACACGAATCCTATTTTCCTGTTCCTGAAGCGTGACAGCTCACGTCCGGAGAGTGAGTTGATGTCTACGCCGTCGAGCATGACGCTGCCGGAGTCGGCACGGTCGAGTGTGCCCATGATTTGCAGCAGGGTGGTCTTGCCTGCGCCGCTCGGGCCTACTATGCTGACTATCTCGCCTTTCCCTACGTGCAGGTCTATGCCGCGCAGTACTTCAAGCTTGCCGAAACTTTTTTTGATTCCTTTTAAATCTATCATTGTGCTGGTGTTTTTGTCTTAATGGTTTGCGCGGCTGTTTGCCGTGCCCGCGTGTGTGCGCGTGCCGTTGCGGTTTGTGCCTGCTATGTGTGTTATTACGTATTGCGCGAGGTGGCAGCCGAATGCGGCGGGCATGTAACTCACCGTCCCCACGGTGGTTTTCTTGTTGCGCTCTCCCGTTACGGCCATTACTGCCTGCATGTCGGGCGGTTCGGTGCTGAAAACCACCTGCAACTTGCGCCGCGAATAGCCCCGCTTTTTCAGTGCCTGCCTTACGGCGCGGCTGAGCCCGCAGTTGTATGTTTCCCAAACGTCGGCCGTGCGTATTTTGCTTATGTCGGTTTTCGCGCCCGCGCCCATCGACGATATTATGGGGATTTTGCGGTCGAGCGCTCCGCATATAAGGCTTACCTTGGGGCTTATGGTGTCTATGGCGTCGACAATGAAATCGAACTTGCCGCCGTCGAGCAGGGCGGGGACGCTTTCGGCGTCTACATACTCGGCCATGCAGCGCAGATTTAGCGCAGGGTTTATGTCGTTGAGCCTTTTGCCGAGCACATTTACCTTTTCCTGTCCTACAGTGCTTGTGAGCGCCGGCAGCTGGCGGTTGATGTTCGATGGCGCAACGCAGTCGGCATCGACTATGGTCATGCTGCCGATTCCCGCGCGGCAAATCATCTCGGCCGCGTATGCCCCTACGCCTCCCACGCCTACCACAAGCACGCTGGCGGCGCCAAGTCTTTGCACGGCTTCTTCGCCGAGCAGCAATGCGGTGCGTTCTGTAAGGGAATTATGGCACATCGTAATGCGAAACAGGCATAAACGGTTATATTTTATTGCAAAGTAACGAAAAACTTTACATATTTGCCCGTGAGTATATGAAAAAAGTATAATTTTGCGCGAGATAGGGCCGGCAGCATGTTTTTGGCGGCCATAATATCCCGACAAATAAAAACAAATATAAAATGAGAGTAGCTATTGTAGGCGCAAGCGGCGCCGTAGGACAGGAGTTTTTGCGCGTGCTCGAGCAGCGCGAGTTTCCAATCGACGAACTTTTGCTTTTTGGCTCGAAACGCAGCGCGGGGAGCACTTGCAAGTTCCACGGAAAAGACATTACGGTGAAACTTCTCCAGCATAACGATGATTTCAAGGGCGTGGACATCGCCTTTACGTCGGCAGGCGCAGGCGTTTCGCGCGAGTTCGCAGCCGACATAACCAAATACGGGGCTGTGATGATTGACAATTCCAGCGCATTCCGCATGGATGATGATGTGCCTTTGGTAGTTCCCGAATGCAATCCCGAGGACGCCCTCAACCGTCCGCGCGGAATCATAGCAAACCCTAACTGCACGACGATAATAATGGTCGTTGCGCTGAAGGTGCTGGAGCAGATAAGCCATATACGCCGCATACATGTTGCTACCTACCAGGCTGCGAGCGGTGCAGGGGCTTCGGCCATGGCAGAACTCGACGAGCAGTACCGCCAGGTTATCGCAGGTGAGAAAGTAACGGTCGAAAAGTTCCCTTACCAGCTTGCGTACAATGTAATTCCCCAGATAGACGTGTTTACCGATAACGGATACACCAAGGAGGAGATGAAAATGTTCAACGAAACCCGCAAGATAATGCACAGCGACGTGGTGACCAGCTCAACGTGCGTCCGCGTTCCATCGCTCCGCTCGCATAGCGAAAGCGTGTGGATAGAGACCGAACGCCCAATCTCGGTTGAGGAGGCACGCGAAGCAATTGCCGCCGGACAGGGTTTGCAACTCGTTGACGACCCCGCAGAGAAGAAATACCCAATGCCTTTGTTCCTTGCCGGCACCGACGACGTGTACGTGGGCCGCATACGTAAGGACATCGCCAACCCCAACGGGCTTGCTTTCTGGCTTGTTGGCGACCAGATACGCAAAGGTGCGGCGTTGAATGCCGTACAGATAGGTGAATATCTCGTAAAAGTAGGTAATGTAAAATGATTTTTTGCGCAAGGAGCTTTTAAGCCCGCAAAACATGTAGGTATATTGCCGCATGGTTGCACTCGCTACGGCAACCATGCGGCTTTGGTTTTGTGTATTTGTAGTTAGGTGTTGTCCTCGTTTGCAGTATATGGGCAAACGAGTCATTCTATGTTGAAAACGTAACGCAGCCATTGCGAGGCAACCTTGCGGCGCAGCTTGACTTTACGCAGCAGGTTGAGCGGTTTTCGCTTTATACGTCCTTCATAATTGGCCTTGAAATCGTCAACCGCGTCAAGAATGCGCTTGCAGTTGTTCCCGTCGCGGTGGGCTTCGTGGTTTAGGCTGTAATGTTCTATGGTTTCCATAAGAGAACGCGGACGCTTTAACGCTTTTTCCAACGCTTCGCCTATTTCTGAAAGTTCGGGAACGTTTATCAGCTGCGGGCCGGGATTTGTGTTTCGGTAAGTGACAACAGGTTTGCCAAGCAGCATGTATTCTACTATTATGGACGAACTGTCGCTGAGCATGACGTCACTGTCTCGCAGTATGCCGACATCGTTTGCCATACCGAGGAAAGTAATGTTGGAATGTTTTTCCGCAAGCCTCTTGTAGCGCTCGATAAGTTGCAGGTCGGTTATCTTAGGGTGCAGTATTATTTTCCAGTTCCAGGGCTTTTCCTCAGCAAGTCGTTCGATTACTTCCGGCATTTCCCATGCGGAGGAGATTCCCCGCGTAAAGGTCGTTGCGTAAAGTATTGTGGGGGTAACGCTGTGCTTTTCTTCCGTGGCCGGCTGCCTGAAAAAAGCATCCGCCTTGCTCCAGCCTGTTTCGTACACCTTGAAAAAACCGAGCTTTTCTTCCAGCTTCTTAAAAGGAACAGTCGAAGTAGGTCCTTGCGTGCAGTAGATGTCGAACCAGTTGCGGATTGTAAAATGGTCGTCGTGCTTAGCTTTTCGCTTGGCTATTGGATAGCCGTGGAAGAGCTCTACTTTTATGCCGGGAAAGAAGTCGTACACCCAATTTCCCGGGGCAAACACAGCTACCGGAGCAAAGTCGCGCACTTCGCGGAATGTTTTCAGCCGCAGTTCATCGTCGCGCAAAAGGTCTTCGCATTCCGGTTCGAGGAACCATGCTGCCACATCTCCGCGTCGGCGTATTTCTTCTTCGAGCGGGCGCAGTATGGGGTATGCGTAAGCAAGTGAAGCAAAGAGAAGGTAGTGTCGGGGCATTTAAGGGTATTTGTTCTTATGGCGGTGAACGTTTTCTGCGTTGTCACCGGGTTGCTGTCGAGCCGGTGTTGGTTGCGGCGTTATTTCTCGGTGGCGTTGGTAGAGGCGAAACGTTCTTCGGCGGCAGCAAGGTCGTCGGCGTCGTCTATTTCATACCATTGACTGTTGTCGACCACTTGTGCCGACAAAGGGTAACTGTTTTGTGTTACGATTTCGCCGAGCACGCGCTCGTAATATTCGTTGTCGCCGTGTGTGCGGCGGTATTCCTCGAGTGCGGGCAGGTATGTGCCGCAAAGGAATGCGCTGCTGAACTTGTATATATTTACCGTTTTGTAATAAGAAGTGTTATCGGTGGTGCGGTATCCGCCTTTGCCGATAAAGCGTGTGATTCTGTTTTCCCGGTCGAGCGTTACCACAGTGCCGTCCATCCAGTCTTTGTATTCTGAAACGAGCGCAACATCGGGGCAAGGGTTCTTTACCAGCGATTCGAGCAGCCCGTCGGCAAGCGTAAGGTCGCTTTCGAGCAGCAGTGTGTTGCCGTCGGCAAAAGTATCCTTTGCAAGGTAGAGCGAATATATGTTGTTTGTTGTGGCGTAGGCTTCGTTGTCGATATATTCTATTTTCATCAGGCTGTTGTACCTGTTGCCTATGTGTTTTTTCAGTTCGTCGGCCATATAGCCGGTAACTATTATTACCCGTTCCGTTCTGAGTGCCGCAAGCTGCTTGAGCATTCTGTCTATCATGGGCACTCCTGCCACGCTGACCATGCATTTCGCTTTTTCGCGTGTGCGTTCGCCAAGGCGTTTGCCCATTCCTGCCGCCAGTATTATTGCCTGCATCGACTGTGTGCTTGAATGATTTATGTTTACCGTTTTTGTTTTGTGGGTTGTCTGTGCCTTATCCGTTCTACTGTATTCCGTGCTCTCGCATGTATTCCTTGTAGGAACGGTTAAGGTCGCAACAAACGAGGTTGTGGTGCACCACGCGCTGCTCTACCGGGGGCAGTGTCATGTAATCGCCGAATATTATGGTAAGATACTTGTCGTAATCCTTTACGCCGTAATATTTGCGTCCTTCGAAGTCGTATTCCGTAGGTTCGCCGAGTATCTCGCGGGTGAAAGTCTTCTGCTTGTCGTTGTGCGGCATTAGTGTGTTGTGGCTTTCGAAGTCGTATTGCCTTATTACGTTTTGCAGTTTGCGGTGCACGTATTGCTTTGAAAACATTGCGTGTATAGCCTTTACCATGTATCCGCCGGGGGTGCGGCCGTGTTTCCAGGGGTCACGGTAGACGTAGTAAAGCATTTTCCGCCAGAACTTGAAGCGTCGCACATGCAGTTTGCGCAACAGTTTGCAGTCGGTAACTCCGTCTACGGGGAAGATGTCTATCCATACTCCTCCGAAGTGGCCGAGGTACACGCGCTCTATCATGGTTGTGCTTTCGTCTTCTATCTTGCCGTAGTAGTGGGGAAAGGTTATGTCCGATTCGCATTCCACCATTTTGAGCGGTGCGGGAAGCCATTTTCGCGCGTTCTTTACAAGGCGGTCGTAGTCGGGCCGCGGCATGTAGACGTCAACGTCGTCGTCCCACGGAATGAATCCCTTGTGCCTTACGGCGCCGAGCATGGTGCCGCACGCCATATAGTAGCGCAAACCGTTTGCGCGGCACACGGCGTCGAAAGTATCCATAATTTCAAGGCATTTCATTTGGAACGCCCTGACATCGAAATCAACCTCGCTTCTCATTTCCGCGCAAAGTTATAAATTTTCAGTTAACTTTTATACAAACGCTTAACAAAAAGCCCATTCCGCCCGTGTGCCTGCCGCATTTTGGCGGGCCGCGTGAACAAACAAACGCGCGTTGTGATATTTTTAGGAACGCAGATTTTGTTTTTTCATGAAAAAAGGTAACTTTGCACCGGTTTACGAAAGAACAACATTACTAACAATTAAATTCATACTATTATGGCTTATGTAATCAGCGACGATTGCGTTGCATGCGGTACTTGTATCGACGAATGCCCCAGCGGTGCTATTTCTGAGGGCGAGAAGTATTCTATCAACCCCGATGCTTGCGTTGACTGCGGTACTTGCGCAGACGTATGCCCCAGCGGTGCTATCGCTCCGGGTGAGTAATCAAGGCAGAAAAACAACAGAATCATAAAATGCACTGTCGTTATGGCAGTGCATTTTTTATTTGCTGCTGCCCGCCTGCCCGAACCCGAAGAATACACATTGATTATATAAGGGTGGTAAACCGGCAGGCGTATGTTGCCGGTAGTGTTTGCCTTTACATAATGCTCCCGCAGGACGCGGGTCGCTGTTTGTCTTTATTCCGGACACCCCGTTTCGACCCTCGCAAAAATATGTCTGAGATATTTTAAAATAGGTCAGACATATTTTGAAATATGTGCCTTGTATTTTTTATTTGCTCCCATGTGGGATAAATGCGCTGAAAACCAGTTTTCATTTTTCCGCACCGGAAAACGCCTTTTTAAGACACAAATTTTCCACTCGTGGATACGAAATTCATCGCGTATCAAAAACAAATTATCGCGCCTAACTATGGAAATGGAAACCACCCTGCCGCTGCGTCCGCACGGCCGCGCGGCAGCCTGTCATGATACACAAATACGGGGATAAGGTTGGCCGGAAATAAAAAAGGGTTACCTCCGTAACCCTAATCTTAATGTTAACCTTAAATCTAATACTATGAAAAACACGTAACAAAATTAGCGGTTTTTTTCGGCAAAACGAACACCTCTATGCGGAAATAACCTTTATTTATGCTTTTTTATGATTTGATTAGATAAATAGTCGATATTTTGCCGTTAAATAAGTATTTTTGCCGCGATATGGCAAATATTCATACCTTTTTGCACCGTATATACATAAGGACACTGCGCTTCCGCCACCGCAACGGCTACGGAGTGCATTCGCCATTTGCCTACAACCTCATAAAAGGAGTAATCTACGAGAGCCACATGTATTACGCCTATCCCGAACTGGCCCGAATGCGCGGCAGTTACGCGGGGCGTCTGAGCGTTTCCGGACGGATGGACAGGCTTATGTTCCGCCTGGCCAACTATGTAAGGCCGGAAAAGGCGGCCATTGTGGGTCGCAACAGGGGCGTTACGGGCAAATACGTGGCAGCCGGCTGCAGGAAAGCGCAGGTAATGCAGGCCGACAGCCCGGCAGGCATGGCCGGCAAACGGTACGACCTTTGCTATGTCGCACCAGGCGAGGACGCCTACGGGGCATTCATGAGCTTTGCCCCCGGCGCAGGGCCGCGAAGCCTTTTTGTGGCGGCGGGAATATACGCCACGCCCGCCGCACGCAGGAACTGGGAGAACATACGCAAAGACCCGCGCTCGGTGGTGACATTCGACCTTTACGAGGCCGGACTCGTGTTTTTCGACAGCAAGCTGAACAAGCAAAACCATATAGTAAGTTTCTGAAAAACCACTACTTTGGCCCATAAAACAAAGCACCGGCAGAATACTCTGCGAGGTAAAAGAATTTTTAACATTTATACCGATAAATATATCTCCCGCAGTGCATATTATTTGGAATAAGGTTGTATTTTTGCGCACGCTTAAAGAACCTTATAAGGATAATAATATGTATTGGACATTAGAACTAGCCTCGAAACTTGAAGATGCGCCCTGGCCCGCAACTAAAGACGAACTGATAGACTACGCCATGCGTTCGGGAGCTCCACTCGAAGTGATAGAAAACCTGCAGGAACTCGAAGACGAAGGCGATGTCTACGAAACCATCGAAGACGTATGGCCGGATTACCCAACAAAAGAAGATTTCCTCTTCAACGAGGACGAATATTAAGCCGAAAGTCGGCGTAAAGTATTGAACAACAGACTGAAAATCAACGGAAGTGGGGACAACAAAAATCCCCACTTTCTCGTTTTACCGCCTTTTATGGCATAATAACTGTCCCCAAAATCGTTATCTTCGCATCGCATATTCCTAAAAAACGGATAGTAAATTATGGGAAGAGTAAAGGCAAGCAAACTGACGGGCAAGTTTTATTTGCGTAAGGACAGGAAGCCCGACACGAACGGAAAGTTGCCAATCTATCTTGAGTACGTGATGGGCACGAAACACGCACGGACGGAAACGGGTGTTTGGATTGAGGAGGCTTACTGGGATGAGGCCAACAAAGCCGTAAGCAGGAAACACCTTCAAATTGCAAGATTGAATAATCAGTTGGAACAGAAGCGGCGTACCATAGACGAACAGATTTATGAGTTCATGCAGAAGAACAGCAGACTCACAATAGATAATCTTCGGGCATTTGTACAGGGTAGACCAAACGGCAAATCGGCAAAGACAGACTTTGTGAACTATGCCATAGAAACAATAGAGCAGGAATACAAGTTAGGCAAGGTCGGCGTGTCAGTTCGTGATAATGCTTACTGTCCGTTACATAAGTTCAGGCAGTTCTTGATGGATTACCCCAAAAATAGTATATAACACAAAGAATCAATATATTATTTAAGAGAATCAAGAAAAAGTACAATCTTAAAATCGAGCATTTCCCTACTCATAGTATGCGCAAGACTTTTGGGCGAAAGGTTTTTGAGTCAGCAGGTGAGAATGCTAATATGGCGTTGATGAGGTTATCAGAGCTTTTCAATCATTCCTATGTGTCTGTTACTAAAATATACTTGGACATAAGAGAAAAAGAGTTGCTTGAAACATACAACCTATTAGATTTTTAGAGTTAATTTGTTGGATTATTGAGCGTTCTTCCAAAGAAAGTACGTATCTTTGTTACGCACTATTAGCAAATAGTGTGCAGACATATTGAAAGAAAGCGCATTTTCGCTTATTCCGACTGCGTAAAATTGGACACTTTACAAAAGTAATATCGGAATATGTGGGAAGGACGCTCTCTTGGTTTGTATTCGTATATCAGCACGAAATACATCCAAGTGGGGCTGTTCGTTCTCCTTATCCATATTACAGGGAGTCCAACCCTACGCAGTAGATGAGGCAGAATGACGGCCTCGCTTTTCTCTTTTATGCCTACCAATATTAAAGTAAGTATTAAACCGCATCGCAGGGCCATAGATGCTAAAAAAACGTATTATGGCACAGGAAGAACAGAAAGAATTGGCTATTAAAAGCCTTTACGGACTCTGCAAGGAAAATCTTACGCTTACAGTTGAGCTATGTGGAAATATCATTGAAACTATTTCCCAATGCTATCATACTGCAACAGAAGATTCTTCAGAAGAAGAAAAATTTTTAGTCAACGAGTTGGCTTCTTTCGTTAAAGGAATCAAAGCTGAGAAAATTAAGCAAGGTGTATAATTGGTAATAACATTTGCGATGAAAAAGTTTGCTTACTTCTTAAGTATGATAGCACTGACTATCGTCTTTACCACGGCGTGTGGCAACCGTACCTCAAACACTGTTGATAGTAGTGAAATTTCAGATTTCTACAAACAGAAAGGATGGTTTACTGTTAATAACGATCAACAAAGGGTATTTATAAATAGTGATAATTATCATATGATTAACAACATTCCCATTGTGTTGGTATTCGCAGTTACTACGCATGTCCATACTATGGCGTATCTTAGACTTGCTGATGCTTCAAAAACTGAAAATCCAAGAGATCCGTCATTCAATGAAAAAATGACAATTGTAAGTTTAATGTTAGATGGAGAAAACATCCTTATAAACACAGAACGGCCCATAGGTAATGCAGTTAATCTTGCAGATTACCAAGATGCTATTGACCTTTTGCGCAGATTACAGGTAACAAAGAAAGCGACATTTCAGGTAGAACTAAACAATGGAGAACTGTTGACATATACGTTCAGTCCTTATGTTGATAAAACAAAATAATAAATTATGCCAAAAGGTTGGTCAGCAACGGCCAACCTTTTCTTTTCTATATCAATAAAGATATCCAAAAACAATCAGAAGTGAATATTTGAAAATAGCATAACTTATTGATATATTGTGATTTGCAGAACAAACATCAAATATTGGTATTTCTATATATTCACAAGCCTATACAAAGAAACATTTTTGAATATTTGTTAGTCTTTCCACAAGGGTTCTTCACGCCAATTTGTAGGAAAGCCCATCGCTTTTACATCAACATTTGGATGTGCTTCTAAAAGTGCAATCAGCTTTTGTTTGAAAGAATTGTTAGGGTGGATGCTGTTCTGCAAGTAGGTAATGCAACATAATTGGGCATAAAGTTTCATCATGGGGAGGTGTGTGTTGCTTATCCATGTTTTCGGCATCCGTTTAGGGAGTTGTGGCATATTGGGGAAACGGCGATTCCAAATACGTGCGTGATGAGCAATGCAATTTCGTAATACGGTAGTGGATTTTATCCAACTTTCAAAATAAAGATGTTGTGGTACATTCAAATCTTGTGCAATCTGTTTCTTTAGTGCTTTGTCTGACAGATTATAGTATAATTTGGAGAGCGTACCGAAAGAAACGACTTCCAATGTTTTCCATACAGGCGGAAATGTCGGACTTGTATATTTTGCGAAGTGTTCTAAAATGAAATCTTCTTTTGAACGTTGCAATTCCTGTTGAATGTGGTTCAGGTTTTCAGCAAACATTTGTTGGTTGGTACAAAGATTAATGTCCGTAAACCAAAATGCGCCATACTTCAACGAAACGTGATGTATGATTTTTGTCCGTAAGGCTATTTCAATGCTTTGGATGGCTGTAAATATCAAAGCCCTTAGTTCTTTGTCGAAATAATAAAGGTTTAGGGCATTCTCAAATGTGCTGTTTGGCTTGAAAATATGATTTTCCTTATTTTCTTCCATTGGTCGCAGGTAATTCGCCAAACGGAAATAGCTAATAATGCGGAGTTGTTCTAATGCTTGTCTTTCGTCTTTGATTATCAATCCCCGTTCTTTCAGCTTTTGGATTTGCTGTGGGTAATCTATCGGCTGTTTTGTGTATTCCATAACCTATATAAAGCAAAAGTTCCGCCCTGGTACGCTGTTCTGCGGGAAGCGTGGCGGAATCTGTTGTTGCAAAGGTACGATTTTATTATGAGGCAGCAAAATAGGAAACACAAAACTTTGCGATTACCCATCTTCTTTGTACTTTTGCATGTATAAATAGGTTCTTTGAAAGACTTATTTGAGTGATAATTAACGTGATGAGGAGATAGTGACAATGGCGTTTTATTGCCATTCATGGTGAAATAGCTGTCCCCGAAATCACATATTATTAACTGATGTCATTGATAACCACGAAGGAATACATACTTCAACGAGGACGAGTATTGACACTCTCCGAATAGATTTGAGCAATCAAACGACCCGCGGGGCAAGCAACAGGATTTGCTTGCCCCGCGGGTGGCTTTATGGGCCTGGCAGTTGCAGGGAGGTTCATGCCGGAAAATGAAAACTGGTTTTCTGCATATTTAACCCGAGTGGGAGCAAATAAAAAATACATCTGACATATTTCGAATTATGTCAGACATATTTTAAAATATCTCAGACATATTTTTTCTTGGCTTCAAGGGGAGGGTAAAAAGTCGAAAAACGGTTTTCGTTTTTCAGTGTAAAAAAATTCCTGTTTCCGTTTTGTTTTGCATGACAGAGGGAATATTCCCGGAAGTTCAAAAAGGGGAATTTGCTTACCTGCCGCCGGCGTTCTTCGTTTGCAGGCAATCACAACGGGTCGACGTCGAAATATACGTCTGCGCCGTATTGCCCGGTTATTTTTGCGGCTGTTTGCTGCAATACCGAGCGCACGCGCGCCACAGGTGCCGTGCGCCCTACCTTGAGCATTATCTGGCGTATGAAGAGTGACTTTATGCGTGCCACGGGCGGGTTGGCCGGGCCCAGGAGATTGTCGCCGAATATGGGGAGCAAGGCGGCGGCCATGTCGCGCGAGGCGCAATCGGCTACATATTGCGAGCGGTGGCGCAGGTAAATGTATATAAGTCGGCAGAACGGTGGATAGCCGAACGCTTCACGTTCCTGGATTTGCATTTCGTACATGCCGGTGTAGTCGTTGGCGGCAACTTGGGCTATAAGCTCCGTTTCGGGGCGGCGTGTCTGGAGTATTACCGTGCCGCGCGTGTCGCGCCGTCCTGCTCGGCCGGCCACTTGCGACATCATCTGGAATGCCCGTTCGTAGCTGCGGAAATCGGGTACGTTCATGGCCGCGTCGGCGTCGAGCACTCCCACCACGCGCACGCGGTCGAAGTCCAAGCCTTTCGATACCATTTGCGTTCCGATGAGTATGTCGGTTTTTCCGTCGCGGAAGGCTGACAGAATCCTGTCGTAGGCGGAACGCGAGCGTGTTGTGTCGAGGTCGAGCCGTGCCACACGCGCTTTTGGGAAAAGCTCGCGCACGGTGTCCTCTATCTTCTCTGTGCCGAAGCCGCGGTCGTCGAGCTGTGTGCCTTCGCAGGCGGGGCAGCGTTCGGGCACACGGTAAACCGCGCCGCAGTAGTGGCAAACCAGGCTGTTTGTGCCGCGGTGATAGGTAAGGCTCACGTCGCAGTGTTCGCAGCGCGGCACCCATCCGCATGCGTGGCATTCGAGGAACGGCGAGTATCCCCTGCGGTTTTGGAAAAGTATGGTTTGCTGGCCGTCGTCGAGGGCAGCCTGTATTTCGGAAATCAGTTGCGGGGCGAGCGGTGTGGTCATCATTTTTTTTCGGCGCAGTTCCTTTACGTCTTCAACGTGTATCTCGGGCAGGCATACTTGTCCGAAGCGTTCGTTTATTTCGACCAGTCCGTATTTTCCCGCACGTGCGTTGGCGTAGCTTTCGAGCGAGGGGGTGGCTGTGCCCAGAAGTGTTTTTGCGCCGCACATGCCGGCGAGCATTATTGCTGCGTCGCGTGCGTTGTATCGCGGGGCGGGTTCCTCTTGTTTGTACGACGGCTCGTGTTCTTCGTCTATGATGACGAGGCCGAGGTTCTTCATGGGCAGGAAGAGCGAGCTGCGCACTCCCACTATCAGTTTGTAGGGATTGGGTGAGAGTTGTTTTTTCCATATCTCCACTCGTTCGCTGTCGGGGAACTTTGAATGGAACACTCCCATGTCGTTGCCGAAAAAAAGTCGCAGGCGCTGGGTAATCTGTGTGGTCAGCGCAATTTCGGGAAGCATGTAGAGCACGCTTTTCCCGTTGCTTATGGCTTCGGCTATGAGATGTATGTAGATTTCTGTCTTGCCGCACGATGTTACTCCGTGCAGCAGGCACACGTTTTTGGTGCTGAACGCGGTGTTTATCCCGCTTATGGCTTGCTGCTGCGCCGGCGATAGCGAGTGCAGCGGCATGCGTCCGCCCTTGTGCCCGGCCAGGCGTGTCACTTCCTCCTGCCTTGCGGCGAGAATGCCTTTTTTGAGCAGTCCCGCCCATGCGCTTTCGCCGGCTTTGCTTTCGTGCATTAGCGCGCTTTTTGCCACGGGGCGCAGGAGTGCGTGGTTTTTCAGGGTGAGTGCGGCCGAGGCCCCGCTCATGTCGAGATAGAGGGTGAGCAGTGCGAGCTGTTGCGGCGCGCGTGCGAGTTTGTCCATCGCTTCGTTTAGCCGCGCTTCGTTGAAGTATTCACGGGTGAGTAAGGCGCGCGTTTCGTAGCGCGGGCGGTAGTTGCCGCGCAGTTCTTCGTGCATTCGTATGGCTCCCTTGTCGTAAAGCGAGCGCACGACGGCCACGAGGTTGGTTGCGCCGCATTTCTTTTCGAGCGCGGCTATCGACATGTCGCCTTCGGTTTCGAGTGCGCCGGCCACTTGCTGCTCGCGCGGCGTCAGCGTGGCGTTGCCGTCGTAGTCGGCGTTGTATCCTATGATACTTTCGCTTGCGAGTTTTAGGCCGGCGGGCAGCGCGGCTTTCATTACGTCGCCTTCGTGGCACAGGTAATAGCCTGCCATCCATTTCCAGAATGCGAGTTGCTCGCGGGTTACCACGGGTTCGGGGTCTATCACGTCTATTACGGGCTTGACGTTTATTCCTTCGCCCGGGTGGTTGTCGTGCAGGCGCACCACTATGCCGGAGTATTCCTTTTTCGCGCCGAACTGCACTACCACCCTCTTGCCCGGCGCAACGGCGTCGGACAGCGCGGGCGGCACTGCGTAGGTGAACAGGCCGTCGAGCGGAAGTGGCAGCAGTATGTCGGCAAAATTCATGTGCTGTTTCGTGGTTTGCGGTACAAAGTTACCATTATGGCGAGAAACTGCAACGCGCCGGAGGTACTATATTCAACATGCTTATGCCGTGCCGCCGTTGCCGCGGCAGACAAAAACGGAGCGAAAACCGGGGCGGAAAAACGGCCGTTCGGGGCGCGGAAAAGTGAAAACTGATTTTCAGTGCGTTTACCCCACATGGGAGCAAAGAAAAAATATGTGCCTTGTATTTTAAAATATGTCAGACCTATTTCAAAATATGTCGGACATATTTTTTGCCCCCTGAAAACCCGTTTGAAAATGCTCCTGAAAATGCGGACAAATGCGGGCGTTTGTCCGCACCGCGCGGGAGACGCGCTTTGCGGTGCGGCGGGACGGGCTGTTTTTGCGCCCCCAAGCACCCGCAACAGGCACACCGGTTAGGAAAAAATGCAGGCGCGGCCTTTGCATGGCCTCGCCTGCTGTTGCGGTGTTTGCGCGTTTGTGTGTTTGCGGGGCTACCTGCCGCGGGATGTCACTCCACGGGTTGGATTATGTTGTCCCAGCTGTCTATGCCTATTATGTCGAGGTAAGGTTCGAACACCTCGTCCTCGCGGTCGGTGCCGGCGGCTTGCCATACGTACCACACGGGCTTGGGGTCGAGGTTGTTGAAGTTGCCTTCGGCAAACGAGCGCAGGCCTATGCGCAGGCCGAACTCCGTGACGTTGTCGGCCCAGTTGTGCCATTGCATTGCGTCAATGCCGTCGAGGCGGCTTATCTTCTTCCATATCCACGCCGCGCCGGCAGCCTGGAGCTGCAGCGAGTTTTCGGTGTAGTCGGGCGAGTTTGTTCCCTGTTCGCTGAAGAAGAGTATGCGCTTGGTGCCGTCCTTGTAGAAGTGCGCCGGGTCGAGAATCCAGGCGTTGATTACTTCGGGGTTGAGGAACGTTACGTATGTGGAGTTGTTGCTGAAAGTGGCATTGGCGCGGTCGTTTTTCCAGAACTCGGGTCGCGTGAGGTCTATGGGGTAAGGATGATAGGCCACTCCCCAGCGGAAGTCGCCTTCCTTTTCGGAATACTGCACGTTCTGCTCGAGCATCAGGCGGGGCGAGTTTATCTCGGCCTCGAAGTTCCAGTTGTGCGTATATGAGCCGAGTATCGAAGCGTTGGGGTCGTACTGGCGTATGATGTTGTAGCACATGCGCATCGACTTCATGTAGCGGTCGTAGTAGCGCATTTCGGGCTGTTCGCCCATGTTGGTCCACGAGTCGCCGGCGTCGACCTCGTTGTGTACTATCCAGTGGTGCACGCGCCCGTATTCGCCCGAGGTGTAACGCCTGAACAGGTAATTCAGTGCGGCGGCGTAGGTGTTCACCGCGTCGGGTGTGGTCATGTTGGGCATGGTGTAGTAGCCTCCGGTGTTCTCCGGGTCGTTGAAAATGGAGCCGGTGGACGTGAGCAGTATTCCCGAAACGATTACTCCGCGTTCGTGGGCCGCGCGGGTCACCTCGTCGAGCTGTGTAAAGGCCCCCTGGTTGATGTAGTACGTGCGGCCGCCGTAGGAATAGGACGTCCAGCCGCTTTGGTACGAGGTGCTGATGAAAGTGTTGAGCACTATGTTCATCGTAATGCTGTGCGCCTGCAGGTTGTCGAAGTCGGAGATGTACGTTGCCCCGAGCCCGGCGGCAATACCTTTCTTGCCTTTAAGCACTCCCGGTTCGGCCACGTACTGCGGCGTGACCTCGTCGGCATAGCGGGCGTGCGAGGCGAGCGTGTGCCTTTCGCCGTCTGTTTTCACTATTGCCCACTTCGAGAGCACGCGGTCGTAGTTGAATCCCGAGCGTTCGGCCATGCGCGGCAGCGTTACCGAGAACTGCCCGTTGGGTAGCGAGGCCGCGATGTAGTACTCCGTTTCTTCGGTAACGTCGTCGTATGGCGCTATGTCGGCCAGCGCGAACGTTCCGTCGCCGGAGCATTCGCCGGTAACGGTAACTTCGTCGGCCGTGACGTTTACTTGCTTTACGCTCGAGGCATACGTGGCGTTGAGATAGGCTTTTATGTTTTCGGCCATGCGTTCTTTAGCTGCTTTGATACTGTCTTTTTCGGCTTGTTCGCGTTGTTCTTCGGGCGTGAACGAACGTATGCTTATTTTCCTGAGCGATATGTCTACGTCGGGCACTGTTCCGAAGTCGAACCTCAGGTAATCGTTGCGCGAGCCCCATGAGAAGTCTTCGCGGTAGTCCTTTATGGGCACGGAATAGGTGCGCCATTCGGTGCCCACGGTGGGAGTAATAGAGCCTACCTTGGCCGAGAGGTTTTCGGCGGCGGGCGGGCAGAAGAATATCTGGAATTCGTTTATGCCTGCGGGGCAGTTGTATTCGAACGTAAGCACGCACGAGTCGGCGGGCAGGTCGCTTTTCAGCGTTTCGGTGAGTATGTACGGGTCGCCGCCGGTTACGTGTATGGAATATACATTCGTATCGTTGTCGTAGGTGGCTTCAACGTTGTTGTATCCTGACGTGAGGTTGAGCGCGGGGTAGGAAGTGTAGTCGATGAACGGCTTGATGACCACGCTGTCGATAACATTGCGCCGCGCCGAGTAAAGCCGTTTCTTTTCCTTGTCGTAAACCATTATCGACCTGCCGGTAGCGCCGAAGCTAATGCTGTCTACGAGCGTTGCCTGCACCCGTTCGGCCACCTGTCCGTCGCGGTAGAAATGAAAGTAGTCCTGTGCTTTTGCGGCAGTGCCTGCCATTATGCAGAGTGCGAGCAATGCCGTCCGTGTTCTGGTTATTATGTCGGTTGCCATGGGTTTACTTGTTTTTCGTTATTTTCTTTACGGTTACGTTTTTCCCGTCGCCGGCTGTTACAATATACACTCCGGCCGGCATTCCGCACAGCGAGAAGAACATGTCGGCGTTGCGGGGCGTTATGTCGGCCATTACGTTCCCGGCCGTGTCGATAATCCTTACGTTGGCCGGCACGCTTGCGCTTTTCACGCGTATGCCTTCGTTTTCATAGGTTATGGTGACGGCTTCGGCCTTTGCGGCGTTTATGCCTACGGGCGTTTCCAGCTTGCGGAAAGTGAGGAACGAGAAGGCTTCGTTCCTTAACGTGGCCGTCTCGCCCGAGGCTGTGATGAAATGTGTGTATTCATCTTCGAAGACAATCTTGTAGATGTTTTCGGAAACGTTTACGGGTACGTAGCTCCCGTTTATGTACACGTACACGTCCATGGCCCGGGCAGGGCTGCAGAATGCGGCCGCAAGGAGCAGCAGTGTGAACAAGAATTTCCTTTTCATGGCATGTTCTTTTTAAAGTCCTTTATATCGTGGCAACAGAAATAGGCCCGCTTCCCGTCGCTGAGGAGCGGGAAAGCGTAAGGAGTTAAACATATTTTACAAAAATATGGATTTCCGCGGAATAATGCCGAACGCCGGGCCGTGAATTTGCAAATAATTTTTCGCAGGCCGCGGCAGAAAGCGAATGATTCTTCACCTGTTTTGCAGCAGCGTAAAATGGTGTCCGCGTTTGTCGGCCTTTCCAGGGCGGTTTCGGAAAGGGTTTCCGGGGGGCGAAAAATTAGTGGCTTGCTTTTTAAAATTAGTGGCTCGGATTTCGAAATACAAGGCACATATTTTTTCTTTGCTCCCATGTGGGTTTAACGGCGTGAAAATCAGTTTTCACTTTTCCGCGCCCCGGGCGGCTGTTTTCCCGCTTCGTTTTTCGCTCCGTTTTTGTCTGCCGGTGAGCAGAGCACGAGACCGTAACAAATTACAAGCGGAAAATCCCAAATAGCAAGCTTTGTTGTATTTTTGTAAGCGTAAAGGAGTTGATAGCGATTCATAAAATGATAAAGTTCATAGATTTGTTTGCAGGCATAGGCGGAATACGCAAAGGTTTGGAACTGGCGGCGGCTGAACGCGGCGTAAAGGCCGAGTGTGTCTTTACGTCGGAAATCAAACCGGCAGCAATTGCAGTGCTTAAACAAAACCACCCCGGCGAAGAAATCCATGGCGACATTACAAAAATACCTGTAAGTGAAATCCCGGATTTTGATTTTTTATTGGCAGGATTCCCTTGCCAAGCTTTTTCGGCAGCGGGGAAAAGGCTCGGGTTCATGGATACACGCGGAACACTTTTTTTTGACGTAGAACGTATTTTGTCGGAAAAAAGGCCTGCTGCGTTCCTATTGGAAAACGTTGAGGGTTTAATAAACCACGACAAGATTGACAAGACAAAGAAAATAGGCCGCACACTGGAAACTATATTAGACCGATTGGAAAATCTGGGGTATAAAGTCGAATGGGCGTGCCTTAATTCACGTTATTTCGGGCTTCCGCAAGAACGTAAGCGGGTTTACATAGCAGGAACGTTGAAATGTAAGCCCTCGTTAACTGGTTTCAAACCATATGAACGCAGTTTAAAAAGCGTCCTTGAACACGGACTTCCAACCGTGAAAAGCCCTTTCATTGATGCTCTTTTGAAAACTTACTCCATAGAACAACTTTACGGCAAGGCAATCAAAGACAAACGTGGCGGCAAAGACAACATCCACAGTTGGGACATAGGTCTTAAAGGTAAAGTTACCGAAAACCAAAAAAGATTGCTTAACCAGCTGTTGAAAGAGAGACGTAAAAAGAAATGGGCCGAAGAGTTCGGCATTGCATGGATGGACGGTATGCCACTGACGTTGCAGCAAATATCCACATTCAACAGCAGCCCGGATTTGGAAGATATGTTAGAAGACCTTGTTCACAAAGGATATGTTAAGAAAGAACACCCCAAAGCATTGGTACAAGAAACTTTGATTGACGGCAGGACGAGATTTTACAGGGAACAAGACCCGAACCTTCCTTTGGGGTATAACATAGTAACAGGCAAATTGAGCTTTGAAGTAAGCAAGGTATTGTCGCCAAACGATGTCGCTCCTACGCTTGTGGCCATGGATATGCAGAAACTGTTCGTTGCAGATAACGGCGGCTTGCGCACGCTTACGCTAACGGAAGGTCTCCGTCTTTTCGGCTATCCCGACGATTATGTCTTCGATATACCCGTAAAAGAGGGTTATGACCTTTTGGGCAACACGGTAGCCGTGCCGGTAATAAAAGCAGTGTCCGGCCGCTTGTTGGACGTTTATTTGAACCTATAAAAATTCTAACCATGAAATTAACAGCAGAAGAACTTTACCGGAAATTAGTAGATGACGATAAAATCCTTGAAGTAAAAGGACAAATACGCTTTTATTTGGGTGATGTTGATATTATTGTCAAACAGCGCGATGTAGTAGGCAACATCATGCAGGAATGGCTCGAAGGCTGGCTGCGGAAGAAAGGCATTGACTACAAGCCTAACCCCAACAGCCAAATGCCGCCCGACTTTTATTTGAACCCCGAAGATACAACGGCAGATTTGCTTGAGGTTAAGGCGTTCAACAACAGCAAGTCGCCCGCTTTCGACATTGCTGATTTCAACAGCTTCCAAGCTGAAATAAAGGAGAAGCCTTATATGCTTTATTGCAAATACTTGGTTTTTGGATATGACATGTCTGACGACGGGTATGTTACTATCAAACGTTTGTGGCTTGAAAACTTGTGGGGCATGTGCCGCAGCATGGAAAAATGGCCGTTGAACCTGCAAATCAAGGACAATGTGGTACACAAGATACGTCCCGCCGTTTGGTTCTCATCAAAGGCTTGCAAGTTCAAGCCTTTCGATTGCCTGGAGGATTTCATTTCGGCAATGCAGGAAACAGTGTACCAAAACCCCAAGACGCACAACCAAGCCGGCACGTGGCTGGCCGACTTGTTGCAATCATACCAAAAATTTTATGGAAAAAGACTGTCTATACCGCGCTGGTCGGAGATAGAGGGCAAATACCGGTAGCGTTAGCCGTCCTTGCCGTAAACGGTTTCGTCCTCGGCGGCCATGACGCTGCGGCAAGCTGTTTCGCCATACGTCTTTCCAGTTTTCATCCTAAGGCGTTCCAAATAGGAATGGTTAATCCAATATTCCATTTCGAGCAAAGTCTGTTCGCGCACGGCAGGTTTCAGTTGACATTCCCAAATGGTCATCACGCCCCAACCCAACCGCTTCAGTTCCGCCTTGTTGCGCTCGTCACGCAATTTGTTGCGTTCAATTTTTTCTTTCCAGAATAGGCTGTTGGTCTGCGGTATGTGCCCGTCAACGTCGTGCCCGTGCCAAAAACAACCATGGATGAAAATAACCACGCCATATTTCCGTAAAACAATGTCGGGAGTCCCCGGCAAACCGCGCACGTTTTTGCGGTAACGGTATCCCCGCTGCCACAAGTAACGGCGTACAAGCAACTCGGGCTTGGTGTCCTTGCTGTGGATTTTAGCCATTACGGCGGAACGCTTGTCCTTATCCCAAATATCCAAAATGCACTGCTTTATGCTTTCATGATAATATGCCGTAAAGTTACCCTGTTCGTGCAAAACATGTCGTACAAATCCTTATAAAAACGTCGGCTGCCTGCAAAAGGTTCGCGGTGTCTGCATTTTGTCGGCCTTTCCGGGGCGGTTTCGGAAAGGGTTTCCGGGGGGCGAAAAATTAGTGGCTTGCTTTTTAAAATTAGTGGCTCGGATTTCGAAATACAAGGCACATATTTTTTCTTTGCTCCCATGTGGGTTTAACGGCGTGAAAATCAGTTTTCACTTTTCCGCGCCCCGGGCGGCTGTTTTCCCGCTTCGTTTTTCGCTCCGTTTTTGTCTGCCGGTGAGCGGTGCACGTTGCGCGTGCGGCGTGCCGTCAGTAGTTGAATGTGCTGCCGCCGAGGAATTCGCGCAGCAACGACGTGGGCGGCAGGCCGTCGATGGGTATGGGTTTGATGTACGAGAGGAACTTGTGCAGGCGGTATGCCTCGGAATATTCCTCGTAGCGTTCGTCCACCTGTTCAAGCAGCGGCATGGCCTGCGGCCGCAGCGCCGCCAGTTCGAAGAGCAGCGCCGAGTTGAACATCACGTCGGCGTTTTCCTGGTAGGGGAAAATCCATTTTGCCTCGCCCGCCCTTACGCTCGGCCAGCGTTTTATGGTGTCGCGCGCGGAGTAGCCGCGGTATTTGTAGTCGCGCACAATGCGGCGCAGCAGGCGGTTGTCGGTGGTAGGTATGTAGTTGTGGTCGTCGAGCAGTATGGATGTCAAGGCCGAGACGTACACGCGGAACTTGCTGCTGTCGGGAATTTGCGGCGTCAGTTCGGGGTTCAGGGCGTGTATGCCTTCCATTATGAGAATCATGTTGGGGTCGAGTTTCAGGTATTGCCCGCTGCGTTCGCTCTTGCCGGTCTGGAAGTTGAAGCGCGGCAGTTCCACTTCCCTGCCGGCGATAAGGTCGTTGAGGTGTTGCGAGAGCAAAGGTATGTTTACGGCATAGAGCGACTCGAAGTCGTACTCGCCGTCGGGGAGCTTGGGTGTCTTGTCGCGGTCTACGAAGTAATCGTCGATAGATATGGGGTACGGTTTCAGGCCGCAGGCCATGAGTTGTACCGAAAGGCGTTTGCTGAAGGTGGTCTTGCCGCTCGACGAAGGCCCGGAAATGAGCACCACGTGTATGTCGGGGTTGGCTGCAATCATGTCGGCAATGCGGCTTATCTTCTTTTCCTGCAGTGCTTCGGAAACGTTCACGAGCATGTTTGTGTGTCCGTTTACGCATACCTCGTTCAGGTCGCCTATCGAGTTCAGCCCCACGATATGCTGCCACTCGTGGTGTTCGCGGAACACTTCGAACATCTTTTCCTGCTTCACCATGGGCAGGAGCCTGTCGGGGCACGACGGGTCGGGCACGCGCAGCAGCACGCCGTCGTGGTATTCCTCCAGGCCGAACACCTTGAGCTGCCCCGTTGAGAGAAGCAGCGAGCCGTAGTAGTAGTCCATCGTGCCGTCGAGCATGAAGTAAGTGGTGTAGAGCGTTCCCACGCTTTTGAGCAGCTTTGCCTTGCTTTCGAGCCCGAGGTTGCGGAAGCGTTCCACGGCCTCGTCGGTGCGGCACACAATGCGGCGGAACGGCATGTCGGCGGCAATGATTTCCTCCATGCGGCTGCGCAGGCGCGCCACGTCGGCGGGGGTGACATCGCGCCCTATGAGCAGGCGGCAATAGTAACCGTTCGACACGGGCGTGTCGATACGCACCGTTGTTTTGGGGAATAGGTCCTCAACGGCCTTGTAGAGCACGAAGAAAAGCGAGCGCGTGTAGGTTCTCATGCCCGAAGGGTCGGACACGTCGAGAAACTCCACGTCGCTGTCCTTGAAAAGGGGGAAATGCAGGCTTTCCGACTTGTTGTTCACCCGTGCACAGGTAACGCCGTAGGGCATGTCCAGCCCGAAAGCGTTGTAAGCCTCTATGGCCGTGCTTCCCACGGGCATTTCGACCGACTGGCCGTTGTTCTTGCAGAATACGTTTATGGTTTGTTCCATGATATTGCGTGTTTTTATGGTTCACCGGCTGTAAAGATAGCAAAAAGCGGGTGGCGTGCGGGCTTGTGTGTCGCAATAATAGTTAATTCGGCATTTATGGCACGCAAATGTTTACTTTTTGTACGGCAATCCGTACCGGCAAAGCGTTAAACGAGTAACTTTGCCTGCACAAAACATAACGTAAAAAACAGTATTATGTCAACGGTAATCTATCCCGCACCGATTTTCGGCCCCATACACAGCCGCAGGTTAGGCGTGTCGTTAGGAATAAACCTCATGCCGGCCGACGGCAAAGTCTGCACGTTCGACTGCCTGTACTGCGAGTGCGGGCTCAACGCCGAGCGCCGCCCGAGGCTGCCGCGCCCCACGCGCGCCGAGGTGAAGGCCGCCCTCGGGCAAAAGCTGCGCGCCATGAAAGCCGACGGCCCGAAGCCCGACGTGCTTACGTTTGCAGGCAACGGCGAACCTACGGCGCACCCCGACTTTGCGGGAATAGTGGACGATGTTGCAGAGCTGCGCGACGAGTATTTCCCGCAGGCTAAGATAAGCGTGCTGAGCAACGCAACGATGATAACACGGCCGGCCGTGCGCGACGCGCTCATGAAGGTGGACAACAACATACTGAAGCTCGACACCGCCAACCCTGCATACATAGAACGCATGAACAGGCCCACGGGGGTATACGACGTGAGGCGCATTATCGAAAACATGAAGCTCTTCAACGGGCACGTGATAGTGCAGACCATGTTCCTGCACGGCACGGACGGCGAGGAATCGCTCACCAACACGGGCGACGAGTACGTAACGCCCTGGCTCGAGGCTATAAAGGAGATAAGGCCGCAGATGGTGATGATTTACACCATAGACCGCGAGACGCCCGACCAAAAGCTGCGCAAGGCCACGCACGAGGAGCTCGACGACATAGTGAAACGCATAAACGAAGCAGGATTCCCGGCCACGGCCTCGTATTAAAATACATGTCCGTCGCGGCAGCACGTGCATTGCAGCGAAAGACAATTCCGGACAGCCGGAAAGTCATTTTTAAGGTAAAGAAAAAAGCACTCCGTACGGGCGCTGAAAAACACCCTTTTAGGGGTGGGCAAAAATATGTCTGACATATTTCGAAATATGTCAGACATATTTTGAATTTTCTCAGACCTGATTTTAATTTCCTCTGACCCCCTTTACGGGGCGGCAGACAAAAAACGACCCGGAAAGGAGGAAAAAACTGTGAAAACAGAAATTCAATGTGTTTTTAACGTTTCGAGCGGTATTCCGCCCAATTCGGCGGCCGTGCCCGAGAACGACGAGTAGTAGCTGCCCAGTATGCGCGTTGTGCGCGCCAGTGCGAACAAATCCACGGCGGCAGCTACCATTCCGCCGTAGGTGGAGCGCGACAGTTGTGCGTCGGCGGTGATTACCCTGCCGGGGAATTCGCCCGCAAATGCCGACTTGACTTCGGCGCTGTCGGTGGCAAGGAAGAAACGTGCCTGCGGGTTGCGGGAGACTTCGGCATGCGCCCTCTCGATGAACAGGCGTGCGGGGCTGTGCAGGCGCGACATAACGTTGTCGCCCGTGCGTATGTGTATGCCTAAGGTGTTTTCGTTGAATCCCGCCGAGAGCTGCCGCACGGTTTCCAGCACATGCGGCGAGGGGCGGAAAAGGTCTTTCATTTCAACGGCACTTTCGAAAAACTCGTAACAGGTGGAGATGTAGACTTTGCCGTAACGGGCAAGCAGTGAAAGCACGTCGTCGCCCTCGCCGCCCTGGTAGTTGCTGCGGCAGGCACGGTAGGCAAACCGCCTGAGCAGCGACGGCAGCCGCAGGTTGCGGCGCGAGGAGGGAATGTCGTACAGGCGCGGCGGGTGCACCGACAAACTGCCGGGAATGCCCGCGCAGCCTTCAAAAGGATAGGCGAACACATCGTCGAAGCGGCAGCCGCACTCGCTGCCCGAGCTCCATGACACGCGCACCGGGCAGCCGCTTGCCGCGGCAACACCTGCCGCCGAAAGAGCGGCACGCATGCGGTTGCACAAGCCGCCTTCAACGGCCACCGTGAGCGACGCCCCCGTAAGCGCGGGCGCAAGGGGCGGCGTATGCTGCATTGCGGGGTTGTTCATGTTCCGGGACGTATGTTGCAGCCGGGAGACACGGCGTTACTTGACCTTGAGCTTGTCGAACCCTTCGCCGAAAACGCCTATCACCTTGCTTTGCGAGATGAAAGCGTTGGGGTCGATTTGTTTTATAATGCGGAAAATGTTCTTGATATCTCTGCGGCGGGCAAGAACGATGACAACTTTCTGCTCCTGCTTGGTGTACCAACCGTGGCCGTCGAGAACGGTAACGCCGCGGTGGTAAATGGTAATGGCCGAAGCTATGTCGGCATAATGGCGCGAGATGATGAGGAACTGCACGCTCTGGCGGCCGCTGTTCAGAACGTAGTCGAGCGTGTAGTTGGTTATCATGAGCGTGCAGTAGCCGAAGAGCAGGTGCTGCAGGTCGCCCACCGGAGTGAGCAGCGAAGACGTGACGATAAGCAGGTCGCATATAATAAGCATTTGGCCTATCGTGATGTCGTGGTACTTGTTTACAATGGCCGAGATGATGTCGGTGCCGCCCGTGCTGCCGCCTTGCAGGAAGACTATTCCTATGCCTATGCCCTCGAGCAAGGCACCTATGACGCACGCCATGAAGCCCTGGTCGTCGAGGAACATGGGCAGGCGCTCGCTGTTCAGCGTATAGCCCGGCATGTCGGTTATCAGCTCCTGCACAATGCCTAAGAAAATACTGAGCACCACTACGGCGTATATCGTCTTGACGAAGAACTTTGCGCCCAGCACACGTATGGCCGCTATAAGCAGCACCGCGTTGACGAGCAGCACAGTGTACTGCGCCGGAAAAGCGCCGTTGGTGGCGTAGAAAATCAACGCGCCCAAACCGGTAACGGCCCCTGTGGTGATATGGTAGGGCAGAATGAAACAGCAGAAGCCTATCGAATAGCACAGCAGCCCCAGGGTGATGAAAAAGTAGTCGTGGATAATCTGGCTGGGCTTCAGCTTCAGCGCCGGAATGGACTTTGCTATGTTCATGGTGCTCGCCTTATTTTACAACTATGTTGACAATGCGCTTCGGTACGACTATAACCTTTACGACTGTCTTGCCTTCAAGATACTTTTGCGACTGTTCGCAGCCGAGTGCTTCCTTTTCGATTTCTTCCTTGCTTGCGTCGACGGGGAAGTCGAGGGTGAAGCGCGTCTTTCCGTTAAACGAAATGCTCATCGTCACGTTGTCCTGACGAAGGTAGCTCTCGTCGCAGGCAGGCCACTGTGCGTCGCAAACAGAACCCTCCTTGCCGAGTTTTTCCCAAAGCTCCTCGGCAATGAAAGGCGCAAACGGGGCAACAAGTATTACAAGTTTTTCGAGAACTTCGCGCGAGGTGCAGCGTTGTGCGGCCAATTCCCCTACGGCTATCATGAAGGCGCTTATGGAAGTGTTATAGGAGAAAACTTCCATGTCGTCGGTAACTTTCTTTATCAGCTTGTGGAGCGAGCGCAGGTTGTCGCCGGAAGGCTCTGCGGAATCGGGAACGAAGTTTCCTGACTTGTCGAAGAAAAGGTTCCAGAGCTTGCGCAAAAAGCGGGAGCAACCGTCTATTCCGTTGCTGTCCCACGGCTTGCTCTGGTTTATCGGGCCGAGGAACATCTCGTAAAGGCGCAGCGTGTCTGCCCCGTAGCGTTCTACAACGAGGTCGGGGTTGACTACGTTGTACATGCTTTTCGACATCTTTTCGATGGCCCAGCCGCAGATGTACTTGCCGTCTTCTTCGAGTATGAATTCGGCGTCGGCATACTCGGGCCTCCATTTGCGGAAGGCGTCGATGTCGAGCACGTCGTTGCTTACGATGTTTACGTCAACGTGTATTGGGGTTACTTCGTATTTGTCTTTCAGGTTGAGCGAAACGAACTTGCCTTGCTCCGTTCCTTCCTTCACGCGGTAAACAAAGTTGGAGCGTCCCTGAATCATTCCCTGGTTCACGAGTTTGGCGAACGGTTCTTCCACAACGCTGTAGCCGTAGTCGTGGAGAACTTTGTTCCAGAAGCGGGAGTAGATGAGGTGTCCCGTGGCGTGCTCCGTGCCTCCGACGTAGAGGTCTACGCAGCGCCAGTACTCGTCGTTTGCCTTGCTTACGAGCTCGCGGTCGTTGTGCGGGTCCATGTAGCGCAGGTAGTAGGCTGACGAGCCGGCGAATCCCGGCATGGTGTTCAGTTCGAGCGGGAAGATGGTTGTGTTGTTTATCTTGCTTTTTTCGACTACTGTTTTCTTTTCCGTGTCCCACGCCCATTTCTGTGCGCGGCCGAGTGGCGGCTCGCCCGTTTCGGTGGGCTCGTACTTGTCTATTTCGGGCAGCTCGAGGGGCAGGCATTCGTCGGGCAGCATTTGCGGCATGCTGTCCTTGTAGTACACGGGGAACGGCTCTCCCCAGTAGCGCTGGCGCGAGAAGATTGCGTCGCGCAGGCGGTAGTTCACCTTTACGCGGCCGAGCTTGTGTTCGCTTACGTATTTCTTTGTTGCGGCTATGGCTTCCTTTACGGTAAGGCCGTTGAGCGAGAAGTCGATGTACGGTTTCACTCCGGCGCGTGGCGAGTTGGTGACTATGCCTTCCTTGGCGTCGAAACTTTCCTGCGACACGTCGCAGCCTTCTATCAGCGGGATGATTGGCAGGTTGAAGTGGCGTGCAAATGCGTAGTCGCGGCTGTCGTGGGCCGGAACGGCCATTATTGCGCCGGTGCCGTAGCCTGCGAGCACGTAGTCGCTTATCCAAACGGGAATCTCCTCGCCCGTAAAGGGATTTATGGCATACGAGCCGGAGAACACGCCCGTTACCTTGCGGTCGGATATGCGTTCGCGTTCGGTGCGTTTCTTTGTCGCGTCGATGTATGCCTTTACTTCCCCGGCTTGTTCGGGAGTTGTGAGTTTGTCAACGAGTTCGCTTTCGGGTGCGAGCACCATGAATGTTACGCCGAACATTGTGTCGGCGCGTGTGGTGAAGATGGTGAACGTAAGGTCGCTGCCTTTGACGTTGAATTCCACTTCGGTGCCTTCGCTCCGGCCTATCCAGTTGCGCTGTGTTTCCTTGAGCGAGTCGGTCCAGTCCACGTTGTCGAGCCCGTCGAGCAGTCGTTGTGCGTAGGCCGACACGCGCAGGCACCACTGTTTCATTTTTTTCTGCACCACGGGGTATCCGCCGCGCACCGACACGCCTTCGACTACCTCGTCGTTGGCCAGCACGGTGCCGAGCTTCGGGCACCAGTTGACCATGGTCTCGCCCAGGTAGGCAATGCGGTAATTCATAAGCACCTGCTGCTTCTCTACGTCGTTCATGGCTTTCCATTCGCCGGCGGTGAAACAGAGTTCCTCGCTGCATGCTGCGTCGAGCCCTTCGGTGCCGCTTGTTTCAAAGCGGCTTATGAGTTCGCTTACGGGGCGTGCCTTGTTTTCGGAATAGGAATAATAGCTTTCGAACATCAGTTTGAAAGCCCACTGTGTCCAGTGGTAATATTGCGGGTCGCATGTGCGTATCTCGCGGTCCCAGTCGAACGAAAAGCCTATCTTGTCGAGCTGTTCGCGGTAATGGTCGATGTTTTTTACCGTGGTTACGGCCGGGTGCTGGCCTGTTTGTATGGCGTATTGTTCGGCCGGCAGCCCGTAGGCGTCATAGCCCATGGGGTTGAGCACGTTGTAGCCGCACAGGCGTTTGTAGCGGGCATAAATGTCGCTGGCTATGTAACCTAAAGGATGGCCTACGTGCAATCCCGCCCCTGAAGGGTACGGGAACATGTTCAACACATAATATTTCGGCTTGGAGGGATTTTCCGTAACCTTGTACGTTTTGTTTTCCACCCAGCGGGCGTGCCATTTTTTCTCTATTTCCTTGAAATTGTAGTCCATCTTTTAAGTTGATAATTAAATGCCTGCCGTTGCGGGCGGGCCGTGTTTTCGGGCGCAAAGATACTACTTTTTTTGGTAAAATATGTATACCGTGTTAGTGTTGCTTTTTGTGCATTTTTAGTGCCCGTCCGTGTTTGTCCGCGTTGTATCGGAGAGTTTTCTACCCCCTTGGGAGAAAAGAAAAAATATCTCTGAGATAATTTAAAATATGTCTGACATATTTCGAATTATGTCAGACATATTTTCGGGCGTTTCAAACGGCTGGAAAAAAGCGGTGTACGGCGGGGTGGAAAAACGGTGCCGTAGTTTTCATTTTCCGCTACGGCGGAATGCGCCCTGCGCGGTGCCTTGTTTGTCCGCATTGGCCGTGCGTGCCGCCGCGAATGCGGTTGCGCTCTTGTGCACCGAGGGGGCCGGGGTTCAGAAGACGGCCACTTTCTTGCGCACTGTGGTGCCGTCCACGCTTATGTTTATTATGTATATGCCCGGCGCGAGGTTGCCGCTCCGGTATGGCAGGGCCGCGTCGGTGCTTTCCACTGCCGTTCCCGCGGTGTCGTATATGCGTATGTGCGCTTCGTTGCCTGTTGTGCCGTTGACGATGATGTTCGCCCCGTCGGTTGTGGCGCTTATTTGCATGTCGTTGCCGGCGGTGACGCTTTGTATGCTTGTGGGATAGTCTTTGAGGAACTCATTTATGAAGTCGAAGCTCTTCTTGTACCAGGTAAGCATGTATCTTGTTTCGGTGTTGATTGTCACTACCGTGCCGGGCCACCTTCTCATCTCGCGCAGGAACGCGCCGGAACTGGTGAACAGGTCGCTGTAGGCATTTATGCGTGCCGTTACCGAATCGATTGAGAAGGATGAGTTGCGCCAGCGTATCCATGTGTCGTGCATGCGGCGGTGGAAGTCGGCGGGGTTGTCGTTGATGAGGCGTTTGAACAGCCCGCAGTCTTCCATTATCTTGTCGAAGCCTTGTTCGTCGCGCATTGAGCCGTCCCATTCTCGCCCCCACGAGGCGTCCATGTCCCACGGGGTGAACAGCGCGAGCGACGGCGAGGCCTTGACGTCCCGGAAACTGATGTAGGTGTTCTTGCAGCTGTTGTCGGTAATGTGCATTACGCCGAGGAACAGCACGTAGTTCACGAGGTTCTGCACGTAGAACCTTCTTTCGAGCAGTGCCGAGAATAGGGTTTTGTTTGGGTACAGGTCGGGCGCGGCGTATTCTATGAGGTTTATCATCGGCGTCCAGTTGGCAAAGGCGTTGCTTTCGTCGGGGTATTTTTGCTCCCAGCCAAACCAATTGAGCGCTTGTGTCGAGGCTGATGTGTCGTAGCCATTGAACTGCGTTGCGCCGGTCCAGTCGGTGGCCTTGTAGAGCATGCCATGTTGCGCTATTTCGCCGCTTGCGGGGTCGACCTTGTATTTGTTTAGTTGCAGCTTCTTGCGGTCAATCTTGTCGGTAAGGCAGTACAGGCCGTTGTATTCTCCGTTTACGAGCACTTCGACGAATGTTCCTTCTGTTCCGTTAAGGTTGTCGTCCGGGTCGTCGTTGTACGGCAGGCGGTCCACGGTGTTCCAGAGGTCGAAGCACAGGCGGTTGCGCATTCTGGCCTTGTCGATGTACATGGCGTCGAGTATTACGTCGCCGTCGCTGCGCATTCCCATTATGGTAGCGTCGGTTTCCTCGTTGTTCTCGTCCCACAGTTCCACGCCGAACGGTTTTTTGGGGTATGTGGCGGCTGTGGCGCCGCGTATCTTTACTCCGGCGTAGTGTATGAACAGGTTGTTCACGCCGTCGGTGCGGCACCACGGGTCGATAATTGTTATGTATCCCGGATGTCGCACGTCTTTTTCAAGTTCCGTGGCGTCGAGAAGCACAACGGGCAGCGTGGTGAAGTAAAGGTTCCATACCGTGCGTGTTCCTGAGAAAAATGTACGGTGGTTTTGCGAAAACTTGTTTGCGAACTTTACGCTGTCGCCCATCTTGATGAAGTTGAAGTTTATGCTTACGGAATCGTGCATGGGCGAGGTGAACACCACGGTTATCGAGTCGCCGTCGACGGGCTTTACGGGGCAGTATATCGAGCGTCCCACGGAGTCGACAGCGCAGGGAACGCCGTTGCAGTACAAGGAGAACACGCGCTTGTCGCCGGGGATGTATTTGGCCGCGTTTGCAGTGGTAAGTATCATGGTGCAGGCGGCCACAGCGGTGCAGATTATTGTTCTTGCATTCATGTTGCTGGCTCTCGTTTGCTTTATGATTGGCTTATTACTTCGAGCGCTTTCTGTATGGTAGCGTCGCCGTCGTTCATTATTTCGAAATATTGTGTCATGTCCCAGATGTCGCGCGCGGTTATTGCCTTGAGTATCTTGCCCAGCAGCTTGCGCGTGCGTTTCTGTTCGTCGTCGTCCTTGGGTTTTATCTTGGCTTTTTCGCCTTCGGCGAGAATGGAGTCGATTATTTCGTCGGGACAGGTGTAGTCTTTCTTGAATTTCTCGAAGGAAGAGTATTTTTTCTTCAGTTCGTCGCGATGTGTGTCGTTGTATTTCAATATTGCGGGCAGCACGAGGTTTTTGCGCGATAGGTTGCGGTAAAGATTGGTGTATACCGTGGTGTCGAGCGGCACGAAATGGTCGGGAATTATCCCGCCCCCGCCATATACGGGACGGTGTTTGCGCAGTGTGTAGCAGCGCAGGGAGTCGTTGTGGTGAATGCTGTCGGCGTTGGTCAGTTCTCCCCCGCGCAGGCGGTTGAGCACGTCAAGGTTGTAAGCCTCGTTCTCTCCGGGCTTGTAGGGTTTTTGAATGCAGCGTCCGGCCGGCGTGTAGTAGCGCGCCACGGTGAGGCGTATGAGCGAGCCGTCGGGAAGTCCCACCGGCTGTTGCACAAGTCCTTTGCCGAAACTGCGCACGCCCACTATGGTTGCGCGGTCCTGGTCCTGGAGTGCGCCGGCTAGTATTTCGGACGCCGAAGCGGAGAACTCGTCGACGAGCACCACGGTCTTGCCTTCGGTGAATATGCCGCCGCCTCGTGCCTTGTATTCCACTTTGGGAACGGCGCGACCCTGGGTATAGACTATCATGTCGCCCTTGGCGAGGAATTCGTTGGCCACTTCGATTGCCGCTTCGAGGAAGCCGCCGCCGTTTTCGCGCACGTCGACTATGAGGCTTTCGGCTCCTTTTTCCTTAAGGCCGAGTATGGCGTTGCGTACTTCGTCGTGGGTTGTCTTGCCGAACGAGCCGAAGCGCACGTATCCCACCTTGGGTGCTATGATGTAGGCTGCGTCGAGTGTGTGTACGGGAATCTTGTCGCGCACCACGTCGAACTGTATTTCTTCGGCCACACCGGTGCGGCGAATGCCGAGGTGCACGGTAGTGCCCTTCTTTCCGCGCAGGCGTTTCATTATCTCGGTTTGCGGCATTTTAACGCCGGCTATAACGGTGTCGTTTACGCGCACAATCCTGTCGCCGGCCAGTATTCCGGCTTTTTGCGACGGGCCTTTGTCGACGGTCTGGATTACGAGCAGCGTGTCGTCGAGCATGTTGAACTGCACGCCTATGCCGTCGAAGTTCCCTTCGAGCGGTTCGTTCATTGCCTTTGTTTCGGCGGCGTTGGTGTATGTGGAGTGCGGGTCGAGGGTGGAGAGCATTCCTTTTATCGCCCCTTCGGTGATTTTCGTGAGGTCTACTGAATCGACGTACAGGTGCGACACGGCATACTGGGCTATCCCGAGTTTGCGCACCGCGGCTGTTTCCTGTTCCTTGGTCTGTGCGGCCACGGACGTGAGGCAGGATATGGCGATGAGGAAGGAAAATATCTTTTTCATTAATATCTGGTTTGAAAGGTTATAGTGTGCAAAGATACTATTTAACTGTGTATAAGTGCCGCCCGGCGGTTTGTAAAATAGGTGCACTGATGTTTAAAATAGTTATACGGACAAAAAAGGCAGCTTTTGTGCCCCGAGTTTTCATGCGGGTTTCCGGAGGGCAAAAATATGTCTGACATAATTCGAAATATGTCTGACATATTTTAAAATATCTCAGACATAATTTTTATTTGCTCCCCGAGGAGTGCGACGGAGTGAAAATGAGTTTTCGTTTTCCGTGGTTGAAAAACGGTGTTCCCCGTCCCGGGTTTTGCGGCAGCGAATGTCCGCCTTGCCGCGTGGCGGCAGGGCTTCCGGAAAAGGTGCGTATAAAAAATGCGTGCCCGGCAAATGTTGCGGGTACGCATTATAATATATCTCCTGCTCTCGGGCGGGTCAGTTTGTCTTGTTGGCGTATTTCACTTTGGCGAGCTCCTCGTTGGCTGCCACAATCTTGTCCTTGAGTTTTGCCTTCTGTTCTGCCACGCGGGCGCGTATGCCTTCGTCGGTTAGGGCGAGGATTTCCTCGGCCAGTATGGCCGCGTTCTTTGCGGCGTTCACTCCCACGGTCGCCACCGGTATGGCGGGCGGCATCTGCACTATCGACAGCAGTGCGTCCAGGCCGTCGAGCATTCCCTTTATGGGCACGCCTATTACGGGCAGCGTGGTGTGCGCGGCAATTACCCCGGGCAGCGCTGCGGCCATGCCTGCTGCGGCTATTATTACTTTCACTCCGCGCGGGGCGGCTTCCCTTGCAAAGGCGGCCACCTCGTCGGGCGTGCGGTGGGCCGAGAGGGCGTTCATCTCGAAAGGTATGCCCATCGAGTCAAGCTCGGCGGCAGCCTTTTCCATTACGGGCAGGTCGGACGTGCTGCCCATGATTATGCTTACTAAAGGTTTCATTGTTATGTTGGTGTTTATACGTACAATATGCTTACAAACCCGCAGATAAAGCCCAGTATGGTGCCTGTGGTAACTTGTGCGAGCGTGTGCTGGTGGAGTATTATCCTGCTCGAGCCTACCGCGCCGGCCAGTATGATTGACAAGCACAGCCACCACGTGGGGTCGAACGCGAATATCAGCGAAAAGGCGAGCAGTGCGCCTACCACACCGCCCGAAGCGGCAGAGTGGGTGCTAATCTTGAAGCGTGTGTTGATAATCGAGCACAACACCTGTATGGACAGCGCGCCCACGATGATTCCCATCATGAAATGGGGCATGCGCATACGCTCCATTACGTAAAAGCAACAGCCGTAGCTCGTAATGCTAAGCAGGTAGGGCACGTAGCGCCGCGTGCGGTGGCTTGCCTGGTGCGTGGTCCAGCCGTTTATCTTGCGGTAAAGGTAAATCGACAGCAACGGCAGCGCCACGGTAAACAGGTAAACTATTACCAGCACGGTTATCTTAAGCGTCAGGGGCAGCAGGTTCATGTAGCTGAACATGAACAGGGCCAGGAATGCTATTACCGGGAAGTAAAAAGGCGTGAAAAGCAGCGAAATGGCGCGTGCAATCTTGATTATGTACTTGTCTCTCATTTTCTTAGGCGGGCAACAGGTATTCCCATCTGCTCGCGGTATTTTGCAACGGTGCGCCGTGCCACGGGGAAGCCTTGCTCCTTTAACATGGCGGCAAGCGCCTCGTCGGACAACGGGTTCTTCTTGTCTTCTTCGTTTATTATCGTTTCGAGGGCCTTACGTATCTTCACCGTCGAGTGTACGTCGCCCTCCTCTGTTACGAACTTGTCGTTGAAAAAGTATTTTAGCGGGAAAATCCCGAAGTATGTTTCAACGTATTTGCTGTTGCTCACGCGCGAAATGGTCGATATGTCCAGCCCTGTGCGCTCTGCAATGTCGCGCAGAATCATCGGGCGGAGCAGTGTATCGTCACCTTCCAGGAAGAACGGCTTCTGGAAATCCACTATGGCTTCCATTGTTGCGAGCATGTTGGTTTGTCGGCGGCGCACGGCCTCGATGAACGTTTGTGCGGCCTCTATCTTCTGGCGTGCGTAGGCGTAGGTGTCCTTTTGTTCCCTTGTCAGCTTCAGGCGGTTGTTTGCAAAGTCGTCCAGCGTAGCGCGGAACGAGCTGCTCACGCGCAGCGGCGGCACGTCGCCCTCGTTGAGTGTAACGGTGAGCGTTCCGTTTCCGTCGTTTTCCACCATGAAGTCGGGCGTAATCTCCTGTGCGGCGTTCGAAGCCGTTTCGTTGAGTGCGCTTCCGGGCCTGGGGTTGAGGCGCTGTATTTCGGTGCGTATTTTCTCAATCGTGGGCGCGTCGACACCTAAGCGCTGGCGTATCTTGTCCCAGCGTTTGTGTATGAAGTCGTCGTAATACTTGTCGATAACGGTAAGTTCCTGCTTGCGCAACGGCGACGAGAACTCGGGCGAGGCAAGCTGTATGTGCAGGCACTCTTGCAGCGAGTGCGCTCCTATGCCTTTCGGTTCGAAGGTCTGTAGTATTTTGGTGAGACGTTCTACCTCGTCGGGCGTGGTTTCGATGTCGTGGTAAATGGCCAGTTCGTCGGCTATGCGTGCCGCGTCCTTGCGCAGGAAGCCGTCGGAGTCGAGCGAGCCGATGAGGTAGGTAATCACTTCCTTCTCGTGGTCGTCGAGGTCGTTTTCGGCTATCTGTGCCTTCAGCTCTTCGTAGAGCGACACCGACTGCCCGAAAGGCAGCCTTTCTGCGGTGTTTTCGGCTGCCGAGGCGCGCGCGAGCAGGTAGTCGGGCGTTTCGTCGTCCGACACGTAGTCGGCCAGTGCGTCGGCTTCGCTGTTGCCTTGGGTGCCGTACTCTTCCTCCCCGCCGTTGAAGTCTTCGTTGCCCTGCTCCTCGTCATTGCCCTGTTCGAGTGCTTCGTTTTCGAGCAGTTCTTCGTTTACTCGTTCTTCGAAGTCCTTGAGCGGCAGTTCCAAAAGGTGCACTTGCAGAAGCTGCTGCGGTGTGAGCGTCTGCGTCTGGGTCTGGGTTTGGGTCTGTATGAGTTTCTGCGGCATGTCTTTTGTTTGACGTAAGCAAAATTACGAATTTTTGGTTGTAAAGGCAGGTTTGGCCAAATAATTGTTAGGGCTTTTTTTAATGTGACCCTTTTCCGGCAACCGCGTTTTGCTTTGTCGGGGTTCGGAGAAGGAAAGGCCCGTTTTTTTGTGCCGTAAAGTCCTTTTATGCAGACAAAAAAGGCGTCTTGATTTTCAGTGAGTTACATGCCTCTCCGAGAAAACGGAAAATATGTCTGAGATATTTTAAAATATGTCGGACATATTTTGAAATACAAGGCACGTATTTTTTGCCGGGTGGCAAACTGTGTTTTCCGGAAAGGGTGCGGGTAATGTTTCGCGGGAGTTTATTTTTTCACCACGGCTCTTGCCACGAACCACAGGTGCATTGCGGCGGCGGTAATGATTCCGTAGTGGTGCGCCATGACGCGGAAGCGTTCCATGAGCGAGCGCCGGTGGTTTTGTGTGGTCATTCCGCCGTCGAGGTAGTCGGCCACAATGATTCCTGCGTTTTTCATTGGCAGTTTCCTGCGTGCGGCGGTGCGCATGATTCGTATGCACCAGTCGTAGTCGGCCGAGAAGCGGTAGCGCAGGTTGTAGGGGGTGGTGCGTGCTATGTCGCAGCGTGCGAAGAATGCCTGGTGGCACACGAGCATTCCGTGCAGGAAGCTGTGCCACGTGAGGCGGCGCGGCGGTGCAAGGCGGCGGTGGCGCACGAAACGGCCTTCGTTGTCCACGATGTCGGTGTTGCCGTATATTACGGCGGGCATTCCGCCGGCTGCGGCGGCTATGCGGGTGAGCACGTCGGGGCTGTGGAACACGTCGCCGGCGTTGAGGAACACGATGTAGTCGCCCGTGGCCATGGCAAGGGCCTTGTTCATTGCGTCGTAGATTCCCCTGTCGGGTTCGCTTATGGCGTTCACCTCGTGTATCACTCCGGCGCGGCTGTTGTTTTCCTGGTAATGCTGGAAAAGGGCGAGCGTGCCGTCGTGCGAGTTGCCGTCGATGATTAGGTGCTCCACGTGGGCATAGTCTTGGGCGGCAACGCTGTCGAGGGTGCGTTGCAGCACGCCCACGGCGTTGTACGTAACTGTGGCTACTGTTATTTTTACGGGCTTGTGGTTCATTCTTTTCCGCTAAGCTCTTTGTATAGTTTGGTGTAGAGTTTTGCCACTGCCGTTTCGGAGAACGAGGCCATCACCTTGGTGCGTGCCTTTTCGCCGAGTGCTCGTGTGTCGGTTTGCGAGAGTGCCCATTCTATGCCGCGGGCAAAGTCGGCTGAATCTTTGTATCGTGCGATGTATCCGTTTTCGAGGTGGTCTATCATCTGTGGCAGGCCGCCGATGTCGAATCCTATGCAGGGCACGCCGCATGCCATTGATTCCATTATTGTGTTTGGCAGGTTGTCCTGGAGTGTGGGTATGAGGAAGAGGTCGCAGGCGTTGTAGGTTTTTATCATCCTGTGTTCGTTGGTGATGTAGCCCATGGGATAGACGTCTACGGGCAGTGCGCCGGCGAGTGCCTCGGATTCTTTTCCCACGGCCACGATTGCTATTTCGTTGCCGAGCGCGGGATTTTTCTCGACGAGCATGCGTATTGCCTCGCACAGGTAGTCGATGCCTTTTATTTTGTTTGTCACGCGGAATGCCGCAAAGAGGAGCAGTTTTTTGTCTTGCGGCAGTTTGAGTGCCTTGCGTGCTTCTGTTTTGCTGTCGGGCTGGTAGAGTTTGGTGTTGATGGGGTTTGGTATGCTGAGTATCCTTTTCCCTTCGAGCAGGCGGCTTTCGCGCGCGCAGTTGGCGAGCCAGTCGCTGCACCCCACGTAGGCTATGCGTGCGTTGCCCAGCAGCCTGAGTTTTTTAACGAACACGCGGTGTGAGAGGTCGTTGGGCGCGCCCCCGCCGTAGAGTATGGGGCAGTTGCCGCATTCGTCCTTGTATTGTTCGCACGAGCGCGTGTAGTGGCAAATGCCGGTAAAGGGCCACATGTCGTGCATGGTCCATACCACGGGTTTTCCGGATTTTACTATTTTGGCTATCCCGGCAAGCGATATGAATCCCTGGTTAACCCAGTGGAGGTGTATTATGTCGGCTTGCCGGAATTCCTTCAGCCCGGTGATGTCTATGCCGCAGTTGGCGGCGTCGACCTCGAAGAGGCGGTGGCGGCGGAATTTGTTGGCCGCCAGTATGGTGAGCCTTTCGCGCAGGAAGTTGAGCTTGTACTGCAAACGGTTGTGGGGCTCGGTAACGGTGATAAGTCCGGTTTCTTTGCGGCTTACGAGCATTTTGGCCTTTACGCCGTTGTTTCCCAATGCTTCGCACAGCCGGTTGGCTGCTATTGCCGCGCCGCCGGTGCGTTCCGAAGTGTTTACGAGTAATACTCTCATAATATGGTTGATATGTTGCCCGGGGCTGCATGTCAGGGTTTTGCCGTGAGGTTTTGCTGCTGCGGGACAGTGCAAAGATATAACTTTTTTCGTTGCTGCGGCGAAAAATAAATCCTTTACGCGGGTGTGTCGGAAACGGTGTGCCCTGCTGCCGCAAATGTCTGCAAAAAGGCGGTTTATCGTTCAAGAAAAACGGTGCGCCAAAATGACACGATTTTACGGGGGTGGGAGAAAGAAAAAAATTAGTCGGACATATTTTAAAATTCAAGGCACATATTTCGAAATATGTCCGACCTTTTTTTGCGCACATCTAACATGCCTGTTTTTCAGCGGCAAAGGGGTGTGCTTTTTTTGTCTGTTTTCAAAATTCACGGCTTTACGCTTCCGGCGGTGCTGTTGTTTTGCAGGGCTGCGAGCATTTGCGCAACGGTCATGCCGCTTGCGGGATGCACCATGGCGGGGGCTATCTCGCAGAGCGGCGCGAGCACGAATGCGCGGCCGCACATGTGGGGGTGCGGAATGGCGAGGCGTGGCGTGTTGAGCACGATGTCGTCGTAGAAAAGCATGTCGATGTCGATGGTGCGGTCGTGGTATATGCCGTTTTCCGACTTGACGGTGCGCCCGAGCGCACGCTCCACCCGTTGCGTGGCGTCGAGGAATGCTTCGGGCGGGAGGGGCGTAAGCACCAGGGCCGCCGCGTTGAGGAAAGAATGGCTCGAGGTGAAGCCTACGGGTGCTGTTTCGTGGAACGATGAAACGGCGGCGAGCCTTGAACCGTCCTGCGTGAGGAGATCCAAGGCCCGCCGTATGTTGTCGCCGCGGCGCCCGAGGTTGGAGCCGAGGCCTATGTAAACAGAGTGCATCAGTCGATAATGAGCATTGCGTCGCCGTAAGGGCCGAACTTGTAGTCTTCCTTGAGTGCCACCTTGTAGGCCGCCATGGTGTTCTCGTAGCCGCCAAAGGCGGTTGTGAGCATTAGCAGCGTGCTGAGGGGCATTTGGAAGTTGGAAATCATCGCGTCGGCCAGGTGGAAGTCGTAGGGCGGGAAGATGAACTTGTTTGTCCATCCCTCGTATTCCTTCAGGTTGTTGTCGGCGCCGACGGCGGTTTCCATTGCGCGCTGCACGGTGGTTCCCACGGCCACCACCTTGTGGCCTTCGGCGTGCGCTCGGTTCACCTTGTCGCAGCAGTCCTTGTCGACGAACATCTGTTCGGAGTCCATTTTGTGCTTCGTGAGGTCTTCCACGTCGGTTGAGCGGAATGTGCCGAGGCTGCAGTGCATTGTGAGGAATGCGAATTCTATCCCCTTTATCTCCATGCGTTTCATCAGCTCGCGCGAGAAGTGCAGGCCCGAGGCCGGAGCGGTAACGGCGCCTTCGTTCTTGGCGAATATGCACTGGAAGCGCTCGATGTCTTCCTTTTCGGCCTGGCGCTTGATGATTTTGGGCAGCGGCGCCTCGCCCAGTGCGTAGAGCTGCTGCTTGAACTCGTCGTGCGGGCCGTCGTAGAGGAAGCGCAGCGTTCGGCCGCGGCTCGTGGTGTTGTCTATTACTTCGGCCATTATGCTGCCATCCTCGCCAAAAAAGAGCTTGTTGCCTATTCTTATCTTGCGTGCAGGGTCGACAAGCACATCCCACAGGCGCAACTCCGGATTAAGCTCGCGCAGGAGGAACACTTCGATACGTGCCCCTGTTTTTTCCTTTAGTCCGTACAGGCGTGCCGGGAATACTTTGGTGTCGTTGAAGACGAACACGTCTTTTTCGTCGAAAAAGTCGAGTATGTCCTTGAAGATTTTGTGTTCTATCTTTCCTGTCTTGCGGTGCAGCACCATCATGCGTGCCTCGTCGCGGTGCAGGGGCGGATAGAGGGCAATCTTGTCTTCGGGTAGCTTGAACTTGAATTGGGATAGTTTCATAACGGTTGATTGTGTCTTTATAGGTTTTATGCCTGCTCCATGTCGGGCATTTCTATTTCCACGTTTTCGAGCCATGCCGGGAAGTCGGCCGGCTTCATGCATTCGTCGGCCAGGAAGTTTCCTACCCTGGTGCGGCGCAGTGCGGTAAGGTATGCCCCGCTTCCGAGCGCCTCGCCTATGTCGCGGGCCAGGGCGCGTATGTATGTGCCTTTGCCGCAGGATACGCGTATCGTTATCTCGGGCATGTCGTATTTGAGGAGCTCTATCTCGTCGATGTGCAGCGTTTTGGGCTTGAGCTGTATTTCTTTTCCGCGGCGTGCGAGGTGGTATGAGCGTTTGCCCTCTATTTTGCAGGCGGAGTAAACGGGCGGTATCTGTTGTATGTCGCCCACAAAGCGTTGCAGTGTGTCGAGCACGAGTTGCTCGGTGATGTGTTCGGTGGGGAACACGGCGTTTTCGGGGTGTTCCATGTCATAGCTCGCGGTTGTGGCCCCGAGTTTCAGGGTTGCCACGTATTCCTTGCCCATCTGCTGCAGTTCTTCGATACGTTTGGTGGCCCGTCCGGTGCATATCAGCAGCACTCCGGTGGCCAAGGGGTCGAGCGTGCCTGCGTGGCCCACTTTTATCTTTCTTCCGCCCATGTGTGCGCTAAGCGTGTTGCGCACTCCGTAAACTACGTTGAACGACGAGGCACGATAGGGCTTGTCGAAAGCAAGTACTTGTCCTTCGAAGAAATTCATTCTCCTCTTACTCTATTTGCATGTCCACGCCGAGCAGGCCGAGCACTATTATTACTGCCCCGACAATTATCCTGTACCAGCCGAACGCCGCAAAGCCGTACTTGCTTACGTAGTCGATAAAGAACTTTATTGCCGCCATTGCAACGATGAACGCTACAATGCTGCCAAGGATAAGCATGGGCATGTTGTTGCCCTGCAGGAGTATGTTGCCGTCGCCGTGGAACACGAGTTTGTAGGTTTCAAGGCATGTGGCTCCCAGCATGGTGGGCACGGCAAGGAAGAAAGAGAACTCGGCGGCGGCGCGGCGCGTGAGTTTTTGCGACATGCCGCCCACTATCGTTGCCATAGAGCGTGAAACGCCCGGTATCATCGAGATACATTGCACTATGCCTATTATGAAGGCTTTCTTGTAGCTTGGCTCGTTGAACGTTCCCTTGTTGAATATCCTGTCGCAGAAGAGCATGAAGATTCCGCCCAAGATGAGCATTACCGCCACGAGCGTAACGTTGCCGAGGTTCGACTCTATGAAGTCGTTGAACGCCAGGCCGAGCACTACGGCAGGCAGCACGCCTGCTATGAGCTTGAGATAGAATCTCCAGATAGCTTGCCACCAGGTGTAGCCTTTTGTGCGCATTGTTTCGGGGTAGAAGAACTTGCGCCAGTAGAGCACAACCACCGAGAGAATGGCGCCGAACTGGATTATTACCGTGAAAGCCTTTACGAACGGCGTGCTTTCTATTCCGAGTACGCTTTGGGCTATAATCATGTGCCCTGTCGAAGATACCGGCAGGAACTCCGTAAGCCCCTCGACTATTGCGATGATTACGGTTTGCAACCAATCCATGGGCGTGTGTTATTTTTCGGTTTTGGCGTCAGTTGCGATGTCGGCTGTGTTGCTTTCTTTCCTTTTTGAAGGGAAGAGTATTGCGACAATCATGAATACGAATCCTATGAAGCTGATTGCCGGGGCTACTTTAATGCGGCGCGCCGAGAAGATGTCGGGGTTGAAAGCCGTTTCGCTCGAGCCTGCGCCGGACATGAGTATGAATCCGAGCAATACTACAGCCATTCCTATGGCGAGCAGGATAAAATTCGTGCGTGTGAACGCGAGGTTTTTCTTGTCCATGTTTATTTGATGTGTTGTGTTTGTTGCGTTTGGGTTATGCGCGGTAAATGTCGTCGGCCCTCATGCGCAGGTATTTGTTTACCGAGAAGTAGGCGCACAGGAGTATCAGTATTATGCCGCAGCCGAATACCGTGCCCATTGTTATGGCCACTATTTCCCACGTCACCACTTTTGCCATCGAGGGGTCGAAGCGCACGAGCGAGTCTATGCCGAACACGAGCAGGGCGCAGGCAAACATTGCCGATATGAATCCCACCCAAAAGGCGTTCGACATGAATGGGCGCCGTATGAACGACGGCTTTGCGCCTACGAGCTGCATGGTGCGTATCGAGAAGCGCCGTGCGTAAATGCTCAGGCGCATGGTGTTGTTTATCAATACGAACGACACGAACGTGAGCAGCAGTGCCACGGCGAGCAGGATTATGCTTATTTTGCGTATGTTGCTGTTTATGCTTTCCATCAGTTCCTTGGGGTAGTCCACGTCCATTACGTATTTCTGTTCTTTCAGTCCGGGAATGATGGTTTCGAGGCTGTCGCTCGTGGTGTAGTCGGCCTTGAGGTGTATCTCGAACGAGGCCGGTATGGGGTTGGAGCCGAGGAATTCCGAGGGGTCGCAGCCCATTGCCTTGATTTGTTCGGCGGCCGCCCGTTCCTTTGATATATAGCTTACGCTTGCGGCGCATGGCAGCCGGCGCAGTTGTTGTTGCAACTTGTTGGCTTCGTTGTTGGGTATGTCGTCGTCGAGCATTACCGACACGGTGAAATTCTCGCGCAGCATGTCGCTCAGGTGTGTTGCCGTGGTTACGAAGAACACTACGGCGCCGAGCAGCACGAGCACGAGCGTGGTGCTTATGCACGAGGTTACGACATTAAGGCGCAGTCCGCTGCGCGACTTCTTTTTTTTGCTCATTTGTCAGTCCGGGTTGTAGCTTGCTGTTTACAGCTTTCTCATCACGTAGATGAGCGAGCTGCTGTTTTTCTTGTTGCACAGGGTTTTGAACCACGAATATGTGCCGAACATCATGCCGCGCAGGAAGTAGGGCTTGCGGCCGCTGTATTTTTCCGACAGCATTGAGATGTAGTAGGCGTCGAACGGCATGGGGTGTATGCTCATTATCTTGAAGCCGTACTGTTCGGCCATGAGTTTCATGGTGTGCGAGTTGAAGTGCCACAAGTGGCGCGGCACATCGTATGCGGCCCAGAATTCCCTGTAGTGTTTTGCGTCGAGCGAGGCGCAGTTGGGCACGGCTATGACCGGCCGCCCGTCGTTTTTCAGCAGCCGCCGCAGTGTCTGCCACTCGTCGGCCAGGTTGTAAACGTGTTCCAGCACGTGCCACATCGTTATGGCGTCGAAGCTCTCGTTTTCGAACGTGGCGAGCGCGCTGATGTCCTTTTCCTTTATTCCGGCATTCTTTTCGGCCACCTTGCGCGCGTCTTCGCTTACTTCCACGGCTTCAACGGCAAAGCCCCGCCGCTGCATTTCGCGTGCAAAGTATCCCGTGCCCGCGCCTATGTCGAGCAGTCGTCCTTCCTTGCTGCCCAGGGCTTTCATCACCAGGTGCGCCTTGCGCCGCAGCATTACCGTGCGCACCGCGTGGTACGTGCGGTTGAAGAGTCCTTTGCGTATGTCGGTGTGTGAGATGTAGTCGGGCGAGGAATAATACTGCGCTGCTTCGGCTTCGATAGGAGCGTCCTGGGTGAACCGCATTCCGCAGGCGTCGCATTCGTAGATGTCGAATGCCTCACCCGTGGCATAATAGTTCATTGCAGAAACGTATTTATGAATCCGCTCCGAACCGCATGCCGGGCATTGCGATATTGTTTGTCGATCCATATAACAAGCGCTAATTTCGTGCAAATATACGAAACCATGCTCGATTAAGGCCTATGCAAGCCGTATTTTTTGGTTTTGTTACAGTATTTTATGGCGCGGATGTTCCACCGGAGGAGTAAATTGCGGCCTTTTCGTGTACGTAACCTCAAATCGGCCGTCAGGCTTCGTCAAATTGCGTGCAGACCGGACACGTTAGTGCGCTTGGAGAGCATTGGCGCGAGGTGTGCTCCCGGGTGCACGTCAAGAGGCGGGGAAATGTCTGTTTCGGGTGCGGGAATGTGAATATTGTTATTCAGTTTTTTATACCCCCTTGGGAGCAAATAAAAAATATGTCGGACATATTTTGAATTATGTCTGACATATTTTAAAATATCTCAGACATATTTTTCGCCCCCTCCGAAACGGGTAAGAAAACACGGTTGAATAAACGGACAATAAAGGACGGGAGTTTTACGCCGTGTGCCGAGTAAAGGTTTCCGGGCGGAATGGCTTTGTGCCTTTGCACGGGGAACGCGCTGCCCTATCTTGCGGCGGCAAACCTGTGCACGGCCTTGTGCAGCACAAGGGAGAGCAGGAGTATCACGGCGGCTGCGGCCGTTATGGCGGGGTAGAAACCGGCGGCGGCAAAGAAGCCCGTTGCCACGAGCACCTGGATAACCGGGAAATGGAGCAGGTACACCTCATACGTGAGGTTGGGCGTGCGGGCGGAAAGGCGCGACAGGCGCGCGCTGCCGCAGGCCGCCACAGTAAGCGCGGCAGCTATGGCCACGGGCTCGACAAGGCGCAGCGGAGCGTAGCGGTCGCACACCGCCCACAGCGCCACGCTGCATGCGAGCACCGCCCATTTGCGGCGCAGAAGGTATGTGTGCACGTGCACGGCGGCCATTCCGGCGGCAAAGTACATCATCTGGCCGAACACCTGGCGGCGCAGCATGTCGTAAAGGCCGTTGCCCGTCGACTGGTACAAGAGCTGGAACGCTATGTTCCATACCACCGACAGCAGGTAGAGAGCCGCTATCACGTGCGCCGGCCTGAAGCAGCGCATGAGCCACACCATGCCCGGGAGAAGGATATAGAATGCCACTTCCACCTTCATCGTCCACAGCGACGAGTTCACGGCCGTGACGATGTTCCCTTCGAACACTCCCGGAAGCCCGGGCGCAAGAAAATTAAGGAACGTGAGGTTTGCGGCAAGGTACTTGAACGTGCCCGTGTGGGTGAAGTATTCATCCGCACCGAGCGTGGAGACGAACGCCCCGCCTGCGGCGGCAAGGATTATAACCGCGGCGTATGGCGGAACAATCTTGCGGATACGCCGCATGTAGAAAGCCCCGGCCCCGGGGTGGAGCAGGTAGCTGTTGTAGGTGAGCATTCCGCTCATCACGAAAAAAACGCATATTATAGAATGGGGGCTTACAATCCAGCCGTAAGCGTGCCCCGCCGCCACGCTGCCGTGAAAGAGAATGAGCGACAGCGCGAACAGCCATCTTATGAGCGAAAAGGCGTTGGGGCTTGCAAGCGGGGCCATGGCAGAGGCTTATCTTATTACTACCAGCCGGCCGCGCGCGCCGTGCTTGCTGTTGCCCGTCGATACGAGCACAAAGTAAACGCCCGAGCCTACGTCGTTGCCGTAAGCGTCGCGCACGTCCCATTTGAACTCGCCGTTGCTCGACTTGCCCGACGTTACCACCTGGCCGCCCGTGGTGGTTATCTTTACCTCAGCCCCGTAGGGAAGTCCCTCAATCGTTACATCGCCGTAGTAGTCGGGGCGCACGGGGTTGGGGTAAATCTTCAGGTCGTCGTCGCTTATCTTGTTCGGTTCGGCCGTCTTTTCGCCCATGAATCCCATTAGTCCGCGGTCGGTGCCTATCATCACCTCGCCGGTGGAGTTGTTCACCGCCAGCGAGAGTATGTTGTCGCTTACGAGCGGCGAGTTCTCGGTGGTAAAGTGGCTTATGGTCTCGATGTTGTCCTCGCTTATCAGGTACAGTCCGTTGCCCGTGGTTCCTATCCATTTACGGTTGGCCGCGTCGACGGCAATGGCCGACACGGGAACGCCCGTCAGCAGGTAGTCGGCGTTGTTGGTGCCGTCGTTGCGGGGAACTTTTACCTGCGTGAACGTGAAGCCGCTGTTCATGAAGTTGTCGGGGTTGGTTATGACGAACGGGCCTTCTATTGTGCCCACCCAGATGTAGCCGTTGTTGTCGATGGCCAGGGCGTTTACCGTGTTGGGGTTGTACGACGTGCCGTCCTGGTTTACGAAAGTGTAGCGAAAGTAGCTGCGGTCGTCGCTCGGGTCGGTTATGGTGCCGTTGTAGTCAAGGCACGCCACTCCCGCATGGTGCGAGCTGGTGGTGCGCCGGTGTGTGAACCATGCGCGGCCCGCGCGGTCGAACAACAGGTGGTCGAACGTGGGGTAGCCGCTTACCTCGTCAACGTAGATACTCTGCCACGAGCCGTCCTTGAGCCTTACGCGCACCACGGTGTCCACTTCGTTGTTCAGCATCCACAGGTTTCCCTCGGCGTCGTATGTAAGTCCGCCTGTGCGCACGTACATGTGGGATTGCGAACTCTTGGGAACGGCCGAAGCCAGCGGCGAGTTTGAGTTGTCGTAGTGCGCGGCGTACCTGCCGTTGCGGAACTCGTACAGGCCCGTCTCGCCCGAAGTGGCAAAATGGTGCGTAGGGTCGTCGGGGTCTTCGGCTATGCCTGTAAGGTTGCGGTAAGGATAGGTGGTGTATTGCGTTATGGAGTCTTCGAAGTTGAAGAAGCGGTTGTTTTCATAATAATAAAGCGTGCCTTCGTAGTTCAGTCCGTTGTAGTTGAGCGTACCTCCGGCTACGAGCACGCGGTTCGAGGGAGTGATGTTCATGAAAGCGCAGTAGTTGCGTATGGGGCTGTTTATCGCTATCGCGCCTCCGGCTTCCTCGAGGTTGCCCGCCTGTCCCGCGCGGTAGGGTCGCAGCCCCGCGTATCCGCAGCTGGCCCAGTAGGTTCCCGAGGCGAGCGACAGGTATTTGAACGAGTTTTTTTGTGTTATGGTAGTGAGGTTCTCCGAGTTGTCAACGATATGTATGGCCGTGCCGTTGCCGCAGATGAGCGTATTGCCGTTGTCGGCGTTGAGGAATACGGGAGTGCCGGTTGCAAGCAGCGAAGCCCCGCCCGTGGCCGGGTCTATTTTGAAAAAGCCTGCCCCGGTGGCATATATGTTGGCGCCGAAGGTGCGCATTTTCTTGTAATTCCCCGTTCCTGCGGCGGTCCAGTTCGACGGGTCGAGCAGGTTGTCGTCGGTGTTGCCCACAAACATTCCCTTTGCTGTGGAGGCGTATATTTTGCCGCCTGCAAAGGTGCATGTGTTTACCGCCGTTTCGAGCTGGTATGTGTTGCTGAACTCTCCGCGTTCGATGTTCATTACCGTCACTCCTGTGTTTGTGGCCAGGTATGCGTTTGACCCCACTACGGATATGTCGTTTATCGTTTTGTCGGCCAGCGAGCTGTTCATGTACTGCGGTATGTTTACTATGCCGCTGTTGTCGGGAAAGAACAGGTCGATGTTCGAGTTGTCGTAAACGAGTACGAGGCATTGCTGTTCGGGGCAGTAGGCCATGAGTTTGATGTCCACGTCGCTAAGTCCGGTGGTTTTGTCGTAAACGCGCACTTCGGTGTCGCCCGGCGAGTATGAGAAAATCGAGCCGTCGCACAGCGAGAATACAGTGCCGTTTACGGGTATGTTCTGCAGCGCGTTGTGGAATGCGCCGTAGTATGTCCAGCGTCCGGCTGCCGCAGCCGTGGCGGCTGCAAGCACGAGGATGATGAGCAGTGCGGAAAGTTTTCGCATTTTCGGTGGCTTTTGTCGTATATGTTCTTATTCTCCGGCCAGGTATCGGGCAAGCGCTTCGGCCGCCCGGGCGCGGTGGCTCATGGAGTTCTTTATGTCGCTGCCCAGTTGCGCGAACGTCTCGCCCAGGCCTTCGGGAGCGAACACGGGGTCGTAGCCGAATCCTTCGGTTCCTTGGCGCGAGGCGGTTATTTCGCCTTCCACAACGCCTTCGAAAAGATGTTCCCGTCCCTTTTCTATTAACGCTATTACGGTGCGGAATCTTGCGTGGCGGTCGTTTTTTTCTTCCAGTTCGCCGAGCAGTTTGTCCATGTTGGCCTCCGGGTCGTGGCGGTCGGGATAGGCATACCTGGCGGTATGTACGCCGGGCAGCCCGCCGAGGGCGCGCACTTCAAGCCCGGTGTCGTCGGCAAAGCAGTCGAGTCCGTAGTGTTCGTACACATAGCGGGCCTTTATGAGGGCGTTGCCCTCGAGCGTGTCGGCCGTTTCGGGTATGTCGGCATGGCAACCTATGTCGGAAAGGCTGAGCACTTTTATCTTGCCGCCCAGAATGGAGCGTATCTCGTCCAGCTTGTGGGCGTTGTTGGTGGCGAATACGAGTTCTTTCATCGTTTGTTCGGGAATTTTTCTGTTTTGCCTTGCGAATATAACGTTTTCTTTCGTGAATTTCTTGTGCGTGTGTCAAAAATAGCGAAAGGCGGGCGCAGAGGCAAGCGAAAACAAATGTTTCCGAATTTGGCTGTGCCGAACCGGATTACATGTTGTACAAAAAAAGGAAAAGCCGCCCCGGAGCGGAGATTTGGAACTGTTATAAAGAAAACGTCGGGAAACCGTGCGAAAATATCTCAGACCTATTTCAAAATACAAGGCACATATTTTAAAATATGTGCCTTGTATTTTCCATTTTCTCCGAGGGTTCGTAACGTGCTGAAAATGAGTATTCATTTTCCGGCTTTGAAAACAGACATTTACGGACTTGCCGCGCTGCCTTGCCCGTGCGGCTTCGGCATGTTGCTGCACGGAGCTGCAAAATACGGCACGATTGCATTGCGTTACGGATTATTTTCATAAATTTACGTTCGTGAAACTTTTGGCGCTCCCCCGCGCCGCGCCAAAGTACGGGTGCGTTATGCGCCGTGCAGGCAACCGACTGTAGACCTGAAACTAAAACATAATGACCATGAAGAAACTACTGTTCTTGTTAATGGCCGTGTCGCTGGCTTTCAACGTAAGCGCAGGGCGGCCCAAGGCCAAGCACGTTGTGCTTTTCGCCATCGACGGGTGGGGAGGATATTCCGTTCCCAAGGCAAAAAACATCCCCAACATAAGAAAGATTATGGACTCGGGGTGCTTTACGCTGCATTCGCGCAGCACGTTGCCGTCGTCGTCGGCCATAAACTGGGCGTCGATGTTCATGGGCGCGGGCACCGAAATGCACGGCTACACCGAATGGAACTCACGCACGCCCGAGATTCCGTCGTTCTGCGTTAACGAGCGCGGCATCTTTCCCACTATTTTCAGCGTTATACGCGAGCAAATGCCCGAAGCCGAGACGGGATGCCTTATGGAATGGGTAGGCATAAAGTATCTCATCGACTCGGCGGCGGTGAATTGCGTAGAGGTGCTCGACGAATCGCAGCAGAGCCTGCTATGCGAACGCGCCGAGCGGTACATACTGGAAAAGAAACCCGATTTCGTGGCTATATGCTACGACCAGCTGGACCACACCGGACATGCCGACGGCTTTGACGTGCCAGAATACTACACCACGCTCGAGAGAATCGACACGTTCCTCGGCAGGGTAATCGAAGCAACCAAGAAGGCCGGCATGTTCGACGATACGATATTCATACTTACCGGCGACCACGGCGGCAAGGACAAGGGGCACGGCGGCAAATCGCTGCTCGAAATGGAAGTGCCCTTCATAATAGCCGGCAAGAACGTCAGGCAGGGAGGAGAGTTCAAGGAAGTGAACATGCGTTTCGACACGGCGGCCACGATAGCCTACATCTTCGGGCTCGAACAGCCGCAGGCATGGATTGGGCGTCCCGCCGTGCACGTGTTCAAGTAAACGCCGTCCCGCAAGTGCTGCAAACTCCGTGTGCCGGCACCGCTGCATGCCGCGGGAACGTTTGGTCTCTTCTGCCTGTTGGAGGCGGCAGAAAATATGTCTGACGTATTTTAAAATATGTCAGACATATTTTGAAATATCTCAGAGATAATTTTTTTACGTCCCGTGAAACTTTTCAAGAAGCCCGGGCCGAATGTCCGGCAACGTAACCGAAGCCGAAATCCGGGCAGCCCGTGGCGCGCATACTTTGCCGCAATGCCCAAAAAGCGGCATTTTATTCTCATTTCGCAGCCCAAGGCGGGAAAATACGGCGGAATTGCGTATTTTTGCACCAGTCAATTCGTTGCGTAAAAAACAAAAACCAGATATATTATGAAAATAGAGCAAGACATAACCGCCGCCGTCGTAAAAGCCGTCGAGACACTCTACGGCGCAACCGTCGACGCCGCGCAGATACAGCTTCAGAAAACAAAACGCGAATTCGAAGGGTCGCTCACACTCGTAGTATTCCCGTTGCTGCGCGTGTCGCGCAAGAAACCGGAAGACACGGCTTCCGACATAGGCGCATACCTGAAGGAAAACTGCCATGCCGTGGCCGACTACAACGTGATAAAGGGATTCCTGAACCTCACCGTGTCGCACGAAAGCTGGCTTGAAATGCTCGAGAACATAAACGCCGACGAAAGCTACGGCATACACAAGCCCGACGAGAACTCGCCGCTCTGGATGATAGAATACTCATCGCCCAACACCAACAAGCCACTGCACCTGGGCCACCTGCGCAACATCCTGCTCGGCTGGGCGCTGGCAAACATAGAGGAAGCCTGCGGAAAACAGGTTGTCAAGACCAACATCGTGAACGACCGCGGCATACATATCTGCAAGTCCATGCTCGCGTGGCTCAAATACGGCAACGGAGAGACACCGCAATCGTCGGGCAAGAAAGGCGACCACCTGATAGGCGACTACTACGTGCTGTTCGACAAGCACTACCGCCAGCAGGTAAAGGAACTTACCGAAAAATACACCGCCGAGGGCATGAACGAGGAAGAAGCCCGCAAACAGGCCGAACAGGACGCACCGCTCATGCGCGAAGCACACGAAATGCTCGTGAAATGGGAACAGGGCGACAATGAAGTGCGCACACTGTGGCGGAAAATGAACGAATGGGTGTACGCCGGCTTTAACGAAACCTATCGCACGATGGGTGTGGGCTTCGACAAGATATATTATGAGAGCGATACCTATCTCGTAGGCAAATCCCTTGTGGAGGACGGGCTTGACAAAGGCATTTTCTTCCGCAAGGACGACGGCAGTGTTTGGGCCGACCTGCGCAACGAAGGACTCGACGAAAAACTGCTCATACGTGCCGACGGCACTTCGGTGTATATGACACAGGACATAGGCACCGCCAAACTGCGATACCAGGACTTCCCCATAAAGAAAATGATATACGTCGTAGGAAACGAGCAGGACTATCACTTTAAAGTGCTGTCCATACTGCTCGACCGCCTGGGATTCGAATGGGGCAAGAGCCTCGTGCATTTCTCCTACGGCATGGTGACGCTCCCTAACGGAAAAATGAAAAGCCGCGAGGGAACAGTTGTCGACGCCGACGACCTCATGGAGGAAATGGTGCTCACCGCAAAGCAAACAAGCGAAGAGCTTGGCAAGTTTGCCGACATACCCGAGGACGAAAAGGCCGAAACCGCGCGCATTGTAGGAATGGGAGCGCTCAAGTACTTCCTGCTTAAAGTGGACGCACGCAAGAACATGCTGTTCAACCCAGAGGAAAGCATAGATTTCAACGGCAACACCGGCCCGTTCATACAATATACCTACGCACGCATACGCTCGGTGCTCAGAAAGGCAAATGCACAAGGACTCGACATAAACTCGCCCGTGCCTGCCGGAACGGAAGTGAACGACAAGGAAGCCGCACTCATACAGCTGCTGGCCGATTTCGACGCCACGGTGCGCCAGGCCGGCGAGGACATGAGCCCGAGCATAATAGCCAATTATTGCTACGATCTTGTAAAGGAATACAACCAGTTCTACCACGACTATTCAATTCTGCGCGAAGAAAACGAAGGAAAGAAACGCCTGCGCCTCGTGCTCTCTGCCAACGTCGCAAAAATAGTGCGCAGCGGCATGAACCTTCTCGGTATAGAAATGCCTGAGCGCATGTAAAAATCGCGCGCAGGCGGCCCGCCGGTTGCCGGAAAGCAGAAGGCAGGCAAAACGAAAGGCAGCAGATGGCAGGCAAGAAGCAGAAATACTATGTAGTTTGGTACGGGCGCGACCCCGGAATCTATACTTCGTGGGAAGAGTGCGTGAAGCAGACCTCGGGATTCAAGGGAGCGAAGTACAAAGCCTATCCCACGCCCGCCGAAGCTGAGCAGGCTTTCATTTACGGGCCTGAGGACGAACGTCCGGCCGACGTGGCGGCAAAAGTTCCTGACGTGCCCGGCACAGAAAAGCCGCAGGAAAAGAATATCCCGCCTGTGTTGCCCCCCGAAGTGTCGAATGACGCCGTGGCTGTGGACGCTGCGTGCTCGGGCAATCCGGGAAAGATGGAATACCGGGGCGTTTATCTTAAAACGGGCAGACTCTTGTTCCATTACGGCCCGTGCTACGGCACAAACAACATAGGAGAATTCCTTGCAATAGTACATGCGCTTGCACTGATAAAGAAAACCGGCGCAAACGTGGCTGTATATTCCGACAGCCGCAACGCAATACTGTGGGTAAAACAGAAAAAATGCAAAACAACGCTGCCACGCAACGAAAAGACTGAAGAACTTTTCAAAATAATAGGCCGTGCCGAAAAATGGTTGCGCGAAAACAGTTACGACACTCCCATACTGAAATGGGAAACTTCGCGCTGGGGAGAAATTCCGGCCGATTTCGGGCGAAAAAAATAAACTTATGGAAACAAGCAAACGTTGGATTGAGCGTGGGGAATATTACCATGAGGCCTGCATGCGTCTTGTGGCGCTGACCGGGCGGGAACGTCCCACCGAGAAGCTCGACATTTACGGCGAGGCCGCACTTGTGAAACTGTTCGAGATTGCATTCGAGCTGGCGCTGAGAACTCTGCAGGACTACCTGCGTTACAGGAATTTCGGCAAAGTGCAGAACCCTACGCATATAATACAGCTTGCGCTCGACAACGGTATTATTTCCGACAGGGAGCAATGGCACGACATGCAGCGCGACAGCGATTACAGGAACTACATTTATAATCCCGGCGAAATGCGCAACATCGCGCAGCGCATATATAATAGTTATGTCTTTACCCTTAATGCGCTCGACGACGAACTGCGCAAATGCGCCGACGAGGCATGAAGAGCCTCCCGCCGGGATTTAAAGAAGAATTGTAATTACGCAAGAAAGTAAAAAATCAACATGAAAGAATTTTTCAAGGTACTGGTCAAGTACGTGCTTCCTTATAAGCGTTACCTTTTCGGCTCGTTAGTGTTCAACCTGCTTTCGGCAATGCTCAATGTGTTTTCTTTCCTGTCGCTGCTGCCCATGCTGCAAATGCTTTTCGGCATTGACAACAAGACGTACAGCTTCATTGAGTGGGACGCCGCCGGCATGAACATGAAGGACATACTCGTGAACAACCTGTATTACTATACGGGCGAGCTTATAAAGCTTTACGGTGCTTCGTACACACTGTTGCTGATAGGCCTTTTCCTTATCGTAACCACGCTCATGAAGACGAGCTGTTACTTTGCCTCGGCCGGAATGCTTGTGCCCATGCGCACGGGAATTGTGCGCGACATACGCATAAACGTTTACCACAAAATCATATCGCTGCCGCTTTCGTTTTTCTCCGACGAGCGCAAGGGCGACATCATAGCCCGCATGAGCGGCGACGTAAACGAGATTGAAAACTCCGTGACCGGTTCGCTTGAAATGCTCATAAAAAATCCCATACTTATAATCTGCTATTTCAGCGTGCTTATCTATACGAGCTGGAAACTTACCCTTTTCACGATAATAGTGCTCCCGCTTATGGGCTGGATAATGGGCAAGATAGGGCGCAAGCTGAAACACAAGTCGCTCGACGCGCAGAACAAGTGGAGCGACACCATGGCGCAGCTCGAGGAAACACTTGGCGGAATGCGCATAATAAAAGCCTTTACGGCCGAGAAGAAGATGTGCGCACGTTTCGACACCAGCACGAACGCCTTCAGGCGCGCCGCAAGCCGCGTGGCCGTGCGCCAGGCTTCGGCCCATCCTGTGAGCGAGTTTCTCGGTACATGCCTCATTGTTTTCGTGCTGTGGTACGGCGGCACACTGATATTCTCGCAGCATTCGCCCATCGACGCGCCCACGTTCATATTCTATATGGTGATACTCTACAGCACCATACAGCCGCTCAAGGACTTTGCCAAGGCTTCTTACAGCATTCCCAAGGGAATGGCTTCGGTAGAGCGTGTTAACAAGATTCTGAACTCCAAGAACCCTATTGTCGAAAAGAAAGCTCCCCTTCCAATCTCGGGGCTTAAAGACGAAATCGTGTTCGACAACGTGCATTTCAGCTATCACGGGCACGGCGAGGTGCTCCACGGCGTAAGCCTTACGGTAAAGCGCGGCCAGACGATAGCCATAGTGGGGCAGAGCGGCTCGGGCAAATCGACGCTCGTAGACCTCATACCGCGCTATCACGACGTTACGGGCGGGCGCATAACCATCGACGGCATTGATGTGCGCGACCTCAGGATTGCCGACCTGCGCGGAATAATAGGCAACGTGAACCAGGAGGCAATACTCTTTAACGACAGCTTTTTCAACAACATAGCCTTCGGAGTGGAAAACGCCACCGAAGAAGACGTGATTAACGCCGCAAAAGTGGCCAATGCCCACGACTTTATCATGGAGTCGGAGCACGGATACGACACATCCGTAGGCGACCGCGGCTGCCGCCTCTCGGGAGGCCAGCGACAGCGCATAAGCATAGCGCGTGCGATACTAAAGAATCCCGACATACTCATTCTCGACGAGGCCACTTCGGCACTCGACACCGAAAGCGAGCGCCTTGTGCAGGAAGCCCTCGAACGTCTCATGAAAACGCGCACCACGATAGCCATAGCCCACCGCCTGTCGACCATCAAG